>CAZLYT010000315.1:0-5056 GCA_964563515.1 uncultured Candidatus Competibacteraceae bacterium | reverse complement strand
ACCTACGACGACCACGGCAACCTCGCCCAGAAAACCAACGCCGACGACCCGGGCGAGAGCACCCTCTACACCTGGGACGCCCGCAACCGCCTCGTCGCCATCAGCGCCTCCGACGGAGGCCAGACCAGCACCGCCGAGTTCAAGTACGACGCCATGGGTCGTCGCATTGAGCGCACCATCAGCCAAGGCGCTACAACGCAGAGAACGCAATACGTCTACGACGGTATCCAGGCCATAGGCGAGTTCGCCGATAGCCGGCTCGCGGCGACCATCCTCACGGGCCTGAACATCGACGAGGTCATCGCGCGCACGGTGAACATGTCTGGTGGAGTAAACCCGCTACAGACCAAGACCTACCTCACCGACGCCCTGGGCTCAGTCCTCGCCATGGCGCGAGCCGACCAGACGCCGGAGCTCTTCTATGCCTACTCGCCCTACGGCGAGAGCGCGCAGCTCGGGGCCGACGCGGACCTGCCCAATAACTCAAACCAGTACACCGCGAGGGAGAACGACGGGCTCGTCGGCGGCACGGCAGGAGGAAGCCTCTACTACTACCGGGCGAGGTATTACGATCCGGTGCTGAAGAGGTTCATTAGCGAAGATCCTGTCGGTCTTGCGATGGGACCTAACTTCTATGCCTTCGTTGCTGGTGATCCTGTCAGTTACGTCGATCCACTCGGTTTGTTTGAGCTTCCTAGCCTGCCACAAGGCGTTGTCGACTTCGCGGCAGGTATGGGAGATGTCATCTTGCTCGGGCAGGGTCAGGCGCTTCGAAATCTCGTCGGGGTAAGCGGTGGTATCGACAACTGCTCCGACGCTTACAACTACGGTGAGTGGGCCGGCATCGGTATAGGCATTGCGACAGGCGGTGCAGCCGGATGGAAAGCTGGCGCAAAGAGCTTGACTAAAGTCAAAGGTGTCGTTGAGTGGTCTCACTGGATTCCGGATAGATACACTTGGGTTCCGGCGACGATCAGAAATTCCATCCTGAATGGACGGTATGTGACTCCTCTGAAGCATTCTCAGATTGATCCCAATCGTCTGCTCAGTGGTCAAACAAAATGGGGTGATCAGCTTCATCCGCTGTTGCTCAGGCAGTGGGAGCGCATGCCGCCTTGGGCTCAGGGGGCGACTATTGGTGGTGCGGTAACTGGAATCTCCGCCGCAACCTGCGGTTGCAAGTAGAGTCGAGACTATGCCGAACTACGAGAACCCGAGGGCCGTTATTGATCTGGCCTTACGTGAACAACTTACGGATACGACAGGCTCTCCCGTTAAGCCAGGTCTTTTGCCACCCGCGACCCGGGACGAAGTCAGCGTTCTGGAGGAACGACTAGGCATCCGCGTTCCACCAGATCTTCAAGACCTTTTGGCGTTTACTAGTGGTTTTGATTTTCCTCTCGTGGGAAGTGTTGATTTGTTGGGCCGGGAAATGTCGGTGCAGACTTTTTTCCCGAGTATTCCAATCCTTGGCGACGGGTTCGGAAATTTCTGGGTCGTGGACGTTGCAGGTGGTAACACTTCCGGGGTAGTCATGTTTTGGTGTCACGATCCGCCAGTCGTCGTGATTCAAGCGAGCGGATTAGGCCTATTCCTGAATAGCGTTTTTGACCTGGGCAGACGAGAACACAATGATCGTTTGATTCTCGTTCGCAAGGCGCATACGGCGAGAATTTGGTCCGAAGACCCGTATTTGTTGTCAGTTGAACAAGCGCGCCAATCGGGAGACGTTATCGTTGCATCCTTTGCCAAGGATCTTCCAGACAACGCCTACGTTGCTGATTTGAGAACCCGGGAGTTTGGGGCTGGATTTAGCTGGGGAAAGTCTGATTCGGAGCCCAGACGGGCAGGCGAGCACTTGATATTCTCGGTGGAGAAGAAGAGAGGACTTCTAAGTAGATTGTTTGGCCGCAAATGAGCCACCGCAAGGGAAGACCGGTCGGCGTGTCGTGGGTCCCGTGAGGTCCTCCGCAGCTCACGGTTTTAACTCTGCTCTCGCTTTCTCCTGAGCAAGGACGTTGCCAGAACGTTCGCGGAGGCACGCGGATCAAGACGATCCGGTTGCCCGGCGTGCAGGGCGTGTTCGAGAACTTCTACGGACCGTCCAAGCGGGTGCTGCGGCAGGTGTGGCCCGACGGCACCGAGATCCGCTTCAACTACAAGCTGGTGGGGGCCTGCGTGCCGGGGCTTCTTTCCAACCTCGCGCAGCCCACCTAAGGGGCGCTCCTTTCGGGCGGCTCGAACACCACCACCTGCCAGGGCGCGGGCTGCGTGCGCATCGACTCCTGGGACGGCCAGGCGGTCACCGGCGGCACCGTGGTGGGCGTGGAAGTCACCGACAGCCGCGGGCGCAAGTTCGGCCAGGACTTCAACGGCGCCGGCCTCGCCTTCAAGGTGCTCGACGAGAACGGCCAGGAGCGCAGGATCGTGCGCGACGCGCACAACCGCATCACCCGCGACACCGACGCCATCGGCCGCACCACGCAGTACCAGTACGACGCGCGCGGCAACCGCACCAGGATCGTCGACCCGGCGGGCCGAGAGACGAACATCGAATACGACCCGGTGTGGAACAAACCGACGCTCGTCTCGCGGCGCCTCGACGAGGACACGGTCATCGAGTATCGCTACAGCTACGACCCGGACACCGGCACGCTCGCGACCAGCACCGACCCGGAGGGCAATGTCACCGAATACGAGTACGACACCACCGGCCGGCTCGCGCTGATCCGCGACCCGCTCGAGCATGCGACCACCATCCAGTACGACGGCCGCGGCAACCCGCGGCGCATCGTCGACCCGTTGGGCAACGCCGTGGAGATGCTCTCGGATGCCGCGGGGCGCATCATCCGCACCTCCGACGGCCTGGGCAACGAGACGCGCGCGCAATACAACGCGCTCAACCAGCTCACACGCATCACCGATGCGAAGCTGGGCGAGACGCGCTTCAACTTCGATGCGCGCAACAACCTCGCCTCGGTGGTCAACCCGCTCGAGCACGCGATCGAGTGCTACGGCTACGAATCCATCGGGCGCCTTTGGGGGGTCAATCGGTCTATGTGCTCTGCGTCGGCTATTGATCACAAGCGATGCCCGGGAAGCGACACTCGAGCCGAGTCGCTTCTCCAAGAAGAAGGGTGTCGTGCGAATAGAGTCGCATCCAATCTCCAGTTCGCATCCCGAGTGGCTCAGCTATCCGCACTGGCATGCCGATTTCCTCGGTAAGACTGTATGCGAAGCGTCAGTCATATGGACGTGGTAAGCGCGCCCCTGCAGCGCACTGAGGGGGTACGTGCTGTGAATAAACGGGTTGCCAAACATTGGCGTCTTCAGAACAATCAAGAAGAACTAGGCGGGCGTGGGGCATTCAAGAAGACTTGGGGTATCTCGCAAACTTTCGGAAGCCGCTGCAACTTCGACCGTACCGACTTTGAATTTACACATAGGTCTGGGAGCGTTCGGGAGGGGTATTGGCGGAATCGATAACAACCAGAAACCTACAACTCTCAGCTTTGACTTTGGGCCAGCTGGGCGCGGGAGCTGATTTCACGCACACCACCTCGTTCACCGTGGGCGACATTGCAAGAGGGATCGCCCGACTCGTAAACGGCCCAGGGAGCGGTAATTGGTGCGGGTGCCAAAGATGACGGTCTCTCGCAAAGCAAAACTACTGCTTGCGATTGGCGTCCAGATCGTTCTGATTGTTGTCTATAGGCTTTCGGCCGATTGGCTCTTCTATGTGAACTTGGCGTGGGGAGTTTTCACGGTAGCTTACGCCTTCTCCATTCGGTGTCCTGCTTGCCAGACGCAACAAGTTTTTAGGGGCTGGTCTATCTGGGATCTCAGATTGCCGGGGGAAAAGTGTTGTTCGTGTGGCAGCCGTCTGACCTCGTCTCACGCCGGAATGGCAGGGCTGGCTTATCCGTTTTATTGGGGCGGTTTGCTTTCGCTGTCGGTGATCAGCGGGCCAGCGGAGGCGGCGTGCGAGGCGCCGCGGAAGGTTTTTGACGACGGCACGGTGATCGAGCAGGCGAGGCCGCGGCTGGAGTGGGGGGCGGTGGAAGGGGCGAGCGGGTATCGGGTGAGGCTGCAGAGCCGGGTGCCGAACGGGCGGGTGGTGGCGGCGAGCGATACGGTGGTGAGCGCGCCGGCGTATCTGCCGCCGCAGCCGCTTACCGAGCAGCGCGCGAAGGTGACGGTGCGGGTGAAGGCGCTTTGCGCCGGCAAGGAGAGCGCCGAGACGGTGTCGTGGTTTTTGATCGATACGTCGGCGATGTGCAGGCTGGGCGAGGTGAGCTTGGAGGCGCGGGCGCTCCGGTGGGAGCCGGTGGTCGGCGCGAAGGGCTACGAGGTGAGGAGCTATCGGCTGGACGATGGACGGCTGATTGCGTCGCAGGAGACGCGGGCGACTGAAGCCAAAGTCGAGTTGCGCGAAGGCGCGGTGGTGGGGGTGCGGCCGGTGTGCGAGGGTGGGCTAGGGGAGGCGGTCTACCGGGTGGTGGCGCGCTAGGGCGCGCGCGGCGACGGCGCGGCCGAGGGCTAGGCCGGCGTCGTTGTCGCTCCTGAAGTGGATGCCGCCGTAGAGGCGAGACATTGCGGCCTCTTCGGCCATGCGCCGCAGCTCGGCGGCGTTCTCAGGGAAAAAGTAGGCGAGGACTTCGGAGGCGGCGCCGGAGGCCGAGGCATGGCCGGAAACGTAGCTCGGGAACGCCGGCGTGAGGACGTGCGGCGTGAAGGCCTTGTCGTAGCGGCTGCGGATCACGGTGATCGGGCGCTCGGTCCACCACTTGAACTTGGCGTGCCAGCAGGCGATGAACGCGTCCAGCATCGCGGTGTTGAGGGTGGAGAAGATGCGGGCGGCCTTCGCCGTGTCTAGCCGGTGATGAACGACCAAGTCCTTCGTGCGCTGGTTCCAGACGCCGGCGGGGGTGACGGTGCCGAGGTCGAGGTTCCAGTCTTCGGCGCTGCGCTTCTGCTCGGCGGTGAGCGCGGCGGCGACGGCGCGCACTTCATCGACTTCCTTCCAGAACTCGGCCGAGCCGTAGGCGGGGGGCGG
>CAZLYT010000314.1:0-1536 GCA_964563515.1 uncultured Candidatus Competibacteraceae bacterium | reverse complement strand
GGCGTGGGGCGCGCGTCGTGGTGATGATCGACCAGAGCAAGGCGAGCGATCGGCACCAGATGGTGATGGTCTCCGCGCGTGTCGGCGGTCGGGCGCTGCCGCTGGCTTGGCGGGTCAAGGAAACGCAAGGCGCGATCGGCTTTGCCGAGCAGCGCGAAGCGCTCGAAGCGGTGCTGGCGATGCTGCCCGAAGGGCTCACCCCGGTGCTGATGGGCGATCGTTTCTATGGCAGCCCCGACCTCATCGCCTGGTGCCAAACGCAGGGCTGGGATTGGCGCTTGCGGCTCAAGCAGGATCTCCTGGTGTTCGAGGGCGGCGGCGAGACCACCCTCGCCGAATGCTTCGCGCGGGGGGCGCACAAGCTGACCGGCGTCGAACTGACCCACAAGCGCGTTCCGAGCCATGTTGCCATGATCCATGAGCAGGGTCATCCCGAGCCCTGGATCATCGCGATGTCCGAGACGCCGACATCCCATCGCGCCCTCGACTACGGGCGGCGCTGGGGCATCGAGGCCATGTTCTCCGACTTCAAAACAAGGGGCTTCGGGCTGGAAAGCAGCAAGATCCAGTACCCGGATCGGCTTTCGAAACTGATCCTGGTCATGGCGCTCGCCCTTCACTGGGCCGTCTCCACCGGCATGTGGGATGCGGAGCACAACCCGACCCCCGCCGAAAAAAAGCCCCACAAGATCGCCCCCGCAAGGCATGGCGCAGCCTAACTTCCTTCTTCAAGCGCGGTATCAGAAGCCTGCAGGCCATCTTCCAGACCGGCACCGATTTGCCACCGCTCTGGGCCGCATGGAGAAACTGAGAGATGGCAAGGGGGGGTGCCGGCGAGGTTCATGGCGGCCACGTGGGGGTTGCGGTGGGGTTGCGGCGACGCAATCCTCGGGAGCCAATTTTTCTCGCCACCGCCACGAGAGGTTGTACACTCCGTTCCGGCGGGCCGGTCTTTTTTTCGTCCGGCGGATCGCGTTAACGTCGCGTCAGCTTGACTTGCGGCACCATGCCGGAAATCGGGGGCCGGGAGTCAAGGCAGGAGATTTCAGCGAATGTCGATTTTGGTCACGGGTGTTGCAGGCTTCATCGGTTATCACACAGCGCTTGCGCTGCTCGATCGTGGCGAGCAGGTCGTTGGGATTGACAATCTCAACGATTACTACGATGTGTCCCTGAAGGAGGCGCGGCTGGCGCGTCTCAGCGGGTCCAGCGCGTTTCGATTCGCGCGGGTCGACATCGCCGATCGTGAAGGGGTGGCGGCGGTGCTGGATCGGCATCCGGCTCTCGACCGCGTCGTTCACCTGGCAGCCCAGGCGGGCGTTCGCTACTCACTGACCAACCCCTACGCCTATGTTCACTCCAATATCGAGGGTCATGTGGTGCTGCTGGAGGCATGCCGGCGTCTGTCCCACCTGCGCCACTTTGTTTATGCTTCTTCGTCCTCCGTCTATGGTTCCAACACGAAGCTGCCGTTCTCGGTGGAGGACCGGGTCGACACGCCGGTGTCTCTCTACGGCGCGACCAAGAAGGCGATGG
>CAZLYT010000313.1:0-4515 GCA_964563515.1 uncultured Candidatus Competibacteraceae bacterium | reverse complement strand
GACGAGGCGAAGGCCACCGAGGCGCTGAAGAAGGCCGAGGAGGCGCGCGCCAAGGCGCAGGACAAGCAGGAGATCGCCGCGGTCGAGAGCGAGCTGGCGATGCTCGCCGCGCAGCTCGCCGCCATCCGCAAGCTGCGCAAGCGGTAGCGACGCTCGGGTCCGGGAGGCTCCCGCTTGCGGGCCTCGGGTACGCCGCGCTCGTCATCCCACCCCTGCTTCAACGCCTGCTGGCGTCCGGCTGTTGACGCAGGCTCGCCTGGCGAATCGATGCGACCACCGGGACTGATCGCGCATCGGCTGGCGCGTTGCCTCCCGGATGGGAGTGCGCAGCGCGAACAGGCGAGCAACGGCAGGCGGCGGTTGTGCCGCTGCGCCGACGCCTGGGGGCGTTTACCGCCCGCGCAATCCGCGTGCGAGCCCGCTGTGACAGTGCGTAAGGCGCCATGGAGGGGAGCTGCGCGAGTCGGGCCGGCTGCGAAGCGCGGTCGAAGAGCAGATGATCACGCGCTTCAATAGACGTTCCACCAGCGCTCTCCGGGCCGTTGGAGAACCTCCCATTCGAACGGGCGCGCGAGGATGTCGGCATGCGCTTCTGCATGCTGTCGGTGGTACTCGAGCTCGCGCCGCCGGCGCTCGGTGAGGTCCATGCCGTTAGGCGCGTCGTGATGAGAGTTCGGAGTCACTTTACCGGCTAGGGATGCCTAGGTTATCTGGGATTCGAGACCCGGGCATGCCCGGGTGCGCCAGCCGCATCGCGGCGAAGCAGGCGAGCGCCGCGGCGACGGTCGCGATGAGCGCATCGGCAGGGTCGGGCTTCTTGCCCTGAAGTATCGAAGCCGCGGTCAACAGTGCAGCCAGGGGGGCTGACGCCGGAGGCAAGAAACCTGCAGCCCTTCGATCGCCACGCCGAACAGCACGCCCCAGCCGAACGCCCGGCCCGGCTGCCTGCCCGTTGCCGCGGGCATGCCGAGAGACGCGCCCGTATGACGGCGCCCGCTACGTCGCCGTGAGCGACGCCCCTATAAATTCGGAGGCCTAGTTCGGCCGCCTCCGTCGCCAATTCAGGCTCCCGAGACCGGCGAGGCCAAAGCCCAGGAGCAGAATCGTCCCCGGTTCGGGAGCTTCCGCTTGCAGAATGGTGAAGTCGAGCGACCAGCTGCCCAAGCTGCCGACATCAAGAATATACCAATCGTTGATCGACAGCGTCCAGTTGCCGGCTACCAGGTCACCGGCAAAGATCAAATAGGTGTCAAGGTCCCATCCTCCGGCGAACGATGAATTCGTCGCCGTGCTGCGGTTGTAGGTAGTAGGAGGAATGGTGGCGGCTAGCGCGGCGTCAGCGAAGTCGGCCCCGCCGGAAATCACGAAGACATAGTTGCCATTGAGATCGCTATTATCGCCCGCGTCAGTATTGTTGCCAGGGGTGCAGGCCGCGCAGCCGACGCGGCTGAAGAGGTGCACATCTTCGCCGTTCGGTGCGATGAGAGTCACCTCCAAATCTCCGACCCATGTATGGGTCAGGCCCGTAACGGTCACTGCATCGAGCGATACGATGGTGCCCGGGTCAGCGATTTCTATGGTGCTGGAGAACATTCCCGGCGACGCATTCGTTCCCGTACCGTTCGGAACGGCGCCGCCGGAACCAGGGCCGAACGGGACCGCGTGAGCCGTGCCAGCGAGAACTGCAGCGGTTGCGAGGGCCGCCAGAGCCGCAGCAACGGTCTTTTTCATACTTGACTCTTACATACCGGACCCTCCGTTTGGTCAGACTCCGATCAGTGCTTGCGCCGACGCGAAGCGGCGAGACCGACGAGGCTGAGGCCGAGAAGAGCGAGGGTGCCAGGTTCCGGCACGGCGTTAATGTCCACCACCAAACCGGGCGCCCCGACGTCGGGGACGGTGCAGGTAGCGGCACCCGGGCTATCATCATTCGGGGCGCACCAAAATATCGCCGTAGTCGTCGTCCCAACCGGTCCCGTGAGGGAGTCGCCGTAGCTCAACCCGAAACCACTGTTGGGAGCGCCGCCGAACCCTTCGTTCTGACTGACACCCAGAAAAAACGAGTCCGGCACAGTCACTCCACCGAACGAGAACGTAATCGACTGGAAAGCGAAGGTTAAATCCGCCCCCACGAACGCTACGCCCGTTGCGGTAGAGGTGGCGATCACAAAAGCGCTACCATCGTTTCCAACCGCTCCCAAATCATAGAGCGTCAGTGTCAGGTCCGGGGTGTAGCCCGTATGGCCCGTGGAGGCATCGAAAAAGTAGTTCGTCTCGATGGTGATGCTGGTTACGTTGCGCGGGGTTCCGGGGGCCAGCGTCACATCATCGCCCAGATCACGGAAGTTGTTCCCGCTGATCTGGACTGCGAAGTCACTGTCCGTATAACTGTAGACGAGCACGGCCTGTGCCGGCCCTGCCACGCTCAGCGCTAGTCCTAGCGCCAACCCGGCCAATGCCTTCTTGGGCGCGGAATGAATTGAAAGACTGTCTGCAACAAAGAAGAACGACCATAGGGCAATCGCCGCTCGACGTACCAACGAAGGTTTGCCTGACATTGTGCCTCCCGCTTATGAACTTGCTGAACTTGGCTACCTGTAGAGGAAGAGCATGTTCCGTGCCAGCGTAGTAGCGACAATGAAATCAGCACCTTGGAAAACAGCAAGCAAGCGCCTGTAAATTCCTCCGACAGTCGGCGATTCGGCGCGCATGGTGAGCGCCGATTCTTTCGTTCCGTTCACGAACACGCCGATTACCTCGCCTGAGATGGGGTCCTAGACCGGGCTGCCGCTGTTGCCGGGATAGGCAGTGGCGTCGAGGTAGGTCTCGCCTGATTGCACGCAATCGGAGACCGGCGGCCGGTGCCGCGGCACGGATTCGCAGGTTTCGTTCTACCGCTGTTTCTTGGCGCGTCTTTGCGCTGAAACCAACAGAAACGCCATCACGGCGCCGACAAGAAGAAGCGGGCCTGGCTCCGGAACTTGCCGCGACGTGGGCGAAAAGTGGACGCTCATGTGGGACAGCGCGTCCGAGCTGCAATCGAACGTCATGTTGCGGCTGCCCTTGCACCAGTCGATGAAGAACGTCCCGCCGCCGGCGCCGTCGGTCGCGAAGACTTCGTCCGCGAATCGCCACACCGCCCAGCCCGTCGCCTGCTTGAGCGCCGCGACGAGGTCGTAGGACCTGACGAGGCCCGGATCCGAGCTGTAAGACAGGGTCCAGGTATCCGGCTCCGGGCTCGTCTGGTAGCTCAAGGTCCACAGGATGCCGTCGTAGAGGGCTGCGCCCGTCATCCCAGCCCCGTCCGCTTTCAGCTCCGGCTGCAACGGATCCAGCATCGACCCGAGCTGCAGGGCGACCGCGCGAACTTCGGCCGCGCTGTTATTGCCCACATAAAGGCCCGAGCAGCCATCCGCGGGGTTGCCGCGAAAGGTCATGTCCGAGGTATCCAGGTCGCCCGGACTGCCGGCGAGCAGCGCATCCCCGCCGGAGCTGTCCGCAGAACAGGAAGCGGCAACGACTGGCTCGGCAAAGCCGAGGAGCAGGCCGGCGAGCAGCCCCGTGACGCACCGCGCCATGATCGCCGCCCTCACCCCGATCGTAATTGCCCCCCGCGCGGACAAGCTCGACGCCACCGCCTACCCCGGCAACAGCGGCAGCCCGGTCTACGACCCCGCCTCAGGCGAGGTCGTAGGGATCGTCAACAGCGTGTTCGTCAAGGGCACGAAGGAATGGAACTCCTAGAACGTAGTCGCTAGGCCGAGGCGCCGCGGCGCCGCGCAACCACCAAAAGGCCCAACGCCAGCAGCGCAAGCGTTCCAGGCTCTGGCACTGACTCGAACGTGAATTGAGCGACCAGCCCTAAGGTGTCGGGACTGCCGGTGGACGAACCAACGTTTCCGACCCATACGCGGGACACGGAATCGCCGGACACATGAGCGTCGAACTGAGTAGTGAGACCTCCAGCAAAGTTCCGCACGTCCAGGAGCAGATCGCCCGCTGCCGGGTCATAGAGAAAGGGCGTGGTGAGATTGATGATGATGTCGAAAGCGCGCGTCCCTCCAGGGCCGGCGATATCGGCGCTCGAGAGTGCAAGCGGTCCGTTGAAGACAACCATGTCATCGCTGCCGACATTCGTGGCAAATGTGGAGCTGAGCGCGTCCGGGGAACCTGCGGTAGTGGAAAAGTTGATCTGGATGCTTGCCAGCAGGGAGCTGAAGGCGCTTCCGTCACTGCTGTCGGGCCTGAACGCAATCTGCGTGAGAAGGGACGGGCCGGACAGCGTCGAAAACTCGGACGAATCGAAAACCTGCTGATATCGCATCGAGGCATGGCCAAAGCGGTCAATGTTGAAGGGAAAGGCGTTATTCGAATTTCCCTCCGCTGCCGCCAGACTGTTCGGTACCACGACCACCACCCCGGCCTGGGCGGACATACTCGCCCAGACGGCGACACACGCCAAGAAAATCTTGAATCCCAGACCCCGCGAAAGTTTCATGACGACTCCCCTTGTGG
>CAZLYT010000312.1:0-6860 GCA_964563515.1 uncultured Candidatus Competibacteraceae bacterium | reverse complement strand
CACCGGTGCCGGCTGCGATCGCCCAACCGTCGATCGCATGCGCAGCGGGAGCCGAGGCTAGCACCAGCGCGGTGGCAAGGCCCAAGGAGCGATACAGCCCGGTGGCGAGCGCACGCCGGCCGGATGACTGCTCCGGATGATTCGACTGGGTACGCGACACGCCGAAATCGAATTGCACTTGGGAAAGCTCCGTTTGCACTCGCCGGCACAAACCCCGAAGGGGCGCCGTGGCGAACTTTCTGGATTGAGGCAACAACGTGACCACGGCGAGGCTGGTCCCGGTGCGAGCGTGTATCCCAGGGATGGAATGCGCTCGATCACCGTCCAACTCGCTCGAATCACGTTAGTCGAGGCGAGGACATCGTCAAGATCGAGAGAGGTGGCTGGCGAAAAGTTTCCGCAGGCGCGTGGCCTCAACTCTTCAGTCGGTACCCGGTGCGGAAGATCCACCCCACCACCCCTAGGCAGATGCCCAGGAACACCAGCGTCATGGTCAGGCTGATGGCGACGCTCACGTCGGCGGTCTCGTAGAAGCTCCAGCGAAAGCCGCTGATGAGATAGACCACCGGGTTGAACAGCGTGATGGTGCGCCAGGTGGTTGGCAGCATGTCGATGGAATAGAAGGCGCCGCCGAGGAAGGTCAGGGGTGTCACCACCAGCATGGGGATGATCTGGAGCTGCTCGAAGCCCTTGGCCCAGATTCCGACGATGAAGCCGAACAGGCTGAAGGTCACAGCCGTCAGCACCAAAAAGGCCACCATCCACAGCGGGTGCAGGATCTGGATCGGCACGAACAGGGACGAGGTCGCCAGAATGACCAGCCCCAGCACCACCGACTTGGTGGCGGCCGCGCCCACGTAGGCGATGACGATCTCCAGATACGACACCGGCGCGGACAGGATCTCGTAGATGGTGCCGGTGAACTTGGGAAAATAGATGCCGAAGGAGGCGTTGGAGATGCTTTCGGTGAACAGCGCCAGCATGATCAGCCCCGGCACCAGGAAGGCGCCGTAGGGCACGCCGTCCACGTCGGTCATGCGCGAGCCGATGGCGGCGCCGAAGACGACGAAGTACAAAGAGGTGGTGATGACCGGGGTCACCAGGCTCTGGCCCAGGGTGCGCAGCGCCCGGGTGATCTCGAAGCGATAGATGGCCCAGACCCCGTAGCCGTTGAAGTGCCCGCGCCTCATCGCCGGGCCCTCGCTCGCTGGCTGACCAGGCTGACGAAGATGTCCTCCAGCGAGCTTTGCCGGGTGTGCAGATCCTTGAAGCCGATGCCGAGATCGGTCATTCGACGTAGCAGTGACGGCACGCCGGTGTGCTCGGCGTTGACGTCGAAGGTGTACTCGAGCTCGCTGCCCTCGGTCTTGAGCTCGAGCTGCCAGTCGCTGAGCGCCGCTGGGATCGAGGCCATGGGCTCCTGCAGGCTGAGGGTGAGCTGTTTCTTGCCGAGCTTTTGCATGAGCTCGGTCTTCTCCTGCACCAGGATCAGCTCGCCCTTGTTGATGACACCGATGCGATCGGCCATCTCCTCGGCCTCTTCGATGTAGTGGGTGGTGAGGATGATGGTGACGCCGCTTTCCCGCAGCTGTCGCACCAGCGCCCACATGTCCTGTCGCAGCTCCACGTCTACCCCGGCGGTGGGCTCGTCCAGGAACAGGATCTGCGGCTCGTGGGACAGCGCCTTGGCGATCATCACCCGTCGCTTCATGCCTCCCGACAAGGTCATGATCATGTCCTTGCGCTTGTCCCACAGGGAGAGATCCCGCAGCACCTGCTCGATGTGGGCCGGTTTCGGGGCCAGACCGAACAGGCCACGGCTGAAGGTCACCGTGTCCCACACCCGCTCGAACATGTCGGTGGCGAGCTCTTGTGGCACCAGGCCGATCAGCGAGCGGGCTTCCCGGTAGTCCCGGATGATGTCGAAGCCGTCAGCGGTCACCGAACCTTCCGTGGGCGTGACGATGCCGCAGACGATGCTGATCAGGGTGGTCTTGCCGGCGCCGTTGGGGCCCAGCAGCGCGAAGATCTCGCCTTTTTGGATCTCGAGATCGGCGCCCTTCAAGGCCTGCAAGCCGGAGGCGTAGGTCTTGGTCAGACCCGCTATGGAGATGATGGGCGGCATGGGTTTGGCCCCGGCTAATCGTAGAACTGATTCGGCAGCCACAAGGCGATCTGCGGGAATGCCATCACCAGGGCCAGCCCTAGGCCCATCACCAGCACGAAGGGCACGATGGAGCGATAGATATCGGCCAGGGTGACTTCCGGTGGTGCCATGGCCCGCATCAGGAACAAGTTGTAGCCGAAGGGCGGCGTCATGTAGGCGATCTGACAAGTGATGGTGTAGAGCACGCCATACCAGATCGGGTCGAAGCCCAGGCTGATCACCAGGGGCACGTAGAGCGGTGCGACGATGACCAGCATCGCCGTGTCGTCCAGGAACATCCCCAGCAGGATGTAGGAGATCTGCATCATGATGATGACGCCCCAGGGGCTGAGCCCCCACTGCTCCAGGAACAGCGATTCGATGGCGCGGACCGCGCCGAGGCCATCGAACACCGCGCCGAAGCAGAGCGCTGCCAGAATGACCCACATGAACATGCAACTCACGCTGAGGGATTTGCGCAGCGTGTCCTCCATCACCTGACGATTGAGCCGCCCCTTGACCAGGGCGGCGATGGTGGCGGTGGCGGCGCCGGCAGCAGAGCTTTCCACCAGGCTGGTGACGCCCATGAGGAACAAGCCGGTCATGGTGAAGATGATGACCAGCGGCAGCACCCCGGCGCTCAGCAGGCGGAATTTTTCGCTCCAGCTCATCTGCCGCTCCTCGGCGGCCAGGGAGGGGCCGAGATGCGGCTGCAGGCGGCAACGGATGGCGATATAGGCCACGAACAAACCGGCCAGCATGAGACCGGGAAACACGCCGGCGAGCCACAGCTGCCCCACCGGCTGCCGGGCGATCATGCCGTAGAGCACCAGCACCACGCTCGGGGGCACCATGATGCCGAGCGAGCTGCCGGCCTGGATGACGCCGGTCACCATGATCTTGTTGTAACCGCGCTTGAGCATCTCCGGCAGCGCGATACTGGCACCGATCGCCATGCCGGCCACGCTCAAGCCGTTCATGGCAGAGATGGCCACCATGAGCCCGATGGTGCCGATGGCAAGCCCCCCGTTGAGCGGCCCCATCCACACGTGGAACATGCGGTACAGGTCGCTGGCAATGCCCGACTCGGACAGCATGTAGCCCATGTAGATGAAAAGGGGGAGGGTTAGCAGCGGATACCAGTTCAACAGCACGAAGCTCGCGTTGAACGGCATCTCGAAGCCGCCTTCGCCCCATAGGGCAAAAGAAAAAGCGGCCGCCACAAATCCAATGGCGCCAAAAACCCGCTGCCCGGTGAGCAGCATCAGCATCATGGTCGAGAACATCAGCAGAGCAATGAGCTCATCACTCATTCGATGCTCTCCCCTCTGGCCTTCGCAAGGTCCTTGAAGAACATCGATACAGCTTGCAGCAGCATGAGCACGATACCGATGGTCATGATGATCTTGACGGGGGCCAACGGTGGTGCCCACGGCGTGTAGTTCTTCTGGTTGTAAGTGATGGCGTAGTGGACGCTGGAGAGGCCGCCCGCCAACAGAAATACCAGGTAGAAGATCAGAAATGACGAGGTGATGAGGTCGGTGACGGCTTTTCTTTTCTCCGACCATCGGCTGTAAAGCAGATCCATCCGCACGTGACTCTCGAGCATCATCGAGTAGCCACCACCGAGCAGGTAATAAGCCGCCATCGTGAACTGCGCCATCTCCACGACCCAGATGTAGGGGCGGTCGAAGAAGGTGCGGGAGATCGAGGAGAACAGCAGGATGCCCATCATGGCAAAGATCAGATACATGGCTGAGCGTCCGACCATGCGGCTGGCGGCATCCACGTATCGCACATAAAGTTTTATGGGTTTTGGCAATTGGATCCCCCTTTTGACGGACACGGCTTACCTTCCCTGGCCACTGGATCGAAGGGCCAGGGAAGGCGCTCGCTAATCCGTCGTTGACCTCAGCTGTAGCGGTAGGGCGGACCTGCCGCTTCCATGGTGGCCACGTAGTCCTTGAGAATCTTCACCACTCGGGCGGTGGTCTCGCTCTCTTTCGCGACCTCGTCCCAAAACTCGTAAGCGGCCTGCTCCACCTGCTTCCATTCCGACTCGGGAATCGAGGTGAGCTCCAGCTTGCCGCCGGTGGTGCGGTAGTTGGCCTCACCCCACCAGTACCAATGCAGACGGTAATAGTGCGAGCTGTCGATACAGAGCCGAAACAGGGTTTTCAGGTGCTCGGGGACCTGCTCCCAGGAATCAGTGTTGGCGAAGTAGGAGCCCGCCCAAGCGCCGGAAATAGGATTGGTGAGGTAGTACTTGGTGACGTCGGCCCAGCCCACCGTGTAATCCTCGGTGATGCCGGACCAGGCCACGCCGTCGAGCTCACCGGTCTGAATGGCCACTTCCACGTCTTCGTAGGGGAGGGCCATGGGTATGACGCCGAACTTCTGCATGAACCTGCCCCCGGTAGGGAACATGTACATGCGCAAGCCTTTGAAGTCCTCGATGCTGCGGATGGGCTTCACCGTGGCGAAATTACAGGGATCCCAGGAGCCCGTGCTGAGCCAGGTGACACCGTCGACCTTGGAATAAGCCTCTTCCCAGATCTCGTTCAGCCCGTACCAATTCCAGAGGGCTGGAACGTCTAGGCTGTAACGTGAGGCGAACGGGAAATAGGCGGCAAAAATAGACACGTCCACCGGGGCTGCAATGGAGTCGTCGTCGCTTTGCACCGCGTCGATGGTCCCCCTTTGCAGTGCGCGAAACAACTCTCCATGGGGGACCAGCTGATCGGCGTTGTAAAGCTCGATCACCATTTCCCCGTTGGCCGCTTTGTTAAAGGCGTCGATGGAGGGTTTGATCACATGCTCGGCAAGCGCTGCGCCGGCATAAGTTTGCATGCGCCATCTGATGGGCGTCTTGGATTGGGCAACAACATAGGGCGCGTTGACCGCCGCGACGGCGGCAGCCGATCCCACCCCGGCTTTCTTGAGAAAGTCTCGTTTCTTCATTGAGCCTGGCTCCCTTCACGGTTCTCGGGCGTACACCCGGGCTGAGTATAAGAGGTGGTGGGAAGGGCCGCCACGCGGGCAATCCCAAGGTGGGACAGCTTGCTACAGGGCTGATGCAGTTGGATGGGAGAGGGGCGGTGCTGCCATCGATTGACAGACGCGCGCCCCCACGTGGGACGCGCTACATGCTTTGGGTGGAACCGGGAAGATGCTGTGGAGCAAAAGACTGCCGGCCGGCCCCTCAGCGCTTGCCGTAGTGCAGGGGCTCGCCCTTGCGTTGGGCGTAGATGTAGGCCTCCAAGGCCCGCATCTTGGGGTCGTCTGGCGCCAGCTTCTCACCGCGGACCGGATGCTCTATGCACCAGTTGATCATGTCCCGCAGCAGCGCGACCGGGCCCAGCTGCTGTTGGAACTTCGGGTAGGTTTCCGGGTGGGTGTTCGAGCCATCCGGGTGACATCTGTCCCAGGTGACGGCGATGCTGCTGCCGAGCTCGTCGGCGCTACACCTATCGCGGGCGACCTGTGGCGTCTTCAACGTGCAAACCGACGCCTGCCTCGGTGGCGTCAAGGGGAGCCGGAAGGCTGCCGGGGTGGCGGCAGCGGAATCGCAACGAGGGTCAGGGCCGACGCCGGTGCGCCGGTTTTGGGATCAACGGCGGCGGTATTGCTCGGCGCCGAACATGTTGTCCCAGGCCTCCTTGCTCATGGGGCCGCTGCTCTGGTGGTCCGCGAGTACTTGGAGCCCCCGCTGCACCGCGGGTCGCGCGGCGATCTCTTGAAACCAACGGTTGACGTTGGGGTACTCCTCCAGGTCCACGTCCTGCTTTCGGTGCGAGCGGGCCCACGGGAATATCGCGATATCGGCAATGGTGTAGTCGTCGCCCGCGAAGTAGGGACTTTCGCCCAGGCGCCGGTCCATGACACCGTACAGGCGGCGGGCCTCATTGCGGTAACGATCCATGGCGTAGGGAATTTTATCCGGGGCGTAGCCGAGGAAATGATGCGCCTGGCCGAGCATGGGCCCCATGTCGCCGAGCTGGAACATGAGCCACTGCAAGGTGGCATAGCGGCCGCGCACCGAGCTTGGTAGCAACTGGCCACTCTTCTCAGCCAGATACATGAGGATGGCGCCGGAATCGAACACCGATATCGGCTCCCCGTCGGGTCCGTCCGAATCCACCATGGCGGGAATCTTGTTGTTGGGGCTGATCTTGAGGAAGTCGGGGTTGAATTGATCGCCCGCCGTGATATCGATGGCGTGCACGTTGTAAGCGAGCCCCGTCTCCTCGAGCATGATGTGGATCTTGTGGCCGTTGGGTGTGGTCCAGGTATAGAGATCGATCATTGTTTGGTCTTACCTCGAAGTTTACTGGCGCCCGCGGTTTCTGGGCCTGTCTACGGCCGCGCCGCTGTTTTGGCTGGTGTTAGCTCGCACCCCGCTGCGGTTATCCAGCGTGTGACCGACAAGGTGGCGGGAAGTGCCAACCGTTCTCGTTCACGCCGCACCAGCAGTCCGTAGAGTCGGCCGACTTTCGTCCAGGCGCGCGCGATCGCGACTGGCATCCTACCTAGAACTGGAGCGCTGTTGGCCGCCAAACGGCGCTCAGTCGAGGGGCGGGCGGAAGCGCGTGTAACGAGGGGCCGCCGCTTGCAAGCCTCGCTGGCTTGCGGGGGTGTGGGTCGGGCGACAGCGAGGCGCTGGGGAGAGCCCGGTTTGCCGTGGCTCTCCCCGAACCTGGCTCTAAGGTGCGGC
>CAZLYT010000311.1:0-9777 GCA_964563515.1 uncultured Candidatus Competibacteraceae bacterium | reverse complement strand
TTTCGGAGCCAAGGCGGGATGAGCATGCGCGGTAGCTGTCTGTGCGGAGCAGTGAGGTACGAATTTCAGCGCCCGATTCACGGTATCAACTACTGTCATTGCCGGCAGTGCCGAAAAGCGAACGGCACGGCCTTCGCCACGAATGCCGCGGTGGATCGCGACACCTTCAAAATCATTTCCGGTGAATCGGGGCTGAAAGGTTACCAATCGTCCCCCGGCAAGATGCGTTACTTCTGCGGCAATTGCGGCTCGCCTATCTACAGTCACTCGACCCAGTCGCCTGACCGGGTCTATGTTCGCATTGGCACCCTCGACTCCGATGCTGGGCTCTGCCCCGACATTCACATCCATGTCGCATCAAAGGCTCCCTGGTACCAGATCCACGACGACCTTCCCCAGCGGCAAGCAGAGGAGGATTTGTGGTTCTAGTGCATTCAGTGTGGAGGGCGTGGGGCGGAAGCCCCAAAGGGGCGTTCCGCCATTCTTTGCGGGGCAGCCAAGTCGGACCCACCCGCCTTTGGGCGATGTTTCAGAGCCCGTTGTCGAGAATTTTGTCGAGGGTAATAGGCAGCTCGCGCACCCGTACGCCAGTAGCGTGATAGACAGCGTTGCCGATGGCGGCCGCCGTGCCGACCACGCCGATTTCCCCCACACCTTTGACGCCCAATGGATTCGATGTGTCGTGCTCCTCGACGAAGATGATCTCGGCATCGTAGATGTCCGCGTGCACCGGAACGTGGTACTCGGCCAAGTTGCGGTTCATGAAGCGGCCGAGATTGTGGTCGACCATTGTCTCCTCGATGAGCGCTTGGCCGAGGCCGAATACCATGCCACCGAGAATCTGGCTGCGCGCCGTGCTCGGATTCAAAATCCTGCCGGCGGCGACCGCGTTCACCAGTCGGGTGACGCGGATGACCCCTAGCGCCTGGTCGATCTTCACCTCGGCAAACACCGCCGAATGGGCGTAGTTCTCGTGGGATGAAGCGGTGGCGGTCATGCCTGGGCCCACCTTGGCTTCCGCCTCGACCCGGTCTACGCCGCCGGCCTGCAAGATGGCGGTGAAGGTCACACCGCGAGCGGGATCGGACGCGAGCACGACGCCACCGTCGGCAAAGATCACATCGTCGAGGGTAGCGCCGGCTAGGGGCGACTCAGCGAGCGCCTGGGCATGATCGAAGAGCTCCTTGCGCAGCCCGCCACAGGCCGCCTGGACGGCGCAGCCGGCCGAGGCAGCGGTGGCCGAGCCACCCTCGACGAACGCGTTGGGGAGCGTGGAATCCGCGATATTCGCGGTCACTTCCGTCATCGGCAGCCCGAGCGCGTCGGCCCCGATCTGGGTCAGAATCGTGAAGGTGCCGGTTCCGATGTCGGCCGTCGCACATTCCACCGTGAGCTTTCCATCGAGGTTCAGCACCGCGCGCGCACTGGTCGGGAACATCATGGCTTCCCAGACGCCGCCAGCCATGCCCCAACCCACCAGCTCGCGCCCATCGCGCATCGACCGTGGTGTGGGATCGCGCTTCGACCAGCCGAAACGATCAGCGCCTTGTTGGTAGCAGGCCCGTAGTGCCTTGCTGCTGATGGGCTTCTTCGTGTTCTGGTCTTCCTCCGCGTAGTTGCGCAATCGCAGCTCGATGGGATCGAGCTCGCAGGCGTACGCCAGCTCGTCCATCGCCGTCTCGAGGGCAAACACGCCAGTTGAACCGCCGGGCGCCCGCATGTCGAGGGGGGTCGGGGTATCGGTCTTGGCAAGCCAGTATCGAAGTCGAACGTTGTCACACTGATAGAGCAGGCCCGACCAGTTGACGGTGTTCTCCTGGTAGTCCTCGTACTGCGAGGTGCCAGCGACGGCATCGTGCACCACCGCCCGTAGGGTCCCGTCGGTGTTGGCGCCCAGCGCGACGGTCTGGAGGGTGTCGGGGCGGTAGCCGACCGTGAACATCTGCTCCCTGGTCAGCACCACCCGCACCGAGCGCTCCAGCACCAGCGCTGCCATCACGGCGAGAAAGAGCTGGTACTGTGGTCGAAGGCCCGAACCGAAGGCCCCACCCACGAAAGGCGAGATGACGCGGACGCGGTCGCTGGGGAGGCCAAAAACCTTGACCACGAACTGGTGGCTGTTCTTCACCCCTTGGGTTTTGTCGTGGACCACGAGTCTGCCATCGGCCTCGAGTACCACCGTCGCGGCATGCGGCTCCATGGGATTGTGATGCTCGATGGGAATCCGATATTCGTTCTGGATCTTGACCGGCGCGTCTTTGAACGCTGCCGGCGCGTCGCCGCGTGGCTCAGGCAGTGGACCGAAACGCTTCTTGGGCGGCTCGTAGGCACGACTGCGCTCGAGGTCCAGCTTGGTGGCATGGGCTTCGGCAACGTATTCACAACGCACCAGCGAAGCGGCATGGCGGGCGGTTCCCAGGTCTCCTGCAAGCACCAGCGCAATGGGTTGACCGCTGTAGACGATCTTGTCGTCTCGAAGCGGACGGAAAGGTGAGCCCGGCGGCGCGACCTGATCGCGATGCGGCGAGTCGAACCAAGGGGTCCGTGGTCGATTCTGGTGGGTGATTACCTCTATCACGCCCGGCACCGCCTGGGCCGCCGAGATGTCTATGGATTTGATGAGTCCCTTGGCGATCGTGCTGCAGACGATGACGCCGTGAACCAGGTCCGGCGCAGCGAACTCGCCGGCATAGCGGGCGGCGCCGGTTACTTTGGCGCTGCCGTCGACGCGGCGCTGCGCGGTCCCCACATAGCTTGCGGATTGCGCCATGTTGCTGGGCCCCTATCGGATGCGTTTGTCGACTTGTGACTGCGGCGTGCCCGCGGCGGCCTGCGACAGCGCCCGCACCATGGCGCGTCGCGCCAGCTCGATCTTGAAGCTGTTGTGCTCGTAGCCTCGCGCCTCGCGCACGACGAGATCGGCTGCTGCCGTGAAGCTTTCGGTGGTTGCGGGCTTGTCGCGGAGCAAGGCCTCGGCGTCGGGGTTGCGCCACGGCTTGTGTGCGACCCCGCCCACTGCGAGACGGGCTTGACCAATGACCCCATCTTCGAGCCTCACCGCGGCGGCCACGGAGACCAGGGCGAAGGCATAGGACAGCCGATCCCGCAGCTTCAAATAGCTGTAGTGGGTTGCGAAGCCTTCCGGTGGCAACTCGACGGCGGTGACGATCTCCCCTTGCACCAGCGTGGTGTCGGTCTCGGGCGCCTCGCCCGGCAGGCGATGAAGCTCTGCCAAGGGAATAATGCGCCCACCGTCTGGGCCTTCCACCAGCACCCGCGCCTCGAGGGCGGCCAAGGCCACGCACATGTCGGAGGGGTGGGTGGCGATGCACTCGTCGCTGGCGCCGAGGATGGCGTGAATGCGGTTCAGGCCCTTCAAGGCAGGACAGCCCGAGCCCGGCTCGCGCTTGTTGCAAGGGGTGCCCACATCGTAGAAGTAGTAGCAGCGGGTGCGCTGGAGCAGATTGCCGCCGGTGGTGGCGGCGTTGCGTAGCTGGGGCGAGGCACCCGCCAGGATGGCGCTCGCCAGCAACGAATAGCGGCGCTCCACTCGGGGCTCGTAGGCCAGCTCAGCATTGGTCACCAAGGCGCCGATGCGCAGTCCGCCGTCGGCGGTGTCCTCGATCTGCTTCAGGGGCAGGCGGGTGATGTCGATGAGCCGCGTAGGGCGCTCCACCTGATACTTCATCAGGTCCAGCAGATTGGTGCCGCCGGCGATGATGCGGGCGCCCGGATCGGCCGCAATGCCCCGAACGGCCTCGGCCACGCTGCCGGCGCGGTGGTAGCAGAAGTTCATTTCAGTGACCCCTTCCCTGACCGCTTCGCAAGACCTGCCCGATGGCCGCGACGATGTTGGCGTAGGCGCCACAGCGACACAGATTCCCGCTCATGAGCTCGCGGATCTCGTCCGGCGACTGGGCGCGTCCCTCCTCCATGAGGCCGACGGCCGAGCAGATCTGGCCCGGCGTGCAATAGCCACACTGAAGCGCGTCGTGTTTGATGAAGGCGTCCTGCATGGGATGCAGCTCGCCCTCGTGGGCCAGCCCTTCTATGGTGGTCACCTGCGCGCCGTCCTTCATGACCGCCAGCGTCAGGCACGAGTTGATGCGCTTGCCGTCCACCAGCACTGTGCAGGCGCCGCATTGGCCATGGTCGCAGCCCTTCTTGGTGCCGGTGAGGCCGAGCTCCTCGCGCAGCAGATCGAGCAAGGTCGTCCAGGGGGCAATTTCGAGCCGGTGAACGGCGCTGTTGATGGCGATTTCGACCGCTACCTTGTCGGCGAAGTCCGCCAGATCCGGTTGGGGCTGCAAGGCAATGCCTCCTCCAGTCGCTGCACAGGGCGCCGCGGTGCCTTGACCAGGAACGAGCGCGGCGTGGAGCGTGAGGCCACGATGCTCTCGGCGCGGAGCGTTCGCAGCTAGGTTCTACGCGTCAGCCATGAGAGAGTTCCGGGCCTCGTGGCATTGGGCCAAAAGGCGTCGCCCCTGGAGATGCCCGGAGCGAATAGGGCGGAATACCTCTTCGGGGCTTCCCCCCGCTCGGCTCGGCACGGCCGTAGGCTCGGAGGGCGAATGGGCGCAGCCTAATCCGCCGGCCAGCTAAGGCGGTGCAAAGATCCATGACGCTGGCGCGACCTTCAGGCTCGAAGCGGCCGGCAATCCGCCCTGCTCCTCGAACTCCTTGAAGGTCTCCTTGGCGATGGTGATGGCGGCGTTCGCCGCTGGAACGCCGGCGTACACGGCCACATGGAGCAGGGCTTCTTTGATGTCTTCCGGGGAGGCGCCGGTGTTGCGGGTGGCGCGGATGTGCATGGCGAGCTCGTGGTGGTGGCCGAGGCCGGCCAGCAGCACGATGGTCAGCAGGCTGCGGGTGCGCCGATCCAGCCCCGGACGGGCCCACACCGAGCCCCAGGCGCCCTCGGTGATGAAGCGCTGGAAGTCCTCGTCGAAGGGGGTTTTGCGGGCCTCGGCGCGATCCACGTGGGCATCGCCGAGGACCGAGCGGCGCACGGCCATGCCGCGCTGGTAGCGATCGTCAGACAATGTCGTTGTCCCGGAGGAAGTGCCGCAAGGCAGTAGCCAGGGCGTGGGGTGCTTCGACGCACGGGATGTGTCCGACGCCCTCGATCTCGTGATAGCGGGCGCCCCGAATCATCTCCGCCATGGCGCGCACCAGGTCCGGTGGTGCGGCGCCATCCTCGGCACCGGCGACGCAGAGGGTCGGGACCTGCAGCTTGGAGGTGCTCTCGCTGAGGTCGGCGTCGCGAATCGCGGCGCAGGTAGCCAGGTAGCCCTCCACCGGCGTGCGCACCAGCATGTTGCGCCAGCCCGCGAGATCCGCCGGTCGGCCGCTGCGGAACTCGGCCGAGAACCAGCGCTCCAGGATGGGCTCCGCCAGCGACTCGATGCCGCCGGCACGGATGGCGTCGATGCGCTGGGCCCACATCTGAGGTGTGCCCATGCGGTGGGCGGTATTGCACAACACCAGGCCGCGGACCAGGTCGGGCCGCAGTGCCGCCAGGCGCTGGGCGATCATGCCGCCCACCGACAGGCCGCACACCACCGCGGGGCCCAGCTTCAAATGATCGAGCAACGCGGCCAGGTCCCCGGCCAGCAGGTCGATGGTGTAGGGACCACCGCCGACGTCACTCAGCCCGTGCCCGCGCTTGTCGTAGCGCAACACGCGGTGGTCGTCGCCGAGATGATCCAGTACCTCGTCCCAGATGCGGAAGTCAGTACCCAGGGAGTTGGCGAACACCAGAGTTGGCGGTGTCGCCTCTCCCTCCAGCGTGTATTGGACGTTGATGTCGGAGATACGCTCGAACTTCATTGCTCGTAATCCCCCGCAGCGGCTCTTGGGATTAGCGGTGAACGCTGGTGCGTGAGCGTCGTTGCGTGCTCATAGACTTGCTAAGTCTTGCGTGCTCTGAGCGCGTCGACGCTCCAGGGGCCGCCGCCAGCCGCTGCCAGGAACAGGAAGATGAAGCAGAACAGCACGGCCGATTCGCCCTGGTTCATTAGGGGCAGCAACACGGTGTCCGACGTCGCATGCCCGATGAAGTAGGCAAAAGCCATTTCGCCCGACACGATGAAAGCCACCAGACGCGTGAATAGGCCGACTATCAGCAGCGCCCCTCCCACCAGCTCGAGAACGCCGGCAATCCCCGACAGGGATAGAATCTGCAGCCCATCGAACATGGGTATATGCGGCACCTGCAGCAGCTTGGCGCTGCCATGAAGCAGGAACAGGTAGGCGGTGACGATGCGCAGCACCGACTGGGCACGGGGCGCCCAGGTGGCAGCGAGGGTGTCCTCGAATCTCAAGTTGTTTCTCCTGGTTGTGGTGAAGGATGTAGGCTCATTATCGCCATGGTCTTGAACTCAAGGGTGCCGCCCAAAACGGCACTTTGGCATCTGCCCGGCACCCGCCGGCGGTGCTCATCCAGTTGGCAGAGATAATAGCTCGCGGGCCTCGGCAGCGGTCGCAGGTCGGGCGTCGAATTCGGCGCAGCGCTCCACCGCCAGCTCCACCAGCTCGGCATTGCTGCGTGCCAGGCGGTCCTTGGTGGCCCGCAGGTTGTCCTCCAACCCGGTGCGCAGATGGCCGCCGAGCTCCAGGGACCAACGCTGCAGCTCGGCCTGAAAACGACCGACTCCGGCCGCCGTCCAGGTCGCGGTGGGCATCAGCTCTTGCAGCTCGGAGACCAGGAAATCCAGGGCCTTGCGACGGGGCGGCAGCGCGTTGCGCAGCCCCATCACGAACTGCAGATGCACCGGCTCGCGCAGCAGGCCGCGCTCTACCAGGTCGCGGGCGTTGTAGAGCATGGCCAGGTCGAAGACCTCCACCTCGGGCTTGACCCCAAGGGCCAACATGTTGCGCGCGAGCTCCGCGACGAGCTGAGGTGAGTTCTCGTAGATCGAGTTGGGGAAGTTCACTGAGCCGGTAGCAAGGGAAGCCATGTCTGGCTTCAAGGGCAGCGCGCTGCCCCGCTCTTCAGCGCTGCGCCCGCGACCGCCGGTGGAGAACTGCACGATGATGCCCGGGCAATGTTCGCGGATCCCCTCCTGGACCTCGGCAAAGCGCTCCGGCGAGGAGTCGCTCTTGCCCTCGCTGGAGCGCACGTGGATGTGCACCAGGCTGGCCCCGGCCTCGAAGGCTTCGTGGGTGGATTCGATCTGCTCGGCGGGGGTGATGGGAACCGCCGGATTGTCCTGCTTGCTCGGCAAGGAACCGGTGATGGCGACGGCGATGACGACGGGTCTGGTCATGGGAATCTCCCCTGTGCCGATTGCGGGCTGCGGCCGCTGGGGGGCGTCGGCAGCCTACTCCTCGGGAATGGGTCGAGGGTTGCGCTCATCGTCTACCGCCACGTAGGTGAAAAGTCCCTCGGTGACTTTGAGCCGCTCGCCATCGTGCACCCCTCGGACCACCCAGGCCTGCACCCGCACCTCCAGCGAGGTGCGGCCGATGCGCTCGATATTGGTATAACAGCACACCACGTCACCCACGAACACGGGTTTGTGGAAAGTCATCGAGTTGACCGCGATGGTGACGGTGCGTCCGGAGCTGCGCTGTTTCGCAGCGAGGCCACCTGCGATGTCCATCTGCGACAACAGCCAGCCGCCGAAGATATCGCCGGCCGGATTGGTGTCGGCGGGCATGGCCAGCATGCGCAACGACAGCTCGCCTTTGGGGGTTTCCACTTCGTCGTTCATCGGTTCCTCTCTGGGTCGATCCTGACGGCTGTGCCCGTAGCAGGCGGGGTCACGGCACTTGCGGGGGATCGAATCCTTCCACCACATCGCGCATGCGCTCGAACTCCAAGGCCTGGGCGGCAAGCCGCGCGGGCGCGTTGCTCTCGCCGAACCCCTCGTAGCCGTCCCGCTGCACGAACTCGAAGAACAGGCCGTTGACCTGTCGAGTGTAGATCTGTAAGTAGCGCCCGTGCTCGTCCTCGTCGTAGAGGACTCTCAGCGTTCGCATGCGCTCGAGCAGGCCTGGCTCCAGGTTGAAGCGGCTATCCAGCTCGTCGTAGTAGTTCTCCGGGACGGGCAGGATGTTGAAGCGATTCAAGCGCTCGGCGACCGCGAAGGCATCGCCGCAGCTCATGGCGATGTGCTGGATACCGGAGCCAGCGAGGCGGGCGCGAAAACGCTGAGTCGAGGTGTCGCGGCCATGGGAGGCATTGAGCGCGATCAGCAGCGTGCGGTCGCGGTTTTCCATGGTGCGGCTACAGACGATGCCGTGGGGATCTACGATGTCATGACGCGCGGCCGGCTCCAGGTCGAAGACGGCCCGGTAGCACAGCTGGGCGGAGAGGAACTCGGTGGGCGCAACCGCTTGGGCGATATGGTCGATGCGACGCAGACCATAGCCCCTCGGCTCCTCATCGGCGATGCGCTCGAAGTCCACCTCGAAAAAGCGGGCGGCGTCCGGGCTTCGGTCGACGAAGTAGAGCAGGCTGCCGCCGACGCCTCGAACCGCAGGAATCGCCAGCTCGCCGGGACTGGCCCGGCCCTGGAAGAGCTCGCAGCCGTTCAGTTGGCTCTGCTGCAGTAGCGCGTCGGGTCGCCCAGTGCCGAGGCCGAGGGCACACACTGAAGTGCCGTGCACCTGGTAGTAGGAGTGGGCGAAGCTCTCGGGCTCGGTGTTGAGGATGAAGTTGATGTCGCCCTGACGGTACAGAGCGACGGCCTTGGAGCGGTGCACGTGGGTCTTGCGAAAGCCGAAGGCCTCCAGGGCTTGGGCTCGCCAGGCCGCTTCGCCGCCGGCGGTGGCGAACTCCACGAACTCGATACCGCTCACCAGCGGCGCTGGGTGCTGGGCGGGAGCTGCCGGTCCCGCGAGCTGGGATTCCAACCAGGTCAGGGAGCGCGCACCGTCGGCGGCTATCTGCCGGGGTGAGGCAGCACGGAACTCGTCGTTGGAGATCTCCAGCGACACCAGGCCGCGGTAGCCGCTGTCCCGGAGTCGGCCCATGAGCTCCACCAGCGGGAAGTCTCCCTGGCCGGGGAAGCAGCGAAAGTGTTGGCTCAGCTCCTGCGGCTCCAGCTGCAAGGCCGGGGCGTCGGCGAGCTGCACCAGGGCGATCTTGTCGGCGGGAATGCCAGCCAGGGAGGCCAGGCCGGCCCGGCCCTGGCAGAGCACGTGAAAAGTGTCGACGACCAGGCCCAGGTTCTCCCGCCCCGCGGCCTGCACCACAGACCAGGCGGCTGCGGCATCCCGCACCTGGCGTCCCCAGATCAGTGGCTGATAGCCGATGTACAAGCCATGGGCCGCCGCCCCGTCCGCCAGCTCTGCCAGATCCGACGCCGCACGCCCCGTATCGTCGCTGGTCGCGGCGGCGGTATTGCTGGACACCACCAGCAGTTCCGCCCCGAGCTCCCGCATCAGCTCGAACTTGCGACCGGCCCGGGCCAGCGCCTTCTGTCGCAGGGGCTCGGGCAGGCCCTCGTAGTCCCGGAACGGCTCCAGGGCGACCACCCGCAGCCCCAGCTCCTCCGCCAGCCCTCGCACCTCGGCGGGCTTGCGGTCGAAGTAGAGCAGATCGTTCTCGACGATGACGATACCCGCGAATCCGGCTCGGGCGGCGGCGCGCATCTTTTCACCCAGGTCGCCAGGTATGGTGCTGGTGGCGATGATGCGCTGCATTCGATCCTCCAACGCAGTTGTCATCAGGGGCTCAGGCCGGCCGATGCGCCGACCCCTGAGCGCGATGATAGGCGATGAGAGCCCGCATCCGGCGATGATGGCCATGCCGATCACCGACCCGAGATC
>CAZLYT010000310.1:0-1877 GCA_964563515.1 uncultured Candidatus Competibacteraceae bacterium | reverse complement strand
TCGGCTCTTCGTCACCGATAGGCTCCAGATCACGGACCTCGGAGCTCGAGCTGTCGGCGGCCGGTGTCTCGAAACCCGCGGCATCGCCGCTTTGCGTGCTGTCGGTGCTTTCGCCGATTGGCGGCAGCGGTCGAACTTCGGAGCTCGAGCTCTCCGTCTGCGGCGTCTGCACCACGTTCGAATCATCCGCGGCGAAGGCCGGCCCAGCGAGCAGCACCATGGACGCCGTTATCGGTACAAGCTTGGTCAACATAGGACCTCCTTGTGGCTTGGATCATGGTCCGACAGTGACGAGCATTCGGCACCGTCGCATGTATTAGGAACTACGACGCAGGCGGCCGAGTGGTTCCACCAAAGAGCAAAAAAGTAGTCTTGTACTCGCTGATGCCATAGGTGCCTTCGATCGATCGCCCGGAAAAGCCGCTGGCTTCTGGGTCGTCAGGACGCCACAACCCAAGCCTGAGGGTGACCGGATCGATAACAATAGGGGGAGACAATTGACGCCCAGGGCCAACGACGGGGCTGCGGCAGGGCCAGGCCAATTCCCCCGGCGGCTGCTCAGTCCGCCAGCCCCTCCCGAATCGCGTACGCCATCAACTCCGCGGTGGTCTGCATGCCCAGTTTCTTCAGCACCCGTGAGCGATAGGTGCTCACAGTTTTCACGCTCAAGGACAAGGTCTGGGCAATCTCGCTTGCTTGGCGACCCTGGGCCAGCAGCCGCAGCACGGTGAATTCTCGGTTGGAGAGGGTCTCGTGGGCGGGCTGTTGCCAATGTTCGTCCAGCCGGGAGGCCAGGTGCACCGCAAGGCCTGGGCTGACATAGCGTCCGCCGGAAGTGACCGCCCCGATTGCCGTGGCGAGCTGCTCCGGCGCGCTCTCCTTGGTCAGGTAGCCGGAGGCGCCGGCACGCAGCACCCGCGCCGCGTACTGGTCCTCCGGGTACATGGAGAGCACCAGCACGGGGAGCTTTGGATGCTCGCGTCGGAGCTGACCCAGCAGGTCGAGGCCGGTGCGCCCCGGCAGGGAGATGTCGAGCAGCACCAGGTCCCAGGCGTCCTCCCGTACTCGACGGCAGGCCTCGGCCGCGTCTGCCGCCTCTCCCACGACGACGTGCTCGTCGATGCCGGCCACGATGCGCTTGATCCCCTCCCGCACCACGGCATGATCGTCCACGATCAACACTCGCACTACTTGCTCCCGAGGGCTACGTGGACTCTTACGTACGTGCCCTCACTAGTCGCTCCGACTTCGAGATAGCCACCAACGGCCCGAGCCCGCTCCTGCATTCCGAGCAGGCCCAAGGAGCCCGAAGCGTCAATGGCGTTTGCCTCGATGCCGCCACCATCGTCACGAACCTCCAATGTGATGGCCTTCAAACTTGCCGCGGCATCGACCACGATGCGGGTGGCGCCGGCGTGCCGGATGGCGTTGGTCAACGCTTCCTGGACGATACGGAACAGCGCGGTGGCTGTGGCGGGATCCGGTTCGATCTCGGTGCCCCGCATGTTCAGCTCGCAGCGAATGCCGCTATGCAGCTGCACGTCGTGGACATGCCATTCGATGGCGGCCCACAAGCCCAGGGTGTCCAGCAGGCTCGGGCGCAGGTCGCTACAGATCCGGCGCACCGCCATGATGGCACTATCGACCTGCTGCAGTGCTCGCCTGACCCGGGCCTTGGATGGCGCCCGGCCCGGCATTCCGGCTTGCGGACCCAGCTCCAGACGGATTGCCGTCAAGGCCGCACCCAGCTCGTCGTGGAGCTCCCGCGCGATACGCGCCCGTTCATCTTCCAACCGCGCCTGCAGATAGACCGACAGCTCCCGTAGCTGCGCTTCCGAGCGCTCCAGTTGGTGACGTTGGGCCACCTCGGCGGTGAC
>CAZLYT010000309.1:0-7717 GCA_964563515.1 uncultured Candidatus Competibacteraceae bacterium | reverse complement strand
AGCTCTGGCAGCAGGTACACGGTGGAAAGCAAGGTGCAGCCGAAGGCGCTCGCCATCAGTCCCGCGGCTAGCGGTCGCACCAGCGGGTCCTGACCGCGAACGAGGAAGTGCAGCCTTCGATCGTCCAGCCAGAGGTAGGCGCCGGCAAGCGAGGGCGCTAGCACGGCGAGCAACGCCTGGGCCTCCCACTTGTAGAGCAGGCCCACCAGAGCGCCGGTCATGAGCATCACCGAGAGCAAGCGGTGGGTTCGGTCCGCGAACACGGCAATGAGCACCGCGTTCAGCGCGATCAGGGACAGCAGCGGGGCTTCGAAGCTGTCGTAGCCGGAAGCCTTGGTGACGCCCCAGGCGAACAACGCCTGGCCGGCCAGGCTGACGGCCAGGGCGGCCTGATTGGAGAAGTCGCTGTCGAGTCGGCGCCGGAGGAGTACTGCAGCGATCAACAAAAACATCCCGGATATCAGGTATCCGCTATCGGTGGCCAGGTTCATGCTAACCACGAAGCTCAGCAGCAGGAGGCTTCCCAGCCACGCGCCGAAGCCGGTCATGGCCCGCAAGTACCAGGGCGTGGGCTCATCCATGGCCGCCAACGAGGCAGCCGCCGGCTGCTGCCAGCCGGCAGGGACGTGACCCCCGGCTTCGAGAGAGGACAATACCACTGCAACAGTTGCGCCTTGGACCCTCATGCGGCGTCCCTCCAGCGCTGCGCGGTGCCCCGTAGCCAGACTGCGGCAGCGGCGGTCTGACCCACCACCAGGAAGCTCAACAACAGTGCGATTTCTCCGTCGCCTCCGCTCACCCGTGCGATCAGGCCCGTGATCACGATGATGCCGCCGAGGAGGCAGGTGGCCAGGATGTAAAGATCGTGGCGCTGAGTGCGGTAGTACCAAAGGCAGGCTGCGGTGAACGCGGCATAGGCCATCGGCAATGCGTAGGCCGCGAGCCAGCCCTCCCGGGTGAAGCCACCAAAGATCCATACCAGCGTGGCGGGGACGACGGTAGCCAGCGCAACGCTCGACACCACCCGTGGCACCCAGCGGCCCTGCATCCAGGCCACGCCGCGGGCGGCGAACAGCTCCCAGATCAGGACCATCGAGGCATTGAGGAGAAACACCAACAGCGCCAGCCGGGAATCGGTCACCGTCCATGCGAGCCAGACCAGCGGCCCGAGAAATTGCGCGAGCTCACCTGTCCACCCCTGCGGATGCAGCACCTGCACCCAATAGAGAATCAAGGCCAGGTTGGCGAGCGCTGCCAGCAGCAGCCAAAGGGCTGGCTGCCGACCGATAACCGCCCAGCCTGCCGCCAGCACGGCCCAGCCCAGGAAGAGCTGATATGGATCCGCTCCAGTCTGATAGGCCTGGCCGTAGACGGCGAGTAGGACGCCAGTGAGACCGGCGGCACCGAACAGTGCGCTGCGGCCGGCGAGGCTGTCAAGCCCACGGCGCCAGGCCAGCCACACCATGGTCACCACCCCTGCCTGGAGCAGGACAAGCTTCACCAAACGATGCAACTCGGCCCAGTTGTAGGCGAAGAATGCGGCCACGCCGGCGAGGATCAGAGTCGTGCCGTAGACCATGAGAAATAGGTCCAGCAGCCGTCGCCAGCCGGCGGCATCCGGTCTCAGGCCAGCGACCCCCAGGGCGTGGGAATAAGCCAGTTCATTCAGCCGGAGGTCGGCGGCAATGTGACGGAGCCGCTCCGGCGTCGCTACCAGCCGGTGCAGGTCTTCAGGTTCGATTTTCATGGTGTCGACGATTCGATGCTGATGGCCACACGCGCCAAGCACTTTCGATTCCAGCTGCAACAGTGGCAACTGTGGTGCTATCGATCGAGCCGCAGTCGCATCAGTGGGCGGTCCGCGCGGCGGCGGGAGATCTCCACGAATCCCGTGTCTCGGAACATCGAGGCGACACCGTGGTAGAGCGAGGCCGCCGCGGTTTTCTCGCTCCGGTCGACGGGGCAGGCATCCAGGCTGCGGGCATCATTCTCGCGAGCCCAGCCCATGGCGCCTAGTAGCAGCGCCCTGGCGATGCCACGCCGGCGGCAGCTGCCTTTGACGGCGAAGCAGGAGACGCCCCACACGCGAGGGTCCTCGGCCGGCGCGTCCGGCGTGGCTGCCGTCAGTCGTCGCTTGCCGTTCCAGTTTGGCACGTCGAGACGCGGTCCTACCTGTACCCACCCCACTGCGTCGCCGTCCTGGTAGGCCAGCAATCCGGGGGGAGCCCCGCTGCACACCCGCTGGTGGAAAGCCTCGCGGTTGGCTGCTCCCAGCGAAGCTTCGAACTCAATCCGCGGTCGGCGCCAATACATGCACCAGCACTGCTTGCAGACACCCCGAGCGAAAACCGCGGTCACATCATCCCAACGCTCGGGAGTAAGCGGGGCGGTGGTGATGGAACCGTCATGCCTGGGAGTTGGCGTCATCAGCGGATGCTGAAGGCCGGTCTCGACACCGTCAAGCGAGAACAGGAGCAGGCCGGCTGCGCTTAGCTCGCGACAGTGAGACCCAAAGCCGGACAGGGCGGATAATGCCGGCGAACTGAAACGTGACGGAATTTGTCGGTGGCCGCGGGCGGAAATGTGGGTGTGTTCGACTCGGGTGTCGGTGGATTGTCGGTGTTGGCCGCCATCCGCCGCGAGCTACCCGACCTGCACCTGGACTATGTTGCCGATAGCGGTTTCGCGCCCTACGGCGACAAGTCTCCTGAGGCGGTGGAGGCGCGGGCGATGGCGGTGTGCGATTTCCTGTTGGAGCGCGACTGCCACGCAATCGTGGTGGCCTGCAATACCGCCACCGGCGCTGCCATCGAGACCTTGCGGGCACGCTACCGCGTTCCCATCATCGGCATGGAGCCCGCCCTCAAGCCTGCCCTCGAGCACACCCGCAGCGGTGTGATGGCGGTGCTCGCCACCGGCGGCACCTTGGGCAGTACCAAGTTTGCCTCGCTGCGGGCGCGCTTCCCGGAGCATCCCCGGATCTTGCTGCAGCCTTGCCCCGGTCTGGTGGAGCGCGTGGAGGCGGGGGAGCTGGAAAGCCCCCAGACTCGGGAGCTACTGGCGGGCTATCTGGCGCCGCTGCTGCGCGAGGGCGTGGACGTGATCGCGTTGGGATGTACCCACTACCCGTTCTTGCTGCCGGCGATTCAGGCGCTGACGGGCCCCGGGGTTAGGCTGCTGGATCCGAGCCCCGCCGTGGCGCGGGAGCTGCGCCGCCGGCTGCCGCGCGATGCATGCCCCCCTCTGCAACACAGATCCGGCGGTGAGCGCTTCTGGACCTCGGGAATGCCCGCCATCGTGCAGCCGGTCATTGCTCAGCTCTGGGGGGACGCGGTGGCCGTTGCGGTCATGCCTTCACGCTGAAGCGGCGGAGGTGGGCTCCCGGCCCGACGCCAAGGCCTTGAGCCAGCACATCATCATGTCGGCAATGGCCTCATCGCTGCAGCTCTCGGAGGCCAACGACCGCCAGGTCGCAAACCGCAGCGCATGGCGTAGCGCCGCCTGCAGCTTGGCGGCCGCTGCAGGCGGCGGACTCCACGCCGCCAGCAGATCCCGGCCAATACTGTTCAGGTACTCCTCGAACCCCGCCAGGCCAATCTGGAGCGGGCAATGGCTGCCGAGGCCTCGGCCACCGCGGCGGCTAGAATAGGCGCCGGTGCGGCTGGGACCATCGCCGCGCCGGGCGCCTCAATAGAGCAGGTTCAGCACCACTAGCGACACCACGATGAAAATGGCCGTCATGGCACCGCCGGCGCGCACGAAATCGGCACTGCGGTAGCCGGCTGGCGCCATGATCAGCGCATTGACCTGGTTGGTGGGGATGAGAAACGAGTTGGAGGTGCCGAGCGCGACGATGAGCGCGTACATCCCTGGATCGGCTCCCGAGTGAACTGCGATGCTGACGGCGATCGGCACCAGCAGGATAGTAGCCCCCACGTTCGACATCACCAGCGAAAACAGTCCCGCCATCAGTGCCAGCACCGCTTGCAGCACCCATTCCGGCATGGCGCCGAACGCTGCCAGGGTCTGAGAGGCGATCCATGCAGCCGTGCCTGAGCTTTGTACCGCCTGGCCCAAGGGCATCAGGCCAGCGAGCAGGAAGACCGTCTTCCAGCTTACCGCGTCGTAGGCCTCGTCCATGCTGAGCACCCCGCTGAGCACCATGCCGACCGCCCCGATCAACATTGCGGCCCCGAGCCGCATTTCGGTGTAAAGCGCCAATGTCAGACTCAGCAGAAAGAACAGCAGGGCACTAAGGATTTTTTGAGGGCGCTCCTCCTCGTGGGGGTACTCTGAGGTCACCACCACGAAGTCATGGTTTTTCTCGAGCCGAGCCAGGGCCTCCCAGGAGGTATGGCAAACCAGCGAATCGCCGGCCTGAAACGGGATCTCGCGCTGATTGGTGTCGAGGCTTTCGCCGGTGCGATGGATGGCGAGCAGGGTGAGCTGGTAGGTGGTTCTCATCCGCAGCTCGCGTGCGGTCTTGCCGATCAGCGAGGAGTCTGGGGGGATCAGCAGCTCGGCGATGCCGCAACGAGTGTGCAGCAGGGTCTCGGTGAAGGTTTGCAGCCGCGACCGTACCACCAGGCCATTCTTCTCGGCGAACCGCTTTACGGTGGCGGCGTCTGCGATCACCGCCAGCACCGCGGGCGCATCGACTTCGACGGATGTGGGTGGCGACAGCCGATTCTTGCCCTGGAAGTGAGTGGCCGCGATCCGAACCCGATAGCGCTGTTGTACCTCGTCGATGCTAGTGCCGATCAGCGGGCTATTGGTGGGGATCACCACTTCGTGAATGCTGGGGTCGAAACCGTAGACCCGCTTGAAGTAGTCCAGGGTGCGAGTGGCGATGCCGCTCTGGTCGCCGCGCACTTCGGGGAGCACATGGCGTCCGGCCAGCAGGAAGAACACGATCCCCGCCGCCAGCAGGGCGAGCCCCACTGGTGCCGGCGCGAACAGGCCGAAGCGGGCCATTGCATCCTGCGGCGGGAGCATCTGGTTGGCGTGCCGAATGAGCTCGTTGAGCAGGATCAGCGGGCTGCAGCCCACCAGAGTGATGGTGCCGCCGAGGATGGTGCAGAAGCCGACGGGTATCAGCAGCCTGGACATGGCCACATTGGTGCGTGCCGAAATACGCGATGCCACCGGCAGGAACAGCGCGATGACGCCAATGTTCTGAACGAAGGCCGACACCAGGCCAGCAGTGCCGCAGAGCAGCGACAGAATGGGTCGGTCCCGGTGGCGGCCGATGTCGACGATCCACGCGGCCAGCCGATTCATCACGCCGGTACGGTCGAGCCCGGCGCCGATGATCATCACCGCGATGATGGCGATTACCGCATCGCTGGCGAATCCCGAGAACAGGGTCTTGGCGCTGACGGCCTCCTCTAGGCCGGGGGTGATGGAAAGCACACCGAGCAGCGCAAGGACCAGCATAGCGGCCACGTCGATGCGCACCAGCTCGGAGACGAAAAGGAAGGAGGCAAAGGCCAACAGCGCCAGCACGACGGCAATCTGAATGGTCACTGGCGCCAGCTTCCTGCGCAGAGGCCCCGCGGCGCAAAACTGGGCACGCGAGCGCTTCCCGCCGGCGCTATCGCTGCCTGTCGCAAGAGGGACGTGGTCGATCCTGGCGCCTCGGTCATAATCGTCGCCTGTATCGGCAAGTGCGGGATATCGCGGCCGAGTCTAGCAGCCGCAGCGGCGGCGGCTAGTGTCCCGAGTTACCAACGCCTGCGGCCCATGCACCGGTCCAATCACTCCGCCATCCGATACACTCAGGGACACCGGGCACCGGTGACCAGAGATGCCAGAGTTGAATGCGAGGCTGCCAGTGGTGCGGCACCGAGGAACCGATCGCGTTGGCGGTCGTTTGCTGAGCTGTGACTGAGAACCCGCAAACCCCATTGCAGCGGCGCCCCGAGCCGCACTCGAGCGAGCGGCATCGGTCCGCAGCTGAAGCCGACGAGACGCCGTTGCACCTGATCGCCAACGTGGCCGCCGGCCAAGGTGTGGGCGAGCAGGTCGCGGAGATTGCCGCGGCCCAATGTCGCGAGGCCGGCAGGCCTCTTGTGCTGCATTCGCCGCGATCCCCCAAGGAGCTGCCCCGCATGGCGGAACGGGCGCTGAGAGCGGCGCGGTCCCAGGGCGGCGTCGTGCTTGCGGCGGGCGGTGACGGAACCGTGCGGACCTTGGTGCAGATTCTGGCCGGCACCGACGTTCCGCTGGCCGTGGTGCCTACCGGGACCTTCAACTACTTCGCGCGCAATCACGGCATCCCCGAAGACCCGGAGCAGGCGGTGAAAATCGCCCTGTCCGGGGTGCCGGAGCCAGTGAGCCTGGGCGAGGTCAACGGTGAGTTCTTCCTCATCAACGCGAGCCTCGGGCTCTACGCGCGGGTCATCCAGGAACGCGAGTCCCGTATCTCCCGCTTCGGGCGCAACCGATTGCTGGCCATTGCCTCCACCGCCACCAGCCTGATCAGCGGTCACCGCCCGCTGCGGCTCGAGCTGAACGTGGATGGACAGTCTCGGGAAGTGCGTACCCCCTTGGTGTTCGTCGGCAGCAATGCCTTGCAGCTCCGCAACGTGGCACTGGATGTGGCCCGTTGCGCACAGCAGGGTCGGCTGGCGGTGGTCGTGCTCAAGCCTGTGGGCACCTGGGAACTGATGCGGATGACTATACGAGGGTTGCTGCGCAAGTTGCAGGATGAGGAGTCCTTGATCAGCTTCTGTGCCGAGAGCGTGGAGGTCCGTCGCCACCGGAGGCGGGTGGCCGTGGCGCTGGACGGCGAGGTGGTGAGGATCGCCCCGCCGCTGCGTTTTCGTTACCGGCGCGACGCCGTGCTGTTGGTGAAGCCAGATCCCGCGCCGGCAGAAACCGAGACCGCCAGTGCATGAGCGTCCGCCTCGCGCACCTTTCGGATCCGCACTTCGGTAGCGAGCGCATCACGGTGATGTGCGAGCTTTGCCGCACGCTGAAGCGACTGGCCCCGGACCTGATCGTGCTCTCCGGCGACATCACCCAGCGCGCCCGCCGCAGTCAGTTCATCGCCGCCCGACGCTTCCTGGCCAACCTGCGGCCCACCCCCGTGTTGGTCGTGCCCGGCAACCACGACATACCGCTATTCAACGTACTGGCGCGCTGGCGTTGGCCGTATCGCAAATACCAGCGAGTGCTGGGCGCCGCCCTGGCGCCGGATGTGAGCCTGCATGGGGTGCGCCTGATCGGTTTCAATTCGGCGCCGCCCTGGCGGCACAAGTATGGCGAGCTCGATAGCAGCCACGTCGCCCGCCAGCTTACCACCCTGAATGGTGCGGCGCCGTTGCGAGTCGCGGTGCTGCATCATCCGTTGGACTGCCGGTCGCCTTCCGACGAGCGCAACCTGCTGCTGCTCGGCCAGCGCTTGCTGCAAGTCTTCTCCGACCACGACGTGGATCTGGTGCTGGGAGGCCATATCCACGACCCCTTCGTGACGCTCTCCAGCCGGCGCTATCCGCAGTTGCGGCGCCCGATGATCCTGGCGGTCGCGGGGACCTGCGTCTCTCAGCGAACCCGCCCCGAGATACCGAATTCATTCAATTTCATCACCCTCGAGCCCTCTGAGCCCGCCACCCAGACGCTGGAGCGCTGGGACATGGCTGGGGGGGAGTTCGAGAGTGTCGCTTGTAACCGATTCATCCGCGAACCGGGCACCGGCTGGCTGCCACTGCACTGA
>CAZLYT010000308.1:0-6911 GCA_964563515.1 uncultured Candidatus Competibacteraceae bacterium | reverse complement strand
GCAATTACCCGCAGTCCACGCGCCAGCTCTTCGCGGGAATGAGCGGCACCCACGTTGATACGCACCGCGTGGGGGATCTCGGCCCGGCCCACGGCGAAGACTTCCGATGGCAGCACGGTGACGCCGCGGGAGCGGACTTGGGTGGCGAACTCCGTTGCCCGCCAAGGTGAAGGCAGATGAAGCCAAAGGTGAGTGGAAACGGGGCTGGAGCTGAATTCGAAGGATTTCAGAATCTCCTCCGCCAACGACTGTCGCGCCATCAGCTCCCGCCGCTGAGCGTCGACCAGTTGGATTGCTGTGCCATCTTCCAGCCATTGGCTGGCGATCAACTGGGATAGTGGCGAGACCATCCAGCAGGTCGCCCGTATCGTGTCTGCGATCGGGGCAACCATCCCTTTGGGTGCAAGCACGTAGCCAAGGCGGAGCCCCGGTGCCAACGTCTTGGAGGTGCCCGTGACGTAGAACGTGCGCTCCGGATACAAGGCGGCAATGGGAGGCGGCCGGGTTTCCAGCAACGGCCCGTAGACATCGTCCTCGATCACGTAGAGCTCATGCTTCCGGGCGACAGCGGCAATTTCCTCACGCCGCCCGCGCGGAATCGTGATCGCCGTCGGGTTGTGAATACACGGCACGCTGAATACGGCTCGCACCCGGCTGTCACCGCAGGCCTCGTCGAGAGCATGCGGCAACAGACCGTCCTCGTCGGTGGGCAGCCCATGAATATTCACGTGCAGTAAGTCGGCGAGCGCCTTCATGCCGTAGTACGTGATCTGATTTGTCAGCACTACATCGCCCGGCCGCGTGATAGCGGACAGGACGTTGAACAAGCCGTCCTGGGCGCCACTGGTGACGATGATACGATCGGCGGGCGCCTCCATTCCGCTCAGCTCGATCCACTTCTTGCCCGCTTGGCGTGCCCACGGCGCACCCTCAGCGGGGTGGTAGTCCTGCAGCTCGACGAACCTCGAGTCCTGGGCCAGCCGGGACATGGTCTTTGCCAACCGGGTGGTGTACTCGTGGGTGGCCGCCCGATTGATGGTCAGATCGATGAGGTCGGCGTCGTGGGACACGTCCGGCACCGACGGTCTGAACACGCCACCGGTTGGGGTCACGTAGGTGCCACTCCTAGTGCCACTCGTCACCAGTGCGCGCTCTTTGAGCTCGGTATAGGCCCGGGTGATCGTGGTCAGGTTGAGGCCCAGGTCTTTTGCGAGCTGACGCTGCGTCGGCAGTTTCTCGCCGGCTGCGAGGCGCCCGGACTTGATCTCGTCCTCGATGGCAACCGCGATCTGTCGGTAGACAGGCACGTCCGCTCCCTCTCGCTGCAGCTTTAGATTCCTAAAATTGTACGTCATACATCTTGACATCCGATTGGCATTTCACTAGCGTCAGCGGCGGTCATACAAGAGAACATTGTCTGACATGTTGTCATGCAATTTTAAACAAATCCGCCTTATTCCATTGCTTTGGCTCCCTTGTCGCATGAACAGCGACTCCGGCCCTAATAGCACTCAGGCGGTTTCCAAGTCAACTCACTGCTCGCCTGTATGACTTACAATCATGCAGCAAAGGAGGAGTCATTCATGAAACGCCGGAACAGCTTGTCTGCCCTACTACCCGTGCTTGTTTGCGCAACACTAACGGCCACTGGGCTACCCGACCCGGCCCAGGCTGCCGAGAGGCTCCGCGTTGCTACCCAGTACGCCGAGGATCACCCCACTACCGTCGCCCTCAACCAGTTCAAGGACCGCGTCGAAGAGGAATCCGACGGCCAGATCAAGGTCCGTATCTTTCCCGCCAACCAACTGGGCGACTACACCCAGATCTACGAGGAGCTGCGCCGCGGCACCATCGAAATGGGCCTCATTTCGGTACCAAGCCAGTTCGACCCGCGCCTCGAAGTCATCTATCTGCACTATCTCGCCATGAACTACGGCGAGGCCGAGAAGATCTATGCCCCCGGTTCGGCGCTCTTCCAAGCCGTGGAGAAACTACACAGCGATCTCGGCGTCAAGTTCCTTGGCTTCAACGTGGAGGGCTTCGGGGGTCTCGGCCTGACCAAGATGCCCGACAACGCCCACAGCCCCGAACAGGCCAAGGGCATCTTGCTGCGGGTGCCACCGATGGCGGTGTTCAAGACCACCGCCGACGACCAGGGCTTCCAGACTGTCTCGGTGCCCTTCGCCGAGCTCTACACGGCGCTACAGACCGGTGTGGCGGATGGCTGGAGCGGAGGTCCGCCCCTGGTGAACTACCTGCAATTCCGTGACGTCATCAAATATTTCCTGGTCAACAACAACTTCTTCGAGAACACCTCTTATCTCATCAGCCAGGAGAAATGGGATGAGCTGTCTGCGGAAGACCAAGCGCTCATTCAAGCCGCAGTGGACGACCTCGCGAAGAAAAGCTTCGAGATCGCGAAGCAGAGCGATCAGGAATACCTCGACAAGATGAAGGCGGACAACATCGAGGTGATTGCCCTCAGCGACGAGGAGCTGACTGCGTGGGCTACACATGCCCGCGAAGTCACCTGGCCGAAGCTCGAGGAGCGCCTCTCCAAGGAGCTCATCGAGAGCCTGCAGACGCAGTACTGAAGCCACTGTTCACGGCATTGCGCGTGGTTGCGCCTCATCGGGCGCGCCACGCCCACTGCGCCCCTTTTGGACCTGAGGCCTCGCCGCCGAGGTAAGCCATGGTCAATCTCGAAGCTATCGACACCTCTGTGAAGAGCGCACAGCGCATCATCATGGTGGTCACCGCCGCCTTTATCGTCATTGCGGTCGGGGCCGGCGCCATGCTCCGTTACCTGTTCAACGTGGATCTGTACGGGGCGGAGGAGTTCATCACCATTGCGGCATTCTGGCTGTATTTCTCTGGCGCGGTCTATGCCACGCACACCAACAGCCACATCTCTGCGGAAATTGTCAGCACCTACGTCACCAGCCCCAAGATTCGCAAGTTTCTTCATCTTTTCCGTGGCGTTGTCACCACGGCATTGGCGCTGCTCTATAGCGTCTGGGCTTGGGAGTTCTTCTATTGGAGCCTGACCGAGGGCGGTTGGACCACGGTCTGGCAAATTCCCCTGGTAATCGCCCATACCGCTGTATTCGTGGGCTTCGTCCTCATGGCCTGGTACTTCCTGGTAGACCTGATTGGTGACTTCAGCAGCGTGCTGAAGCTCAAGATCCGGGTCGCCAGTCAGTACGCCAAGAATCATCCCACTACCGCCGCCTTGTACGACTTCGAGAAGCGAGTCGAGGAGGCAACCAGTGGACACATCCGGATCGGCGTTCATCCGGAGAATGAGCTCGGTGACTACACGCAGGTCTATGAAGAGCTCCGGCTCGGCACCATCGGCATGGCGCTGATCTCGGTGCCAAGCCAGGTCGATTCACGTCTGGAAATCATCTATTTGCATTACGCCGCCAGATCCTACTCCGAGGCGCGCCGCATCTATGGTAGACACTCGCCGCTTTTCAACCACGTGAAGCAACTGCACGCTGACCTTGGAGTTCAGTTTCTGGGCTTCAACGTCGAGGGTTTCGGCGGACTCGCGCTGAAGCGACTACCGGACAACCTGCGCCAGCCAGACTCGCCAAAAGGCCTGGCCATGCGAGTGCCACCCATCGGAATCTTCAAGGTCACTGCCGAGGACCAGGGTTTCGAGACCGCGTCGGTGCCCTATCTGGAGCTCCCGGAGGCACTCAGAACGGGAACTCTCGATGGGTCTATCGGTGGTCCTCCGGCGGCGACATATCTACAGTTCCGCGAGTTCTTCACCCACTTCGTGGTTAATCACAACTTCTTCGAAAGCACCTCTTTCTTGATGAACAAAGCACTCTGGGATTCGCTTTCCGAAACAGACCAGAAACTCATCGAGGACATCGTCGCCGATCTCTCCGAAAAGAGCTTTGAGGTGGCCGAGGCCAATGACCGCGAGTACCTGGAGCGAATGCGTGACGCCGGGTTGAAGGTCATCACCTTCAGTGAGCAGGAGCTCGAGCAGTGGGCCGCGCATACTCGAAAGGTGACGTGGCCGAAACTCGGGACACGACTCGGTGAAGGCGTGATCGCGCGCTTGACCGACGAACAGTCCGATCTTCAGACGGCGTCCGATACCGAGGACAAAGGCAGCAAGCACGTCGATAGCGGGAGACAAGAACCATGATGACCGTGACAGCCTTACTCATCCTGGTCGCGGCGTTGGTGATTGGCGTACCGGTTCCCTTCGCCTTCCTCGCCTCGGCTACCTATCTCATATTCATATTCGACTACGATCCAAGCTTTCTGTTGCCATTCGGCTTCAGCCGAATGAATAACACCGTGATCCTGGCGATCCCGCTGTTTATCATCGCTGGCGGGCTCATCAATCGCTCCCATATCGGCGACCGCATGGTCGAGTTGGTCGAAGTCTTCGTCGGTCGCATTCGCGGTGGCTTGGGTGCCGTGGCCATCGTCTCCTCGGCAGTGTTCGGTTCCATTACTGGCAGTGCCGCCGCCACGCTTTCTGCCATTGGCACCATCATGTTTCCCAAGCTGGAGAAATCCGGTTATCCGGTTGGCCATTCTGCGGCAATCATGGCCAATTCCAGCGTACTGGGCATGCTGATACCCCCCAGCTCGATCATGATTCTCTACGCCTGGGTGGGCCAAACCTCGGTGTTGGCTTGTTTTTTGGCCACCGTGATACCGGGCATCATCCTGACGGCACTGATGTGTGGTGTGAATGTTTGGCTGCTGCGCAACAACCGCTCCATCAGAGTCGAGCCCAAGTTGGACCCACCCGCCTTCCGTCGCGAGCTTGGCGTCCGCACCGGTCGCAGCCTGCCGGCCCTGACCATGCCGTTGCTGGTGTTGGGAGGCATCTACGGCGGTTTCGTCACGCCCACCGAGGCCGCAGCGTTGTCGGTACTGTATGCGCTGCCCATCGGCTTCTGGATCTACCGCGGGTTGACCCTGAAAGGGGTCGGCGAAGTGCTGCTGCAGTCCGCGCTTACCAGCGGCGTCATCATGGTGATGCTGTATACGGTGATGATCCTGAGCCGTCTCTACATCATGGAGGATCTCCCGGGGATCATCATGGATGGGCTCACTTCTCTTTCCGAGAACCCGCTCGTCCTGATCCTGCTCATAAATCTGTTCATGATCGCGATCGGCATGCTGATGGACGACGTCAGCGCCGTTCTGCTGTCGACTCCGATGCTGCTGCCGCTGGCGGTTGAGCTAGGGATCAGTCCCATCCACTTCGCAGCTATCGTCGGGGTCAACTTGGGGCTCGGCAACATTACCCCACCCACCGCGCCTCTGCTGTATCTGAGTGGCCAGCTCTGTGGTGCCCGCATCAATGAGTCAATACCCCCAACCCTCATGCTCATTGCCTTCGCCTGGATCCCGGTGCTGGTGCTCACCACCTATGTGCCCGGTTTGTCGCTGTGGCTGCCCGGACTCTTGCTCGGTATTCAATGAGCGTCAGCCTGAACCCAATGTCACCTGAAGGGGGCGAATCATGAACAAGACTGTCGCCATACTGGGCGGTGGACACGGAGCCCATGCCATGGCAGTGGACCTGGCTTCGCGCGGATTCACCGTAAACCTGTACGAGATGCCTCAGTTCGCACATCGGCTGAAAACACTCTTTGCCACCAAGACCATCGAGGTTTCGGGCGCCATTCAGGGCCGGTTCGAATTGAACAAGGTCACCAGTGATATCGAGGACGCGATCGACGGCGTGAAGTACGTCCTCCTGGTGACGCCGGCCTTCGCCCACGAAGACTACGCTAAACTACTCAAGGGCAAGCTCGGTAATGACCAAGTGGTCGTGGTCTACCCCGGGTCTTTTGCGAGCCTACTATTGAGAGCCGTTTTTTCCGACGACGCCTGCCCGGTGATCGCGGAGGTGAACAATCTTCCCTACGACGCCAGAGTGACCGAGCCCGGCAGGGTCTCAATTTACGGATACAACCGAGTCAATATCGCCTTCATGCCCTCGAAAAGCGGGCCCGGGCTAATCGACGAGCTACGTGAGTTCCACAACTATGAAAAGGTCTATGCCGACGTATTGGAGGCTAGCCTGAGCATCGTCAATCCGAGCGTGCACTCGGGCCCCTGCCTGCTCAGCATCACCGCCATCGAGAACTGGCCCAAGCGACCGTTTTTCCTCTACGAGCATGGCGTAACCCCAGCCTCCTGTAAGGTCAATCGGCACATCGACAACGAACGTAAAGAGATCGGCAAGAAGCTCGGCTATGGGCTGAGGCCGATCGAAGATTTCAGCGGGCTGGGAGAGGACTACACCTGGCAGGAGCTCTACATGAGCATCCATGGTAACATCTCACTGACCCCCATCTCCGGCCCTCACGACATCATGAACCGCTATTTCACGGAAGACGCCCCTTACGGGTTGGTGCCCTGGAGCTATATCGGCAAAGCCGTGGGCGTCGAAACCCCGATCATCGATTCCATCGTCAACATCTACAACGTGGTCCACGAGCGGAACTGGTGGGAGGAAGGTAGAACCACCGAAGACCTCGGCCTTTCCGGGCTGTCCCCACAACAGATCAAAGAATTCGTGAGAACCGGAAAGAGGGAGGGTGCAGGCGCCCCCTGATGCCACCAACGGGATGCTTGGGGACGTGCGAGAGCTAACTCAGACACCATACTTGCGAAAGCGGGTATCCAGGCAGACAACCATGTTTCTCAGTTCCCGCCCGCCGCTCACGCGGGGGCTGGCTTCTCGGCAACGGCCGGCCACGGGCTTCAAATCCGCAAGGTAGGATTCCTGAATGCGATGACTTGAAGTGCTGCGAGGGAATTCACATGCCAAATGATCAAACCATTCACGTGCATGGCGTCGACTACGAGAAAGTCGATACCGACTATTTCGAGCATCGCCAGCTAAACAAGGGCGCTGC
>CAZLYT010000307.1:0-3703 GCA_964563515.1 uncultured Candidatus Competibacteraceae bacterium | reverse complement strand
GCGTTGGCACAGGCTGGGGTGGCAACAAGGCTCACGCTGGTGGGCGAGGGGCCGGAACGGGCCGCCTTGGAGGCTCAGATTCGTCGACTCGGCTTGGCGCACCAGGTGGAGCTGGTCGGCGCCTTGGAGCCCGAGGCCATCTCGGAACAGCTCGCCGCTGCTGACGTCTTTGTCCTACCCAGCCGCAGCGAGGGCCGGCCCAATGCCCTACTGGAAGCCATGGCGGCGGGATTACCCTGCGTAGCCAGCGATATCGACGGCGTGCGCGAACTGCTGGGCGGAGGTTTTCGGGGACTTTGTTTCACCGCCGGCGATTCGGGCGCCCTGGCATTCGCGGTGCGGAGGCTTGCGCAGCAGCCCGTGCTGAGACGCCAGCTCGGGCGCTCGGCGCGAGCGTTCATCGTGGGGTCGGGTCTGGACTGGCTCGCAACCGGCCGCGCGTACGGTCGCCTCTATCGCGACATAGTCCCGGAGATCTCCGCTCGCGGAAGGTCTGGTCGATGATTGGCATGAACTTCAAATGCCCGCTGGGCAATGCCTGGCAGTGGTGTTTCTTTGCCGATGGCCGAAGGGCCGCCAGCCGCTCCCCCAGCGCATCGATGCCAGGCCGCTCATCGCCACCCGAGCTTCGTATCACCCAGTGTGCTTTTCCGAGGCGGGCTGATGGTCAGGAGATTTGCCCGTGTGTGGGTTGATATTCGCCTTCGACTCCCAACGCTCGGCCGACGAACTTCGTGCGGCCGGTGCCGCGGCGCTGGCCCGGATGCGGCACCGTGGTCCCGACGACGAGGGGCTGGAGACCGACGAGGCTTGGCTGCTTGGACACCGTCGCCTTTCCATCGTCGACCTCAGCGGTAGCCATCAGCCCATGTGGGACGACGGGCGACGCTATTGCCTGGTGTTCAATGGCGAGATCTACAACTACTCGGAGCTGCGAAGCACATTGGAGCCCCATTGGCGCTTTCGTACCCGGGGCGACACCGAGGTATTGCTCGCCGGTTTGGTGCTGCGGGGGCCGGACTTCTTGCAGCAGACCGAGGGAATGTGGGCGCTGGCCCTATGGGATCGGTGTGAGCAGCGGCTGCTGATGGCCCGCGATCGCATGGGCAAGAAGCCGCTGTTCTTTCGAGCGGCTTCCATTACCGCGCTGAGCTGTTCATCGGAGCTGCCCGCATTACGCTCACTCTCCTGCAAGCCTTGGTCGGAAGATACCGACGCCACCGCGGACTTTCTCCGCTACGGTTTCGCGCTGCCCGGAAACACCGCCTACCTCGGCGTGAGGGAGGTGCTGCCTGGACACGTCGTGCATTGGCGCCCAGGCGAGCCACTGCAGCAGCGGCCGTACTGGCGGCTCGGCCTGGAGATTTTCAGGGGTTGCAAGCAGGACGCGGTGGAAGAGCTCCGTCACCGGTTACGCACCGCGGTGTCCCGTCGATTGGTTGCTGACGTGGAGGTGGGCGCGTTCCTCTCTGGCGGCGTGGACTCATCATTGATCAGTAGCCTGGCGGTGGAGCTTTCGTCGGCTCCGGTGCAGACCTTCGCCATCGGATTTGCAGATCCGTCATTCGACGAGCGGCCCTTTGCCCGCCGAGTGGCTTCCAGGCTGGGCACCCAGCACCACGAAGAGTGCTTGGAGGTGCTCGAACCCGACGCCTTGGAAGGCCTGGTGTTCGACGTCGTTGGCGAGCCATTTGCTGATCCATCGTTGCTGCCCACGGCCATGGTGGCACGGCTCGCGGCCCGTCATCTGAAAGTGGTGCTGTCAGGTGACGGAGGCGATGAGCTGTTCAGCGGCTACCAACGCTATCAGGCGCGGGCCATGTTGCGCTGGTACACGCGCCTGCCCAGGGCCTCTCGGGTTTTGATCGAGAGCGGGGTGCGGGTCTTACCCGAGCCATTGGTGCATCACAGCCGAAGCCTGATCAAGAAGGCTCATCTATTCGTGGAGGCGGCTCGGCGCGAAGGCAACGATGAAGGCTATGTCGCCCCCAGGCTGCTGTCCCGCCAGCAGCTCGCGTTGGTGGCCCCGGAGTTGACCGGGCGTGGTCATCAGCCGCCAATGCTTGGCGCGGCGCCCGACCTGGATTCCGTGCAGGAGATGATGGCCCTCGACTCCCTCATCTATCTGCCCCAGGACATACTGCGAAAAGTGGATCGCGCCACCATGGCGCACTCCCTAGAGGCGCGAGCCCCATTTCTCGACTCGGGACTGGTGGCTTTTTCACTGTCACTACCGCGGCGCTGGCACCGCCGCGGGCTCATTGGGAAGCGCCTGTTGCGTGAGGCGTTTGGCGAACGTCTCGAGCCTGGCATCTGGCAAAGACGCAAGCAGGGCTTCTCGGTGCCGGTGGGGGCTTGGTTCAGGGGTGCACTGGGGGACGAGTTGAGAGGGCTGGCCGCCAGGAATCCGGGGCCGCTGCGACTCCAAGGCGTCGAGCGCTTGCTCCACATTCACCGCGGCAACAGGCGCGACCTCGGTCTCGTGCTGTGGGCCCTCTACGTCTACTTGTTGTGGCGCGCCCGGCAGGTGCAGCCGTGCTAGGCCATACGCCAGATCCAGCAGCGCTTCCCCGGATAGCGCTGCTGTTGCCGGACCTCGCCGGTGGCGGGGCGGAACGGGTTATGGCGCTACTGGCGGGAGAGTTCGCTCAGCGCGGCTACCCCGTGGACCTACTGCTGGGGCGGGCCGAAGGCCCATATCGGGATGCTCTCCCAGCGGCGGTGAACGTCCACGCTCTCGGCGCTCTGGCCTGGCCTCGGAATGGGACGTGCCTGGCGTTGGCAACGGCTTTGGGACTCCGCCGTTACCTCATCAGCACGACGCCCGCCGTGCTGATGTCCAGCATCACCGGAGCCAATCTCGTTGCCTGTGCGGTCAAATTCCTGGTCCGCAGCAAGGTGCGGCTGGTGATCCGGGAAGCCAATACCTCCGCCAACCGCAGTGCGCTTCGCACTCGGGCTTGCCGATGGTTGTACCCGCAGGCCAGCTCATTCATCGGTAACTCGATGGGAGTGGTGGAGGATCTGATCCGCGATCTGGGAGTAGCGCCGCCCCGGGTTCACCTGATCCATAATCCCATCGACGTTGAACACGTGCAGCGAGAGGCCCGATCGCCCTCGCCCCACCACTGGTTCGACGACGGCGGCCCGCCTGTCGTGCTGGGTATGGGAAGGCTGACCGAGCAGAAGGGCTTTGACGTGTTGTTGTCGGCGATGGCCGAGCTGACCCGCCGGCGTCCGGCTCGCCTGATCGTGCTCGGCGAAGGCCCGGAGGCAGAGTCCCTGGGACGGCAAGCGCGGGCGCTTGGAATCAGCCACCTCACCCAGTTTGTCGGATTTCAAGTCAAACCTTACTCCTGGCTTGGTCGTTGCGACGTGTTCTGCCTGCCGAGCCGCTGGGAGGGTTTCCCCCAGACACTGGTGGAAGCGCTGGCTCTGGGTCGCCGTGTGGTGGCGAGCGACTGCCACAGTGGGCCTCGTGAGATGTTGCAGGGTGGCCGTTACGGCCTGTTGGTGCCGGCGGGCGACTCGCTAGCCTTGAGCGGCGCACTGCAGCAAGTGCTCTCGGGGACCCAGGCGTGCATCGACCTCCAAGCCCGTGCAAGAGACTTCGCCCTTGCCAGCCAGACGGAAAAGTACCTGCTAGCACTGCTGCCGATACCGGGATCAGCGGTGGCACCCAAACAGGCCGAAACATGGCCAG
>CAZLYT010000306.1:0-3216 GCA_964563515.1 uncultured Candidatus Competibacteraceae bacterium | reverse complement strand
TGAACAGAAACACCTTCAGCTCTCGCTCTTCGATCAACAGAATCTCGCCGAGATCGCCTCCCCCGATTTCCCCGGCGAGCGCCTCATTGCGTGTTTAAACCCCCTATTGGCGGAGGAGCGGCGGCGCAAACGTGAGGCCTTGCTCACCGCCACCGAACAAGCGCTGGAGCGGATCCAAAGGGAAGTCGAGCGGCGAACCAAAACCCCCTTGAGCGCCGCCGAGATCGGCAAGAAGGTCGGCCGGGTCATCAACCGCTTCAAAGTGGGCAAGCACTTTGAGACCACCATAGCCGAAGGGCGATTCAGTTACGCACGGCGCACCGAGGCGATCGAGCACGAGACACAACTCGATGGCCTCTATGTTATTCGTACCAGCGAATCGGCACAGCGTCTCTCGGCGCAAGACACCGTGCGCAGTTACAAAAACCTCGCTCAGGTGGAGCGGGCCTTTCGCACGCTCAAGGGCGTGGAACTACAGTTCCGCCCCATCCATCACCGCACCGAGGATCGGGTGCGCGGCCATGTCTTTTTGTGCCTCTTGGCCTATTACGTCGAATGGCACATGCGCCAAGCGTGGAAGCCATTGTTGTTCGATGATGAGGAATTGCCCGAGGCGCGCAAACATCGCGACCCGGTTGCGCCGGCGACACCCTCGGCTTCGGCGAAACGCAAGAAAGCCGTGCGCACGACCGAAGACGGTTTGCCGATCCACAGCTTCACCTCACACATGGCAGAGCTCGCGACCCGCTGTCGAAATCGCTGTCGGCTGAAGGCCGATCCCCAAACTCCCGTCATCTACCAAGACACCGACCCCACCCCTCTCCAGGCCCGTGCCTTGGAGCTGATCCGCTTGTTGCCAGTAACGGGCATCTGAGAAAGCCAGATTCCTGTTTATGATCAGTGAATTGTAGGAGATTTAAGGGCAGAACTTCGGACTAAAAAGTCGCGCTCGCCTGCGACGATTCTTCGGTTGGGGAGTGGGATTCAGACCCACATCGGGGTGCTGGACGGGCGCACGGCTGTCCACATACCGGCGGATGCTCAGTAGGTTGAGGGGAAAGGGGCGTTTATCCGAACGATACTCAGCGCCACCAGCAATCACCTGCATGTCTTTCCCAACGGCTGTAGGCTCGATGACAGCATCGAGGCGGCCGCAGAGATAGGCATGCGCTTTCACGCCTGCCGCGACGGCATGAGTATGGGCGAGAGCAAGGGTGGTCTACCGCCGGATAGCGTCGTCGAGAACGAGGAACAGATCCTGGCGGACTCCCGCCGGCTGATCGAGACCTATCACGACGCCTCGCGCAACGCCATGCTGCGACGGCCATGATGCGGATGGGCCCAGCGCCGGTAATCAGCACGTCCTCCCCGACCAGGTCGAAGCTCAACGCGGTATAGGTGGCGTTGCCCAGCGGATCGAGAATGGCACCCACGTCGTTATTGATGGTGGACGGTAGGGGAAACACGTTCAGCGCCGGAATGCTCACGTATTCGGCGAAACAGCCCGGGCGATTCACTCCGACGCCCACCGTGTTGCGGCAAAGATGGCGGCGGCCGGCCCGGCAGTTGCGACAGAAACCACAGGTGATGTGACCCTCTCCAGACACCCGGTCACCCGGTTTCACGCCGTTGACCTCGGAGCCCACCTCGGTGACCTCGCCGGCAAACTCGTGGCCTGTGACCATCGGCACGGGTACCGTCCGCAGCGACCACTCATCCCAGTTGTAGATGTGGATGTCGGTGCCGCAGATCGCGGTTTTGTGTACTCTGATGAGCACGTCGTTCGGACCAATCACCGGCTCCGCTACCTCTTGCAGCCAGATGCCGGGCTCCGCTTTGCTCTTGACGAGGGCTTTCATCTTTCATCTCACTACCTCTCGTGATTCTGCCGTGTCCGGGGAAGGGGCCAGTGTTCGCCCAATGAGCATAGTGCGGTGTCCATTGCGTCGCCTCACTCGCCGCGGTGTTCCTGCCTTTGCTACTCCAGCGAGGATCGGGCGAACAGCGGTTTTTTCGAGCCGGCAGCGCTTTAGTGCGCGTCGTCGCCTACTGCTTCCAGTGACAGCATCGTGCCTATCCGACATGACGACCATGGGAAACTAACGCCAGGAAATCTCCAGCCAGCCAAAACGCCACCGAGCGGCGCCCGCGATTACCGCGCCCGATTTCAGGGCAGCACTGGACCTGCCGCGTGCAAGTCGGGTGTCGCTGGTGCCGGATTACCGGCGTCAACGATTTGATTCGATCAGGATCGCTTTCACCGCACCCGCCAACGGGCTAGTTGAGCCGTATGCTCGGCCCAAAAACTTCGTAGTGCAGTTGCTCCTCCGCATAGCCCAGCCTGCTCAACAGCATATGCAGGGCAGTCATGAACGGCTTCGGTCCGCAAAAATAGATATCCTGTTTGCCATCTCCGAGCCACCGTTTCAAAACCGACGTGTCCAAGTAACCAATATGGTTTGCTTCATCGCCCCTTTCGTAGGCAACATAGTAAGAGAAACCCGTACTCTCGCTCAAAGCCCGTAGCTCCTTGCGCATGGCATGATGCGCTTTGTCCTGGCAGCAGTGTATGAACACGACCTTGTCGATCCGTCGTCCGCGTCTTACCTGCTCTAGCAGCATGCTCAACAGCGGGGTAATTCCAATACCGCCGCCGATAAGGGCTATCTCGGCATCCTGATCCCTCACGAGGAAGTCGCCCGTGGGCGGTGAAAGCAGCACCTCATCGCCAACGCTCGCATTGTGCAGGTAGTTGGACACGTGCCCAGCCGTTGGAGTGCCCGGCGCCTCCGCCTTTACGATAATCCGGTAGTGTTTCTCAGTTGTCGAATTGGAGATGGAGTATTGTCGAATTTCGTCGTGTTCCGAACTTCTGGGGTGTACTTTTACCCCTACGAACTGACCAGGCTGGAAATCCACGATCGGTAGCCCGTCTGCGGGAATTAGATAAAACGATTTGATTTCATTGCTCTCCTCCACGATCTTGTCGATCTTAAAAGCGCGAAAGCCACGCCAGCCTCCGAGCTTCTCCTCATTTGTCGAGTAGATGTTCTCTTCGGTTTGAATAAAAATATCTGCTAGTGCGCCATAGGCTTCGGCCCAGGCTTGCAGAACCGGGTCGTCATCACGCAGCTTTAGGTGGTCCCTGATGGCTTCGAGGAGGAATCTGCCCACGATAGGGTAGTGACTGGGCGATACCTGGAGACTTGCATGTTT
>CAZLYT010000305.1:0-3585 GCA_964563515.1 uncultured Candidatus Competibacteraceae bacterium | reverse complement strand
CAGCGTGCTGCCAATCGACGTGGCCCGGGTGTTCCACGCCGCGGTGGCGCACCGGCTGGTGTTCGCCCCGGTGCTGGAATTGCGGCGGGCGGAGCTCGCCTCCAGGCTTACCGCAGCCGTGCTGGGCAAAGTGGCAGCGCCATGAGCGTGAGCCCTGTCACCGTCCTCACGATGGACCGATGAGCATCCGGCCAAGCTCTGTCGGTGAATTCCATTATCGGATCTCGCTGCCTGTGAGTGGTACCCGGCCGGGCGCCTATGGTGGGCGATCGCCGGCCGGAGACGGGCGATTCCTGCGCCACGTTCCGCTCGGCGCGGCCAGAGACCCCCGCCGGCTCGACATTCGGGCCTCGCTCCGCGACCCGTTGCAACGGCTGCAGGTGCGGCTCGCTGCCCAGCGCAGCGCAGCTCGCGTGATGGCGGTGCTGGATCTCTCGGCCTCCATGGGCTTTCGCGGCGACAACGGCAAACCGTCGGTCATGGCAGATCTACTGTGTTCTCTGGCCATGTCGGTGCACCGCCAAGGCGATTTGCTAGGCTGCGTCGGCAGTGGCGAACGACTCCACTCGGCCTTTACCTTGGCTCCGGGGCGGGCGCTGGGTCAGGTCCTGGAGCTGGCCGATCGACTGCGCCGACACCCATTTGTCGATCGGGACTGTCGCAGCTTGCCGGAAGCGGCCGCGACCGTCGGCATCACGCCTTCCCTGGTGTTCCTGCTCTCCGACCTCTACCTGCCCGTGGCGATGCTGGCGAGGTTGCTTGATCTGCTGGCCTCGCACCAAGTCGTGCCAGTGGTGATCTGGGATGAGCTGGAGGTGGACGGCCCCAAGTCCACGGGACTGGCTCGGCTGCGGGACCCCGAGACCGGCGCCGAGCGCCCCTGGCTGCTGCGTGCTGGCTGGCGCCATCGGCTGCGGGCGCGCCGGTCCGAGCTCGCCCAAAGGCTGCGCTCCCTCTGTGCATCCCGCGGTACGCGACCGTTGTTTGTGACCGATGGCTTCGCTCCGGACCAAGTCAGTCGCTACTTCTACGGCTGAGAGGGCCCGGCGGTTGGCGCTTCGCTACTGGCTGCTGGGGTTGGCGCTGTGGTCGACCGCCGCAATGGCGGCCGCTCCGGTCCTGGAGCTCTCCAGGCATACGCCGCGGGCGGTGGGTTACCTCATCGGGGAACGCATCGAGCATCGTGTCGACCTAAGCGTCGATCCGGGCTACCAGCTCGAGGTCGGCTCGCTGCCGCCGGAGGGCCGGCTCGACGTCTGGCTCACGCTGGCGACTCCGCACCTGACGAGCTGGCGGCTGCCGGGCTCTCGCCGCTACCGCATCGTTCTTTCCTACCAGCTGGTGGGTGTGCCGCCGGAGCCACGCATCCTGGAGATTCCGCGGCTCAAGCTACGATTGCGCAATGGGCCCTTGGTGCATGCGGTAGCCTTGCCGTCGTGGCCATTCGCGGTTGCGCCCATCGCATCCCGGCCAGTCGGCACGGTTCCGCTGGTCGACGAGCTCCGCGCCAGCCTCGATCCTTCCCCGATCGCGACCGCGGGCTATCAGCTGCGCGCCGGCGCAGCGGGATTGATCTTGCTGGTCATCTTCACCTTTCAACTATGGCGCGGGCTGCGGGCCCGCGCCGGTCGGGCGGCCGACAGGCCCTTTGCCCGTGCCTGGGCCGAGCTGCGCCGGCTACCGGGCGGCGCAGCACCGGAGCAGGGCGCACGCGTTCTGCACCGGGCCTTTGATCGCGCCGCAGGACGCTCGTTGCTGTCGGGTGATCTGACGCCTTTGTTCCAGGCCCGACCGGAGCTGGTGGCCGCTCGGGACGAGATCGAAGGCTTTTTCAGCGACTCGGACCGCCACTTCTTTCAAGGTGAGGGCGCCGCATTGCCGAACCGGTGGCGGCTGCGCGAGCTATGTCGGCGCTGCAGGACCTTGGAGCGCCAGCGCAGGTGACGCCGCAGTTCGACCATCCGCTGGTGTTATGGGCACTGCCGCTGGCCCTATTGGTTTGGTGGTGGCCGCCACGCCTGGCGCTAGCTGTGGGGTCCCTGCAATGGATACCGCAAGACAGACTGTCCAACTGGATGAGCGCCGCGGAGCGGCTAGCTGGCGGTGCCGTGGTGGCGCTGTTGGTGTTGGGGGTTGCGCAGCCTCGAGCGGCACCCGAGTCGGTGCAACGCGTCGGGCGAGGGGCGCATGTGGTGCTGTTGCTGGACCGCAGCAGCAGCATGGATCAGGCATTTGCCGGCAGCTCCCAGCGTCAGCCACTCGGTGCGGGCCGCCTCGACAACACCAAGAGCGAGGTGGCCCGCCGCCTGTTGACCGCCTTCGTTGCGCGCCGTCCCCGTGACCTGTTCGCCATGGTGTTGTTCAGTACGCGACCCATTCGAACCATACCGCTGAGTGACAAGCAGCCGCTGGTGCAGGCGGCCATTGCGGCCGCCGGTGTGGGCAGGGGCTTGGCCGAGACCGATGTGGGAGCAGCCCTGGAGCGGGGTCTGGATCTGTTCGAGGGGCGGCCCTACACGGGCTCCCGTGTGGTCTTGCTGGTATCGGATGGGGCCGCCACTTTGGACCTGGCGACCCAGACCGAGCTGCGGCAGCGGTTGCAAGGGTCGAGAGTAGCGCTCTATTGGTTGTACATCCGGTCCCGTAACGGTCCGCAGCTGGTGGGTCAGGCCATAACAGGTGAGGATGGGATGGCACCGGAGCTGGTCCTGGATCGATTCTTTCGTTCCCTGGACATTCCTTATCGGGCCTGGTCTGCCGAGGATGCGTCCGCCCTGGAGGCCGCCCTCGATGAAATCGCGCGGCTGCAGAACTTGCCGATGCACTACCAGGAAATTCGGCCCGGACGTCCGCTCGCCCGGCTCTGCTATGGACTTGCGCTGGCGTTGCTGGTGCCGCTGGCGGCGGCGGTCTTGACTGAGGCGCGAGAGTGGCCAGCAAGATGACCCTTGGGCGCCCGGTTTGGCTTTGGGCCACCGCCCTGTTAGCCGCTCTGGTGTTGGTTCACCAGGGTTCGGCGTGGCTGGCCGCCGAGCGTACCACCATCCGGCTGGCTGCCGGCGAGCTCGAGCTCCTAGCCGCCGAGGACACCGAGCGCGGCCGCTTCGCCCAGGCCAGGAATGCTGAGCAGTCCGGTGCCGTGGACGCCGCGCTGGAGGGTTATCTAGCGGTCGCTGCAGGAGACGATCCGCAGCTGGCCGCAGCCGCCGGTTACAACATGGGCAACATCTACCTGAAGTTGGCTCTGCATGCGCACCGCCGTGACGATGCCACCTGGCAGGCGCTGGCTGAGCTCGCCAAGGAACGCTACCGCGCCGCTCTGGCGCTTTATCCAGAGCTATGGGATGCCCGCTACAACCTGGAGCGCGCGTTGCAGCTGCAGCCGGATGTGGCCGCCGTCGACTCGGTCGACGAGTTCATGCCCGAGCACAGCCAACGAGCCCTTGCCACCGTACCAGTGGAAGGGGTGCTGCCTTGAAGAGTGGTCGGGCCGTCATGCGCGATCCGCGTCTATGGCTACGGCTGACGGCGGCGCTCTCTGTTTTGGGCGCGCTGTTGGCGCCACCGGTTCCCGCCGAGCGCTTG
>CAZLYT010000304.1:0-2126 GCA_964563515.1 uncultured Candidatus Competibacteraceae bacterium | reverse complement strand
CAGACCGTTGGGAAGGCCGAGGCTCCTCCAGTTCAGCGGAAACACGGGCTCGTCGTTGATGATGCTGAGGAGCACCCCGGTCAGGCTCGGGCTTCGAAACGGCTTCTCTCCGGTGACGCACTCGAAGAGGATGCAGCCGAGGGAGAACAGATCCGAGCGGGCATCGACGTCTTCCCCCTTGGCCTGCTCCGGCGACATGTAGTCGGGTGTACCGAGGACGCCGCCGGCCATCGTCAGGTTCGTGGAGAGCTCCGACTTGGCGATGCCGAAGTCGGTGACCCAGATCCAGAGCGACGGCGAGACCAGGATGTTGACCGGCTTCACGTCCCGGTGAACCACGTTTCGAGAGTGCGCGTAGTCCAGCGCCCCCGCGAGCTGGGTGAGCACGTGGAGCGCGTCCGGCATCGGGAGTCGTTTTCGCTCGGTAATGAACGACTCGAGCGACTGCCCCTCGATGAACTCCATGATGATGAAGCCGCGGTCGGAGGTCGCTACGATGTCGTAGATGGTCACGATGTTCGGATGCTGGAGGCGGGCCGCGATGCGGGCCTCGCGAACGAATCGCTCGCGCAACTCGTCCGGGCCGTGGTCGGCGAACGGCGTGTCGAGGTTGATGCACTTCACCGCGACCGGGCGGTCCAGGATGGTATCGAGCGCCTTGTAGACGCCGCCGAGCGCACCCGTCGAGAGACGCTCGACGATGTGATACCGGCCCCCGGGGATCTGGGGAAGGGGGTTCGCTGCCTGGTCCATGAGGCATCGATTGGCAAGAACCGTGCCGGCGCGCCGAACCCTGTGCCCCTCCGGAAGGGTATACCAGTCAATGAATTGTCGAATTCGGGGCGCGTCGCGTCCGCGCGACACCGTGGGAAAACACGAAGGGCGCGTGGGGAAAGGCCCACGCGCCGGATTCGGGTGGAAGGTGGGGATGATAAATCCCCACCTCCTTTTACATCGGCTTACATCGGCATTAATTGCCGATCTCGTCGTCGATGATCGCTTTGAAGGCCTCGAACGGCTGCGCCCCGGAAAGGAATCGCCCGGTGATGAAGAACGCGGGCGTCCCGGACACGCCGAGGGAGCCGCCGTGCTGGTAGTCCTTCTCGACCGACTCGCGATGCGTCCGGGAATCGAAGCACTGGGCGAAGGCGCCGGCGTCGAGCTGAAGCTCCGAGGCGATCTGCAGGTAGGTCGCCGCGGAAAGAGAGCCCTGATTCTCGAAAATCCGATCGTGATACTCCCAGAACTTCCCCTGGTCGTGCGCGCAAAGGGCGGCTTCGGCGGCCGGCTGGGCTTCGGGATGGTTGGGAAGCGGGAAGTCGCGATAGACGAACCGGACCTTGTCGCCGTAGGTCTGCTCAACCTGCTGTAGGGTCGGACCGACCCTGGCGCAGAACGGTCACTGGAAGTCGACGTATTCGACAATGGTGACGGGAGCGCTGGCGGGGCCCTTGGCGGGATCGTTCTGCGCAATCTGCACATCTACGCGCGGCGGCTCGAGTGCGATTTTGACGTTCGACCGGCGCTTGAGCGCTTCGATGAACAGCCCCCGGATCGAGTGGTCTCTCTGGCGCTGAAGGAACTGCCGAATCGGATCGGCCACCTTGTCGACGAACTTCTCGACGGCCTTCACGATGATCTTCTGGCACTTGAGCGTGACATCGCTGACCTGGGCTTGTGCCGAGGTTGCGAGAATCAAAAACGCAAGGATCGCTACCGGCTGAACTCTGATTCTCATTGTTCCCCCTGCTTCAGTTTTCCGTCGTTTTCCACCCTAATCTGCGACTTCCCGGAAAATCCGGAGAATCAAAACCCCTTGATTTCACTCTGATCGATTGAAGATGGCGTCACTGAGCCGCCTTCTGGAGGTTTTACGACCCTGCTTGCTCGCGTACCATGTTTCCCGACAGGTAGGCAATGAAAAAAGTTGACCGGGTGGAGATTCGTCTGGCCGGCGGGGTGTCCCCCGGGAACTTTGGCTTGAGGATCGAGTTTGACGGGTCGTAGTACCCCTTCGCCGGGGTCGGGATTTCACTCCTGCAGGCAGCCGCGGACTCGGTCTTCCGGAGCGCGCCCGCCTCACCCTTGGACAACGCACCTTCGAGGGTCCCCTCTCCTTTCATCAT
>CAZLYT010000303.1:0-7530 GCA_964563515.1 uncultured Candidatus Competibacteraceae bacterium | reverse complement strand
GGCGTGGAGTGGGTATTTGCGACCAGCGACAGCAAGGAGGCAATCGGGCCGATTCTGCGAGGCTACGGCCAGCGGGTGGTGGAGGAGCGCGACGCCGATGGCAGATCGCTGGGCAGCTTCGCACACCTGCTAAAGGTGGCGCTCATCGACCGTGAGCGCCGCGTGCGCAACGTCTACAGCGTCTCCTTTCTGCACCCCGATGTGCTGATCAACGATCTGCGGACGGTGCTATTGGCGGGTGGCGCAGATGAGCCCGCCAGCGATGTGACCGGCCCTGCCCTTGGCCCCGGTGACGACAAGCGCGGCTACGAGGGCGCCGACTACCGGAGTCATTCGGCGAGCTTGGAGTCCCGGCAGGGACGACCAGCGGACCTGCTCGCGTTCGCCAGCGAGCCGGGTTTGGGGCTGCCACCAGTGCCGGTGCCCGCGACCAATCCGCTGACCGCACGCAAGGTGGCGCTGGGACGAAAGCTGTTCTTCGACCGCCGGTTGTCCCTCAACGACACACTGTCCTGCGCCATGTGCCACATACCCGAGCAGGGCTTCACCAGCAACGAGCTGGCGACTCCGGTGGGTCTGGAAGGCCGCACCGTGCGCCGCAACGCGCCGACGCTGCTGAACGTGGCGTACATGGAGCGGTTGTTCCATGACGGCCGCGAGACCACCCTGGAGCAGCAGGTGTGGTCGCCGCTGTTGGCGAGCAACGAGTTGGCCAATCCCGCCATCGGGACCCTGCTGGAGAAGCTCGGCCGCATACCGGACTACGAGGGATTGTTCGAGGCCGCCTTCGACGGTCGCGCCCCCGGCATGGAAACGGTCGGCAGGGCGCTGGCGAGCTACCAGCGTACCCTGGTGGCAGCCGACAGCCCCTTCGACCGCTTTCGCTACGGGGGCGATAGTGAGGCCTTATCCGAATCCGCTCAGCGTGGCCTGAAGCTGTTTCTGGGCCGGGGACGGTGCGCGGCCTGCCATCTGATTGGTGAACGCTCGGCGCTACTCACCGACGGCGGGTATCACGACGTGGGCATCGGCTGGAAACAGAGCTCGGTCGCAACGGCACCAACCCGCCAGGTTCAGCTGGCGCCGGGCGTATTCGTGGAGGTTGCCAACGAACTCATCCGCAGCGCCGCAGAGCCCAGGCCGAGCGATCTCGGCCACTACGAAGTCACCCAGAATCCCGCCGATCGCTGGCGCTATCGCACGCCCTCTTTGCGCAATGTGGCGCTCACAGCACCCTACATGCACGACGGCAGCATGTCGTCCCTGGCGGAGGTCGTGCGCCACTACAACCGGGGCGGCTTTCCCCATCCGGAACAGGATCCGCTGATTGAACCGCTGGGTCTCGAAGTCGAGGAGATGGCGGACCTGGTGGTATTTCTGGAGTCGCTCAGCAGCCCGCGCGTCGAGCAACTGGTAGCCGACGCCTTCGCTGCGCCGGTTGGGGATCTGGGCCCCCAGGACCCACACTGGTCGCATCAGTAGGGTGATGTGATGGCCGATGTGGCCGGGCGCGGGTGATCCGTCGCGGGTGCCTCGGCTACTATAGAGAGCTTGCCGTTTCGCACTAGCCCCGCCCGGCCGACTCGAGAATCACATGCCCCTGCCCCGGCTCCGACGCTCGCACCTGGTCGCGCTCATGGTCAGCGCCGCCCTGGTGCTGTGGATGTTGTCCGGATCCCTCACCGGTGGGGACCGCCAGCTCAATGCCGAGCCTATCGCCGCCGAGGAGGAGCCGCTGACCCGGGTCCGGGTTGCCGATCTGGAGCCCACTACGATCGAGCAGGAGATCATCGTGTCAGGGCGCACCGAGCCCGCCCGGGCCGTGACCTTAAGGGCCGAGATCGACGCCCGGGTGGTGGCGGTGCCGGTGGCCAAGGGCGCGCGCGTCGCCGAGGGTGATCCGCTGGTGCGACTGGATACCCGTGACCTGGAAGCGGAGCTGGGAGAGGCCAGCGCGCTGGTGGAGCAACGCCGGCTCGAATATCAAGCGGCGCAGCGGCTGTTGAATCGCAACATGTTGGCGGAAACCGAGATGGTGGCCGCCAAGGCCAAACGAGGCCGCCGAGGCGCGCCGCCGGCGCACCCAGATCAAGCTGGCTGATGCCGAGATCCGGGCACCGTTCGGTGGTGTGTTGGAAGCACGGCCGGTGGAGCTCGGTGACTTCGTCAGCGCCGGTGACGAGGTGGCGCGGGTGCTGGAAATGGACCCACTGGTGGTGGCCGGCAATGTCAGCCAGACCGCTGTCGGCCGGGTGGCGGTGGGTATGCCGGGGGAGGCCAAGCTGGTTACCGGGGAGCGGATCCAGGGGCGCCTGCGCTTCGTGGCCTCGGATAGCGATGCGGCGACCCGGACTTTCCGAGTCGAGTTGGAAGTACCCAATCCCGAGTCGCGGGTCAGCTCCGGCGTCACCGCCGAGATTCTGCTCCGCACCGGCGAGACCACGGCGCATCTGCTATCGCCGGCAATCTTGACCCTGGGCGATGGGGACGAGCTCGGCGTCAAGGTCGTCGACGAGAACGACCGTGTGGAGTTCCTGCCGGTTCAGGTGGCCCGGGCCACCGCCGACGGATTCTGGGTCACCGGGCTGAGCGATCGCGTTCGAGTCATCACCGTGGGTCACGGCTTCGTCCACGAGGGCGACCAAGTGATACCGGTACCTGCCAACGCGGGCCCCGAGCGGGCGGGGCAGGCACAGCCAGAGGCCGCCCAGTGAGAACCCTCATTGCAGTAGCCGTGAGCCGGCCGCGGCCAGTTCTGCTGGTGCTCGCCCTGATCCTGGTGGCGGGTGCCGCCACCTACAACCGCATTCCCAAGGAGGCCGACCCGGACGTCGCCAGCCCCATCATCTACGTGCTCATTCCCCACGATGGCATCTCGCCGGAGGATGCGGAACGACTGTTGCTGCGGCCGATGGAGCGGGAGCTGCGCTCCATCGAAGGGCTCAAAGAGCTGCGCTCCCAGGCGTGCCAGGGCCAGGCGACGGTGACCCTGGAGTTCGAGGCCGGCTTCGACAGCGATCGGGCTTTGGACGATGTTCGCGAGCGGGTGGACATCGCCAAGGCCGAGCTGCCGGAAGAGACCGACGAGCCCTCGGTGCACGAAGTCAACGTGGCCCTGTTCCCGGTGCTGGTGGTCACGCTCTACGGCGAGGTGCCCGAACGCTCGCTGGTGAACACGGCGCGGGATCTGCGCGACAAGCTCGAGGGCCTCGCGGGCGTACTGGAGGCCGACGTGGCAGGCGATCGCGAGGATCTGCTCGAGGTCATCGTCGACCCGGTACGGCTGGAAGCCTACAACCAGAGTCCGGAAGACCTCATCCGCATGGTCTCCCGCAACAACCAGCTGGTGGCGGCCGGGGCCCTGGACAGCGGGCGTGGACGCTTCGCGGTCAAGGTTCCCGGCCTGTTCGAGGAGGTGGAGGACGTCCTTCAGCTGCCGGTGAAAGTCAGCGAAGACAAGCTCGTGAGCTTCCGCGACGTGGCGCTGGCGCGGCGCACATTCAAGGATCCTGAGGGCTACGCGCGGGTCAACGGCAAGCCGGCGGTGGCCCTGGAGATCTCCAAGCGTATCGGCGCCAACATCATCGACACCGTGGCGGCGGTGCGGGCAATGGTGGAAACCGGGCGCGCCACTTGGCCGGAAGGCATCCAGGTGGGCTTCTCCCAGGACAAGTCGGAGGACATCCGCAGCATGCTGCGCGACCTGCAGAACAATGTCCTCACCGCCGTGCTGCTGGTGATGATCGTGGTCATCGCGGCCCTGGGCCCTCGCTCGGCGCTGCTGGTGGGGGTCGCAATCCCGGGCTCGTTTCTGACCGGGATTCTGGTGCTGGGGCTGTCCGGCCTGACCATCAACATTGTGGTGCTGTTCTCACTGATCATGGCAGTGGGCATGCTGGTGGACGGCGCCATCGTGGTGGTGGAGCTGGCCGACCGCAAGATGGCCGAGGGGCTGCCGCGGCGACAGGCCTACGCCCTGGCAGCGCAGCGCATGGCGTGGCCGGTCATAGCCGCCACCGCCACCACCCTGGCGGCGTTCATGCCGCTGCTGGCCTGGCCCGGCGTGGTTGGCCAGTTCATGAAGTATCTCCCCATCACGCTGATCGCGACCTTGGCGGCGTCATTGATGATGGCGCTGGTGTTCGTGCCCAGCCTGGGGGCGCTGATCGGCCGGCGCGTCGAGTCCAGCCCGGAGCAGACCGCCAGCCTGGCCGCTGCCGAGCGTGGCAATCTGGCGGATTTGCACGGCCTCACGGGTGGCTATGTGCGGTTGCTGGTCGCCAGTCTGGCGCGACCCGGCAGGGTCTTGTTGGCGGCATTGGCCATCCTGGTGGCGAGCTACGGCGCCTACGGCGTGTTCGGCCACGGGGTCGAGTTCTTTCCCGACGTGGAACCGGAGAACGCCGTGGTGCATGTGCGGGCCCGCGGCGACCTTTCTGTGAACGAACGCGACCAGCTGGTGCGGGAGGTGGAGCAGCGTCTGCTGGGCATTCCTGGCTTCGCCACCGTGTACTCCCGCAGCGGCACGGTGTTTCGGGCCGAAGTGGACGAGGATGTGATCGGCCTGATCCAACTCGAGCTACTGGACTGGCGCGAGCGGCGCCCGGCGAGCGAGATACTGGCCGAGGTGCGCAGCCGCACCGGGGACATGCCAGGCCTGATTCTGGAGATCCGCAAGGAGGAGTCAGGCCCGCCGGTGGGCAAGCCGATCCAGGTGCAGCTCAGCTCGCGCTTCCCCGAGCTGCTGCCGGAGGCAGTCGAGGAGGTGCGCAACGGCCTGCATCGGGTCGGCGGCTTGGTGGATGTTACCGACACCCGTCCGTTGCCAGGAATCGAGTGGGAGATGCAGGTAGATCGGGCCGAGGCTGCCCGCTACGGCGCCGACGTGGCAACCGTCGGCAGCGCGGTGCAGCTGGTCACCAACGGCATCAAGGTCGGCGGCTACCGTCCGGACGACACCGACGACGAGGTGGAGATTCGGGTGCGGTTCCCCTATGGCGATCGCAGCGTCGACCAGCTCGACCGGCTACGGGTCCCGACCCTGAATGGGGCGGTTCCGGTGGCGAACTTCGTGGAACGCCGCCCGGCGCCGCGGGTCGGCACCATCGAGCGAGTGGACGGGCGCCGGGTGCTGACCGTCGCCGCGGATGTGTCGGAGGGCATCTTGCCGGACGACAAGGTGCAGCAAATACGCGCCTGGCTGGCCGGGGAGTCGCCATTGCACCCGGCGGTCGAGGTCACCTTCAAGGGCGAGGACGAAGAGCAGCGCGAGGCCGAGGACTTCCTGGGACGTGCCTTCGGAATTGCGCTGTTCGTCATGGCGATCATTCTGGTGACCCAGTTCAACAGCTTCTACCAGGCCATGCTCGTCTTGAGCGCCGTGGTGCTGTCGACGGTGGGTGTGCTGCTTGGGCTGCTGATCACCAACCAGCCTTTTGGGATCGTCATGAGCGGTGTCGGTGTCATCGCCCTGGCCGGCATCGTGGTGAACAACAACATCGTACTGATCGACACCTACAACGCCTTACGCGCTGAAGGCATGGCGGCCCGCGAGGCGCTCCTGCGCACGGGCGCCCAGCGCCTGCGTCCGGTCCTGCTGACCACGGTGACCACGGTGCTCGGCCTGCTGCCGATGGTGCTGTCCCTGAACGTGGATCTCATCGGCCGCGAGGTGACGGTGGGCAGCCCCTCCACCCAGTGGTGGACTCAGCTCGCAACCGCGGTGGCCGGTGGCTTGACCTTCGCCACCGTGCTGACGCTGGTGCTGACACCCTGTTTGCTGCAACTGCGTGAGCACCTCGCCGCGTGGCGGGCGACACGGCGGGCAGCGCCTTCGCCTGCGGCCCAATAGGCCAACGACCAGTCGCTTCCGCTCAGCCTCCGGCGGCGCCCTGTCGCGCGGGCTAACAGCGGGCACAGCAGAATATGACCCGCACCGGCTAAACCGCAGATAACAAGCTTTTCAGGGGGGGTTGATGGGAGGTGCCCGCCGTGGCTCACTCGACTGCAGCCTACTGACCGAGCTCTTGCTGCGTCGCCCTCGGAGAGGCTTCCTATTTATGGGCAATCGGCCCGGAACCGAGAACGGCACAGGCACCTGCGCCGGCGTACACGGAACGGGCGGCAGCGCGCGTGGTCTGGAGTGGAGGCTGGATCCGATCCCCGACAGTGGCGACTAGGGGTCGCGACCAGTAGGGGATGGTGACCGCACCGGAGGTAGCATTCGAGGTCGCAGTCGACGTGGATCAATGAATCGCTGCTGCTTTGTGCTTCACTGGAAGGGAGACCGGGGCGCTGTGGTCCGCGGGCGGCGGCCGGCGGCTCCAGTCAGCCCACTCAGAGCCCGTGCAGGAGGAGGAACGCTGTGTCCCAGGAGTCTGTAGCCAGGTATCTATCAAAGCAAAAGTTTTTCTCCGGGCTCGATCCGGATTTGGTCGACTTCATCGCGACCTGTGCCAGCGAAAAGCACCTGGAGCGCGACGCTGTCTTGTTCCAACACGGACAACGCGCCCGCAGCTTCTACCTGCTCCGCAGCGGCCGCATCACCATAGAGATTCCCGCCATCGAGGGGCCTTCGCTGGAGGTACAGAGCCTCGGTCCAAGCATGATTCTCGGCTGGTCATGGTTGATTGCGCCGTACAAGTGGAGTTTTCAGGCAAGAGCGGAGGAGCCCACGGACCTGATCGAGTTCGACGGCAAGGCCATTCTCGATCGCTGCGATAAGGAACCCCAATTCGGTTACGCGCTTCTGAAACGATTTTCCGCGCTGATGTCGGAACGGCTGGAGGCGTCACGCCAGAAGATGATGGAGGAGTGGAATCCGCAAGGATTCGCCTAACGGCGGCAGGCTAAGGAGGACTTGTCGGCTTCAGCGTCGGGCCCTGCGAGTCTCCGAATTCGGAGGCGCACCTCGTGGGCGCCGCCTCGTCATGGAACCAGAAATATTCCCGGCGGTTCATGTGGCAGGCACTTGGATTCGGAGGCGAAGATGTCTGCTCTCATCGATTGGCGGATCACTGCTCTGTTTTGGGGTTTTATCGCCTTGTCCGGTGCACCGGCTGGCGCTGCGCCGGGCGACATCCACCGGGTGACGAATGCGGATGTCGTCAATCTCCGCGCCGGCCCATCCGATGAAAGCAACGTGCGCGGGACCGTGGAGCGCGGCGACGAGATGATCGAGCTGACCCGGGAGGGCGACTGGCTCGGGGTCCGGGTGCTGCGCACGGGCGAGGAGGGCTGGATTTTCGAGCAGCTGATGGAGCCAGTGTCGCGCAGCACGCTGGGCGATGGTGGGCCCGTCAGCGTTGAGGACGTGGGTTTTCTGCGCTGGTCGGACGGTTTCAATCGCCTGCTGCGGAGCATCAACGCTGACCTGCGCTATACCACGGTGCGGACGGTCGAGCAGCCCAATGCGGACTCCCTGCGCGTGGTGCCAACCACCGAATGGCTTGTCAATGGCAGCCGTGATGCGCACTTGATGGGCGCGGCTGCCATGTACCAGATGTGGAAGAACCATCAGAACGGCGCTCC
>CAZLYT010000302.1:0-20218 GCA_964563515.1 uncultured Candidatus Competibacteraceae bacterium | reverse complement strand
CTAATCCAGGCTCTCGCGACGCGCGGCTACCAGGTCATCGGGCCGCGTGCCCAGGACGGGGCCATCGTCTACAAACCTGTTTCCAGCTCGGCGGACCTGCCGGAGGGCTGGACCGAGGAGCAGGAGGCGGGGCACTACCGCCTGCGGCGTCGCGACGACGAGGCATTGTTTGGCTTCACCGTGGGGCCGCAAGGCTGGAAGCGCTATCTGTATCCGCCCCGGGAAACCCTGTTCACGGCCCGACTCGGGGAGCAAGGTTTCAAGATCCAGCCAGGGGCCCGCACCACCACCGCTTACGCGTTTCTGGGGGTGCGTGCCTGCGAGCTCGCCGCCATTGCGGTGCAGGATCGGGTGTTCATGGAGGGTCCATTTGCCGATGCCGGCTACCGGGCGCGGCGCGAGCTGGCGTTTCTGGCGGCGGTCAACTGCGGTCAGGCCGCAGCCACCTGCTTTTGCAGCTCCATGAAGACCGGTCCCCGAGCCCATACCGGCTTCGACCTGGCGCTCACCGAGCTGCTCGACGAGGGGCATCGCTTTCTAGTGGAGGCCGGCAGCGACAAGGGCGCCGAAGTGCTGGCCGAGCTCGAGACCAGCGCCGCTGGCGAGGCGGATCTGGCGGCCTCTCGCGAGGTCACGAGCCGGGCCGAGTCGCAGATGGGGCGGCATCTGGAGACCGAGGGTCTGCCCGAGCTGATCGCCCGCAACCGCGAGCATCCCCGCTGGGACAACGTCGCCGAGCGCTGCCTGACCTGCGGCAACTGCACCCTGGTTTGCCCCACCTGTTTCTGCTCCAGCGTGGAGGATGCTACCGACCTCACCGGAATCGAGGCGCGCCGCGAACGACGCTGGGACTCCTGCTTCAACCAGGAGTTCAGCTACGTGGTGGGGGGCTCGGTGCGCCCCAGTGGCTGGTCGCGCTATCGGCAGTGGTTTTCGCACAAGCTGTCGACTTGGCACGATCAGTTCGGCAGCTCAGGCTGTGTCGGCTGCGGGCGGTGTATTACCTGGTGTCCGGTGGGCATCGACATCACCGAGGAGGCAGCGGCAATTCGCGCCAGCGACAAGGGGGGGAGCAATGGCGGTCAAAGCTGATGTGGGCGAGCTGCTGCAGCAGCACCCATTCTTCGCCGACATGGATCCAGTGGTACAAGAGATCCTAGTCGGTTGTGCTCGTAACGAGCGCTTCAATGCTGGAAGCCATCTCTATCGGGAAGGCCAGGCGGCGGATCGCATCTTTTTGATCCGCCATGGCCGCGTGGCGTTGGAGCTGCAAGTACCCGGCAAGAATCCCATCGTGGTAGATACCGTGGACGCCGGCGAGGTGACCGGTTGGTCCTGGCTGGTGCCGCCTTACAACTGGGCGATGGACGCGCGGGCAATGACGCTGGTGCGGGCCATCAGCCTGGATGCCACCTGCCTGCGAGGCAAATGTGAGGCCGACCCCATGGTGGGCTATCAGCTCTACAAGCGCTTTATTCCCATTATGGGAAAGCGCCTATATGCTGCCCGCCGGCAGCTATTGGATGTCTATGGCAGCCCCCGCTAGCGAGCTTCGTTCGGCGCTGGCCGCCGACCCCATGGTACCGGCGCGTTGGCGCATCGATCGGCGCGGCCGTGAGCTTTCCGACGTCTTTACCGTGGAGCTGAGCCCGCAGGATCACCCGCTGCCGCGGCACTGGTCGCCGGGCCAATTCAACATGCTCTACGTGTTTGGTGCCGGCGAGGTGGCCATCAGCATCAGTGGAGATCCCGCGAACCAGTATCGCTTGGTGCACACGGTGCGGACGGTGGGGCCGACCACCGAGGCCATGAGTCGGCTGCGAGCCGGCGACAATCTCGGTGTGCGCGGACCTTTCGGTACCGACTGGCCAGTGGTCGCGGCGGAGGGTGCGGACTTGGTTTTCGTGGCGGGCGGTCTCGGCCTGGCGCCGTTGCGTCCCGCCATTCTGCACGCGTTGGCCAACCGCGGGCGCTACGGCGCCGTGTGCATCTACTTCGGTGCCCGGCGCCCCCAGGACCTGCTGTTCCGGCAGCAGCTCGAGCGCTGGCGTGGCCGTTTCGACCTGGAGGTCGAGGTCACTGTCGATCACGCCGCTACCGACTGGAGCGGGCCGGTGGGTGTGGTGACCAAGCTGATCGAGCGCGGCAACTTCGATCCGCTGAGCACTACTGCCTTCGTCTGCGGTCCCGAGGTCATGATGCGCTTTGCCGCCATGGAGCTGGCGGGGCGCGGAGTCGATCCGGACGAGATCCATCTCTCCATGGAGCGCAACATGAAATGCGCCATTGCCTTCTGCGGACACTGTCAGTGGGGCCCGCACTTTGTCTGTAAGGATGGCCCGGTATTCCCTTACGGCCGCGTCGTCGACCTGTTGATGATCACGGAGCTTTGACTATGGCCCGACAGCGCAAGCCCAAGCTCGCGGTCTGGAAATTCGCCTCCTGCGACGGCTGCCAGCTGACCCTGCTCGACTGCGAGGACGAGCTGCTGGACATTGCCGGTGAGGTGGACCTGGCCTATTTCCCGGAAGCTACCCGAGCAGTTTCGCCGGGGCCCTACGATCTGTCGCTGGTGGAGGGCTCGGTCACCACGCCCCACGACGCCGAGCGCATCCAGAAGGTGCGTCGGGCCTCCAAGGCGCTGGTGACCATAGGGGCCTGCGCCACCGCCGGCGGCATCCAGGCCCTGCGCAACTTCGCCGACGTGGAGGAATTCACCCGGGTGGTGTACGCACGGCCGGATTACATCAGCACCCTCGAGACCTCCACTGCCATCGCCGATCACGTGCGGGTGGATTTCGAGCTGCGGGGCTGTCCCATCGACAAGCGTCAGCTGCTGGAGGTGATCGATGCCTTTCTGCGCCGGCGTCGACCCAACATACCCAGCTACAGCGTGTGTGAGGAGTGCAAGCGCCGCGGCAATGTCTGCGTGATGGTGGCCCACGGCACCGCCTGCTTGGGGCCCGTGACCCACGCCGGTTGTGGTGCCTTGTGTCCCAGCTGCAATCGGGGTTGCTACGGCTGCTTCGGGCCGGCGGAGTCCCCCAACGCCGCGTCCCTGTCGCGGCAGCTGGCGGCACTGGGCACCGATGCCGACACCTTGCGGCGGCTGTATCGGAACTTCAATGCGGGCGCCGAGGCTTTTCGGGAGGAGTCGGTGCGTCATGAGCCGTAGAACCATCAAGGTCGAGACTCTGGCTAGGGTCGAAGGCGAAGGCGCCCTGGACCTCACCGTGCGTGACGGCCAGGTGACGCGGGCGCACCTTCGCATCTACGAGCCGCCGCGATTCTTCGAGGCCTTTCTGCGCGGGCGCGACTTTCGTGAAGCCCCGGACATCACCTCCCGCATCTGCGGCATCTGCCCCATCGCCTACATCATGGGCGCCTGCCGGGCCATGGAACAGATCTGCGACATCACCCTGGATCCACAGCTGGAGGCACTGCGGCGGCTGGTCTACTGCGGCGAGTGGATCGAGAGCCACGCGCTCCACGTGCACCTGCTGCATCTGCCGGACTTCCTCGGTTGCCAGGACGTGGTGGAGGTGGCCAAGTCCCATCCCGAGGCGGTGCGCCGCGGACTGCGCTTGAAGAAGCTCGGCAACGAGCTGATTCGGGTGGTGGGGGGCCGCGAGGTGCACCCGGTGAACCTCAAGGTGGGGGGTTTCTACCGTCTCCCGGATGTGGAACGGCTGGAGGCCCTGGTGCCGGAGCTCGAGCGCGCCGTCGACGAGGCGGCAGCGACGGTGAGCTTCCTGGCGGGACTGGATTTTCCCGACTACGAGGCCGACTACGAGTATTTGGCCCTGCGTCATCCCGAGCGCTACGCCATCGAGCTGGGCGACCTTCGCACCAGTGCCGGCGTCGACCTCCCGGTGACGGGCTACGATGATCTGCTGCAAGAGGAACATGTCCGCCATTCGACGGCTCTGCATAGCCGGCTGCATCACGGCGGGTTGGCACACCTGGGGCCGCTGGCACGCTACAACGTGAACCACGACCAGCTCACCCCGCGAGCGCGGGCCGCGGCAGAGGAGGTCGGGCTGGGCCCGGTGTGCCGGAATCCCTTCAAGAGCATCCTGGCGCGCATGGTGGAGATCGTGCTGGCCTTCGAGGAGGCCTTGCGCATCGTGCAGAGCTATGAGCCCCCGGCGGCGCCCGCCGCCGAGGTGCACCCCCGGGCTGGGACTGGCTTTGGCGCCACCGAGGCGCCGCGGGGGGTCTGCTACCACCGCTACACCACCGATGCGCGCGGTGTTATCGAAGATGCCAAGATCGTTGCACCCACCTCGGTAAACCAGAAGATCATCGAGCAGGACCTGACGGGCGTGGCCCAGGCCCATCTCGACCTCTCCGACGACGATTTGCGCTGGCGCTGCGAGCAGACCATCCGCAACTACGATCCCTGCATCTCCTGCTCCGCGCACTTTCTTGACCTGCACATCGATCGGGGCTGAGCTCCACCGCATGCGACCAGCTGCGATCGCCCGCGCCCCGGGGGCGCGAGGGGGCGGCTAGTGGCATCACTGGCGCTGCGCTTCTGGACCGGTTATCAGCGCCTCAAATGCGTGTTGAGGCCCACCTGGTTCAGCGCACTGACCGTGGCGCTGATATGCGTCACGATCCTGGCGGTGCCGCAGATCTGGGACGTAATGGAGGAGGCCGCGCAGCCGGTGCTGCGCCTGCTGGTGCTGGTGCTGGCCTGCCTCTACCTGGCAGCCAGCGCGTGGTACTTCTCCCGCGCCTTGCTCTACGTCCACTACTGGTACACGCCGGAAGATCGACCCTTGTACCAGCGTCTGCGACGTTGGACACCGCGTCTCTATGGCGTGGCGCCAGCGATGGCGCTAGCCGTGAGCTATTTGCATCAGGGTCCGCGACGAGCCGCCATCGTGTTCGCCTTCATCGCAGGCGGCTTTCTGCTGTTCACGCTGCTGCGACGGCTCTGGCTGCGAACCCGGACCGGGCCCAGGCCCAGTGCCGTGGAAGCACCGCGGGACACCCTCGAGCCAGCCACCGTGCGGGCCCTGGGCACTTTCCAGCTGGTCTCCTTCCTGCTCTTGTTGGTGTTCCTGCTGATGCCGGTGATGGCACCGCGGGCCTTCGGTGCGTTGCCGATTCTGCTCGCCGCCGCCGCGGGCTGGCTCGCCTTCGCCAACCTGGCTCTGATCTATCCCAGCCATCGCTACCGTTGGCCCTCGCTGCTGTTGGTGGCATTGCTGTTGGCGGGGTTGTTCAGCCTGTGGAACGACAACCACCAGGTGCGGGTCGCTGACGACCCGATCCCGGATTGGCAACGGCCAACCGTCACCGACCATTTCCAACGCTGGCTGGCGGCGCGCAGCCCGGAGCTGGAGCACTACACTGCCGCAGGAAAGCCCTATCCGGTGTTCGTAGTGGCTGCAGCGGGCGGGGGCATCCGCGCCGCCTACTGGACCGCCGCCGTGCTCGGCGAGCTCGCGGACCGCTATCCGGCATTCCCGGATCACGTCTACGCGCTCAGCAGCGTCTCCGGCGGCAGCTTGGGCAGCGCCGTATTTGCCGGCTTGGTGGCGGACCGGGCGCAGCCTCAGGAGGGGGCCCAGGCGAGCGCCCCACGGGGCTACGCCGCCGCCTCCCGTGCGGTTCTGGGGCAGGACTTTCTCGGTCCGGTGGTGGCTGGAATGCTGTTTCCGGACCTGCTCCAGCGCTTCTGGCCGATACCCGATTCGGTGCCGATCCTGGGAGCGCTGGCTTTTCCGGATCGGGCCAAGTATCTGGAGGTGTCGTGGGAGGTCGCGTGGCGGCAGGAGACGGCGAGCGATCGACTGGGGGAGCACCTTGCCAAGCTCTGGTCCGGGCCAGAGGCGGATACCCGAGTCCCGGCGTTGTTCTTGAACGCGACTTGGGTCGGTGATGGCCAGCGGGCGGTGACCAGCAACCTGCGACTCGCCGGCGGCCGCTTTCTCGAGCTCGACGATCTGTTGGCGATGTGCGAGCTCCCCATGCCGCTCAGCACCGCGGTGCATCTGAGCGCGCGCTTCACCTATGTCAGCCCGGCCGGCACCGTGTTCTGTGGCGGCCGCCCGCGTCGGCTGGCGGACGGCGGCTACTTCGAGAACTCCGGGGCCCTGACCGCTGACGAGCTGCTGAACAGCCTGGGGGTTGACTGTGAGCCCGACGAGTATGGCGGCGCCGGTGTCTGGAGCTGTCCGGGCGGTCGCCTGAAGCCGGTGCCACTGCTGATCAGCAACGACCCGGCCCGTGGCTTGGAACCACCGAAGCGGGAGACCCTAGGCGAACGTGTGAGCCGGGAGCTCCTGCTGGAGACCCGGGCCCCGATTCGCACCTTGCTCAATACCCGAACGGCGCGTGGTCTCCTCGCCGAAGCCAGATTGAAGCGGGACTACCCGGCGACCCTCGACATCAGCCTGGCGGCTACCGCTGATCAGCGCGACCCGCCGCTGGGTTGGTTGCTGTCGCGCAGCAGTCGGGAGCAAATGGACGCCCAGAGTGGCGCAGGACCCTGGATGGAAGCGGTTGGCGAGCTGCTGCTGCGGGTGCAGACGCCAACCGAGGGGCAGCCTGGCGCATCGACTGATTCCGGAATGCCCTAACACCGACCCATTTGCCGCTGGCACGAAGACGGCCAAACGATTAGCGTCTGCGGCATTCGGCGATTTCATCCGAGGTCACCCATGTTCAAGCTCTACGGCTACCCCAGGTCTCGATCGACTCGCGTGCTGTGGACCCTGGAGGAGGCGGGCGCCCCTTATGAGTACGTTCTCGTCAACCTTCAAAAGGGCGAGCAGCGGCAACCCAAGTACCTGAGTCTCAACCCGGTGGGCAAGGTGCCGACGTTGGTGGATGGCGATTTCGTGCTCACCGAGTCGGGGGCGATCTGCACCTACATAGGTGAGCGGGCTCCCGAGTTCCGGCTGGTGCCCGCTTCGTTGACCCGCGAGCGGGCGGAGTATGACCGCTGGCTGTTCTTCGTGATCGGGGAGCTGGAGCAGCCGCTTTGGACCCTCGCCAAGCACACCTTCGCCTTACCGGAGTCGCTGCGCGTGCCTGCCATCATGCCAACGGCCAAGAAGGAGTTCCGGCGCGCGGCAGCGGCTTTGGCGACGGCGCTCGGAGATCGGGAGTTCGTGGTGGGCAATGGCTTCACTGCAGCCGACATTATCATTACCCACACGCTACTCTGGGCCCGGGGCTTCGAGGTGCCGCTGGAGTTTGCCAACCTGGAGGCCTACGCGGACCGCCACTCGGCTCGTCCGGGTTTGGCACGGGCCCAGGAACGGGAGCATAGCGCCGCTGCGGCAGCAGATGCCTGAGATCGCGACCAGTTCCCTCACGCTCCTGCTGGGGATCGGCAACGAGGCCCGGCGCGATGATGGCGTGGGGCTTGCCATCGCCCGGCGCCTGGAGCTGAGCCCGCCGCCAGGATGTCGGGTCGAGGTGGCCAGCCCTGACGGCGCATCATTGCTGGAGCACTGGCGGGGCGCGCGAGCGGTGCTGACCTTCGATGCCGCATGGGCCAGTGGACGCCCGGGGGCCGTGCTGGAGTTGGGACCGGATGCACTGGGACCGATCCATCCGGCCGCAACCTCGGGCCATCGGCTAGGTCTCGCCGAAGCCGTGGCTCTGGCCCGCGCGTTGGGTGAGATGCCGGATCAGTTCGAGGTCTTGGCTGTCGTGGGGGAGGACTTTGGCTACGGTTTCGGTCTGACCGCTGCGGTGGAGGCGGCCGTAGACGAGGTCGTGGCCCGGGTTCGCGGGCGTTACCACGTCACCGGAGCAGCCTGAGCTGTCGCCGTGAGGTGAGGATTCGGCGTGCTGTGGACCAGGGGGGATGGTGCCGGACATGAGCCAGGGCAACGTTGCCGGGGACCATTAGCAAGGCGAGGCTGGGAGCCATTCTCGCGAAGGTCGACGACCAAGTCTGCGCGATGGGCTACTACATCCAGTAGCGGCGATGGCTTTCGATGACCCGCCGGCAGGTGTAGCCGGCGGGAGCTTCTAGTCGAGTTCCCGCCCGGGGACCAGGCAATGCGTGCTGGCGGTGTGATCTCTTCCTCAGTATCCTCCGCGGTCGTCCTATTCCCGTAGCTCCCTCAAACCCTGCCATGATCATCGATTTCCGTGAACTCGATTCGGGGTCGCAGTTCGACGCCGAGGTGTGTGTGGTCGGCGCTGGTGCGGCCGGCATAACCCTGGCCCTAGAGCTTGCCCAGCTCGACGTCGACGTGTGCGTGCTGGAGAGCGGTGGTCTCAGTTTCGAGCCCGAGATTCAGGCCCTGGCCGCCGGCGAGACCACGGGTGTGCCCTATTTTCCTCTGGAAATCAGCCGTATGCGCTATCTCGGCGGTTCCACCAACCATTGGGGCGGTTGGTGTACACCGTTGCACGAGATCGACTTCGAGCAGCGCTCGTGGGTCCCGAACAGCGGCTGGCCCTTCGACCGCGAGGCGCTATTGCCCTACTACCAGCGCGCCCAGAGCTGGTGCCAGCTGGGGCCATTCCGCTATCGGGCGGAGCAATGGGAGGATGAGAACCGCTCCTTCCCCGACCTAGATCCCAGCAAGCTCGAGGCACCTTGCTGGCAGTTCAGCCCACCGACCCGATTCGGCGAGGCTTACCGTAAGGAGCTCGAGGCATCGCAACGTGTCCGAGTGTTGTTACACGGCCACGTCACTGCGCTAGAAGCGTATAGCGACGGTAGCGCCGTCTCGGGGGCGCAGATCACCACTCTGGAGGGGCGTCGCGGCGCCGTGCGGGCGCGGATATTCGTGGCCGCCTGTGGCGGTATCGAGAACGCGCGCCTGCTGCTTCTGTCCGGATGGCCCGAAGGCCCCGCGCTCGGCAATGCGCACGATCTGGTGGGCAGATACTTCATGGAGCACCCCCACGTAACCGCCGGAACCGTAGTGGCTGCAGAACCACGGGCGTTGGCGCGCATTTTCACCGTGTTCGACCGTGATGGCACGCATGTGGTGGCGGGGCTGTGTCCGTCGGCATCTGCCCAGACGCGGGAGCGGGCCCTCAACTGTGCCGCTTCGCTGGTTTTCCGTGGTGACGGAAGCGAGAGGGGGTACGAGGCCTACCGGGAAATGATGCGCAATGCCAGGTCCGGCAGGTTTCCGGACCGCTTCGGCGAGCGCATCTGGTCGGTCATGAGAGACCTAGGGGACGTGGTCGAGGGCATTTCCCGGCTCGAAGGAGAGCCCTACATCGGAGCCATTGGCTGGGTTGGGTTTTATCTGCGCTCGGAGCAGTCGCCGAATCCCCGCAGCCGGGTGACGCTGGGATCGAAGCGGGATCCCTTTGGTCTCCCTCTGGCGCGGCTGGACTGGCAGCTCACGTCGGAGGACAAGCGGGCGCAAAGTGTCACCTTGCGGCTGATAGGGGAAGAGCTCGGGCGCCTGGGCGTCGGGCGCTTGCAGATCCCGGATTGGCTGCTCGCGGATGACGATGGCTGGCCCGATGACCTCTCCGGCGGCTACCACCACATGGGGACGACTCGCATGGCCGAGTGCGCGACCGAGGGAGTTGTCAATGCCGATTGCCGCGTGCACGGTGTCGACAATCTCTACGTGGCCGGCAGCTCGGTGTTTCCCACCGGCGGCTACGCCAACCCCACCTTGACGATAGTGGCGCTGGCCGTGCGCCTGGCCGAGCATCTGCACTCTCGGCTGTAAGTTCCCCGCCCTGCACCGACCGAGCTTACGCTGCCTGCTGCGCCTGACCCGCGCGGTCAGAGTACCCCAGCCGGTGGTTGAGGGGGCCTGCGACTCGCTCGAAGGTCGCCAGATCGGTTGCTGAGAGCTCGCGTTTCCAGCGCTCGTCCAAAGTGATGCCGATGTCCTTGGAGTCGTAGTAGTCGTGGACGTAGTGCTGTTTGGCTTCCTGCATGCGGTTCGCGGTGGCGGCGTCGACGCCGTCGCTTTGCTCCATGCGGTAACGGAAAATCATCGACCGAGTGCCGCCGTTGCCCATCAAGTGGTGATGGTCGTGGGTCCAGTAGCGCAGCATCTCTGCCTCGAACCCGATGCCCAGCTGACTACAAGTGCTGCGTAGGGTGGCTTCGGGATCGGTTGCCAGCGCCTCGTAGCGCACCTCGAACTTGATCCCCCGATTGATCTGGTCATAGAAGTCTAGGATCTGCTGCAGCCGGTCTCGCCAGTTTGCGCAGATCGCCTCGAGGCCTCGTTGCGGATACTTCCGGTAGTAGGAGCTCACCACGGCGCGACCATCGCGAACCACATGAATCAGCACAGGCTCGATGCCGCGCCAGTTGCCGGCGGCCAGTTGTTTGGAAACCCAGTGCGGATGCTTGCTCGAGTCGATCAGTAGGTCTCGATCACTCCACTGCGAAAGTGACCAGTAAGGGTTCCATATGGCCCTGGCCAGTCTGGATCTGACGCGACGCGAGAAGGTGTCGGCCTGATACAGTAGGCGCAGGCGCTGTAAGGAGACCTGCTCGTTCCAGAACGCGCACCGGCCGGCGCAGACACCGCAGAGATGTGGAGCCTCGCCGCCACGTTGGGCCAGCATGTGACCCAAGCGATAGAGCTCACCCAGCGAGAAGCCCCGCGAATGGCTGCCGAGCAAGAGGTCGAAGAGGGTGGACCCGCAATGGCCGGGCCCGAGCAGGAAAACAGTTTTCATCCGCAAGCCTCCCGTGCTCGCGTTTCTTGTTTTCCTGCCCCCGTTGCAATACGTGTTCCGAGCGGTTCAGGTTCTCCTGCGACGGTCTCCCTAGGGAGACTTCCCTAGCTCATCTCTAGCACCGCGGCGCCTTCGACCGCGCCTGTCCGCAGCCGCTGCAAGGCCTCGTTGGCCGCCGCCAGCGGGAAAGTCTCGACGTGGGTGCGCACCGGTACTTGCGGTGCCAGCGCTAGCAGCTCTTCGCCGTCTTGGCGGGTTAGGTTGGCGACCGAGCGCAGCACCCGTTCCTCCCACAGCAGCCGGTAGGGAAATGCCGGGATATCACTCATGTGGATGCCGCCACTGACGACGGTCCCGCCCTTGGCCGTTGCCTTCAAGGCCTCGACCATGAGCGCCCCCACGGGTGCGAAGATCATGGCCGCATCCAGCGCCACCGGCGGTTGCTGATCTGAGCCTCCGGCCCAGACTGCGCCCAGGCGGCGGGCAAAATCCTGCCCGCTGAGATCCCCTGGTTTGGTAAAGGCATACACCTCGCGGCCGAGATAGGTCGCCACCTGGACCACGATGTGACCCGCGGCACCGAAGCCATAGATGCCGATGCGCTGGGCCGTGTCCCCGGCCAGGCGCAGAGTGCGGTAGCCAATGAGGCCGGCACAGAGCAGCGGTGCCGCTTCGGCATCACCGACGTCTTCGGGCAGCGGAAAGCAGAATTGTTCGTGCGCCAAGGTGTATTCGGCATAACCGCCGTCCACGGTGTAGCCGGTGAACTCCGGGTGATCGCAAAGGTTTTCCTGGCCGCGCTGACAATAGCGACAGGTGCCGTCGGTGTGGCCGAGCCACGGAACGCCGACTCGCTGCCCGGGCCCAAAGCGGGAGACTTCCGATCCAATGGCGACCACCGAGCCCACGATCTCGTGTCCGGGAATCAGGGGCAGCTTGGGCTCTGGCAGCTCGCCATCGACAATATGCAGGTCAGTGCGACACACGCCGCAGGCGGCAACCCGCATCAGAAGCTGGCCGGGCCCGGGACTCGGAACCGGCAGCTCGAGCAGCCGCAGCGGCTGATTCGGTCGCTCCAGTACCATTGCCCGCATTTGGCGGGGAAGTGCTGAAGTCATTGCCAGCGACCTCCTGGGTTGCTTTGGGTCAAGTAACTCAAGAGTGGGGTGATGGACCGCCCCGAGTCCATACTCGCGGCACTTTCACCAACACCGGGCGTTTACAAAGCTTTGGTTGGATGCTGAGCCGCTCGCTGTGCGAGCACGTTCGGCTCCCCTGGAGCGGACCATCGATGCAGCGCCCCTGGAGATCGAAGAGGACTTGGCAAGCACAGTGAACGATACCTCCAGGCGCGAAAACAGTAACGCCGGCCGGAGCGAGTTGGATCCCCAGGTGCTCGCTGAGACGGCTTGGCACGCGGCGGACGTGGAGGCGGCCCTGCAGCACCTGCACAGCAATTGCGAGAGCGGTCTCTCCGGTGCCGAGGCGGAGGACCGGCTGGGACGCTTTGGGGAGAACCGGCTGGAGGAGAAACCGCCGCGCTCGCGTTGGCTGCTGTTGCGGGACCAGTTCAAGAGTGTGTTGATTCTGGTGCTCATCGTCGCCGCTGCGCTCGCCGGCGCCATCGGCGACATCAAGGACGCCGTGGTCATCCTGGTGGTCGTGGTTCTCAACGCGCTGCTGGGGTTCTGGCAGGAAAATCGCGCCGAGGCGACGTTGGCAGCACTGAAAGGAATGCTCTCGCCCACCGGTCGCGTGCGCCGCGATGGTTGGGTCCAGGAGCTTGCCGCCAGCGCCATGGTGCCCGGGGATCTGATGTTGCTCGAGGCCGGAGATCGGGTGCCGGCGGATGGGCGCGTGGTGGTGGCCCATGATGCGGAGATCGACGAGTCGGCTCTGACCGGGGAATCCCAGCCCGTCTCCAAGCACGCGCGCGAATCGCTGTCCGAAGACACCGATCTCGCCGAGCGCTGCAACATGGCCTACACCAACACCGTGGTCACCCGTGGCCGTCTCGAGGTGGCCGTGACCGCCACCGGCATGCAGTCGGAGATGGGCCGACTGACTCGCATGCTCGAGCAGGCCGAGGAGGCGCCGACCCCCCTGCAGGTCCAGCTCGATGGACTCGGCAAACGCCTGGCCCTGATCGCTGGCGGGGTCATCGGGCTCATCTTTGCCCTCGGCATGCTGCGGGGTCAGCCCCTGATCGAAACGGTGATTACGTCAATTGCGCTGGCGGTGGCGGCCATTCCCGAGGGATTGCCTGCGGTGGTTACCGTCACTTTGGCCCTCGGGATGCACCGCCTGGCGCAGAACCGGGCCATCGTCAAGAAGCTCGCCGCGGTGGAAACCCTGGGCTGCACGACGGTGATCTGCTCGGATAAGACCGGCACCCTGACCATGAACCAGATGACTGCCCGCGCCGTGATCTACCGCGGCCAGCGGCTGGAGGTCAGTGGTGAGGGCTACGGGGCGAGCGGCAGCATTCGCTCGCGAGAAGGGGACGACCCAGGGGAGCTCGACGCCCTCTGGTTGGCAGCGGCCCTGCCCAACGATAGCCGGATCCGAGACGGCGAGTTGGTGGGGGATCCCACCGAGGGCGCTCTGTTGGCACTGGCCGGCAAAGGCGGGGTCAGCGCCGAAGCTCTGGTCGAGGAACTACCCCGGGTCGCAGAAGTGCCATTCGATTCCTCCCATAAGTACATGGCGACGTTCCACCGCCGCGGGGAGTGGGTGCACCTGTACGTCAAGGGAGCACCAGACGTCTTGCTGCCGCTGTGTGCCCAAAGTGTCGGCACGGATGGTGAGATAGCCATGGACGATGCGCTGCGGGAGCACCTGCTGGCTCTCAACGAGGCCCTGGCAGGCGAGGCCATGCGGGTATTGGCCCTGGCCAGCCGGCAGATCCCGGCGAGCGAGTTCGATCCTGACGGCGACCTGCGGGACCAAGTGACGGACCTGATGTTCGTGGCCCTGGTAGGGATCATCGACCCGCCGCGTCCAGAGGCACGGGAGGCGATCTCCTTGTGTCGCCGCGCCGGCATCAAAGTGAAGATGATCACCGGCGATCATCGCCTCACGGCGAGTGCCATCGCCCGCGGACTGGCATTGGAAGGCAAAGCCGTCAGTGGCAGCGAGCTCGAGCGCATGAGCGACTCGGAGCTCGCTAGTGTGATCGAGGACGTTGCGGTATTCGCTCGGGTTGCGCCCGAGCACAAGGTGCGCATTGTCAGGGCGCTCAAGCGACTCGGCCACGTGGTGGCCATGACAGGTGATGGCGTCAATGACGCCCCCGCCCTCAAGCACGCAGATATCGGCGTCGCCATGGGCATCACCGGTACCGAGGTGACCAAGGAGGCGGCGACCATGGTGCTCACGGATGACAATTTCGCCACCATCGTTCGGGCCGTTCGGGAAGGTCGCGCCATTTACGAGAACATCGTAAAGTTCGTGCGCTTTCAGCTCTCGACCAATATCGGTGCGATTCAGACCGTGCTCGGCGCCAGCCTGCTCGGCTGGCAGACACCGTTTACCGCCATCCAGATCCTCTGGATCAACATCATCATGGATGGACCCCCGGCCATGAGCCTCGGAGTGGAGCCGGCCCGGGACGGGGTAATCGACGAACCACCGCGGGATCCCGACAGCGGCGTGCTGACGCGGAATCGACTGGCGCGCTTGTTCGGCTATGGCCTCACCATGGCCATCGGAACCCTGGCCATGTTCCACTACGCCCAGCCGCGTGGCGAGAACTACGCATTGACCCTAGCGTTCACCACCTTCGTGTTGTTCCAGTTCTTCAACATCTTCAATGCCCGGGCTGAGCATCGATCGGCCTTTAATCGGCAGTTCTTCAGCAACCGTTACCTTTGGTTGTCGCTGGCTGCCGTGCTGGTCCTGCAGGTTGTGGTGGTGCACTGGGAGCCGGCTCAATCGGTTTTTGCCACCACCGACCTGACGCTCGGGGACTGGGTACTGGCCGCGCTCGTGGCCTCCAGTGTGCTATTGCTCGACGAGGCTCGGAAGCTCATCTGGGGCTTGTTTTGCCGGCCCTAAGGGCGAATGAGACGATGGCTGCTGAATCCCATGTTTGCAGGTGCAGCCATGGCACTTTCCTCGCTAACGGTGGTCTCCAACGCCAACCGATTGCGGCTGTTTCGTGCCGGAGAGAGTTGAGCCATGGCGACAATAGTGGTAAACGCCCTGGGCTTGGCAGCCATAGCTTTCGTCGCCTGGCGGTTTTGGCCGAAGGCTCGCGGGCGGCGCCCATAAATCAAGAGCATTCTCGAGGCAATTTGCCCTTGCCGAATCCGGTTCGGCTCGGGCAACGTATGCTTCTTGCCGGAGGTGCGGACTCATGCTCAAACGACTGATCATCGCGGTGGCTCTGCTAGTGGCCACGACCCTGCCCGCCGCCGCTGACACCGCGGCCGAATTGGCCCAACTGCGAGCGGCGTTGCTCGAGCGCTTCCCCAACGCAGTTCCCGACCACGTGGAACCCTCACCGGTGCCGGGACTGTATGAGGTCATCCTCCAGGGCAATCTGCTCTACTTTACGCCGGATGCCGCCCTGGCCTTTCGCGGCACGCTGTTCGACGTTGAGAATCGACGCGACCTGAGTGATCCGGTGTTGGCCAAGGTGCGGATGGAACGCTTGGCCAAGTTGCCGGAATCCAAGATGATCATCTTTGAGCCGGAGGGGGAGGTCCGTCATACGATTACAACCTTCACCGACGCCGACTGCCCCTACTGCCGGCGCATGCACGCCGAGATCGACGAGCTGCTCGGCGGCGGCATACGCGTGCGTTATCTGCTATTTCCGCGCACCGGCATCGATTCGGAATCGTACAACAAGGCGGTGTCGGTGTGGTGCGCACCCGACCGTAACGAGGAGCTGACCTTGGCCAAGCAGGGCGTCGAGCCCGAGGCGCGCGTCTGCGACAACCCAGTGCAGGAGCACATGGCGCTCGCTAGCGAGTTGGGGCTCACCGGCACGCCCATGACTGTTACCGACAGCGGCGAGCGCATCATGGGCTACGTGCCGGCGCCCGACCTCATTGCGCGCTTGGATGCCGGTGTTCCCGTGGCGCAGCGCTAGGGCGGGAACTACGGCTCGGGGTGGCGGGGCTCATGGCCATGAAATTCATGGGGGTCGAACCGTGACCACGAATCGAGTTCGGTTCCTGTACTCGAGCCTCAAGAAGCGCCCCACGGGGCGCTTTTTCGTGTTGGGCATTCCCGTGAAAGCACTGCGGAAGCAAGGAGGACCCGAAGGCGTGCGTAGGACGGCGAAGGGTGGATCGTCGCGCCTCGATCACCCGTTGTTCACACCCCCTTCTCAGTCAAAGGATGCATCCGTCGCCGACCCGAACGGTTGACGGAATAATCCAAACTCCCCAGGTGTTATTAAGGCCTGAAAATGCTCTGCGGGCTCCGCATGCAGCTACGTGTCCGTCGGTTGTTCCAGGTGTTCCCGGTGGGGTGCCAGGTCATCCCCTGCCGGGTGGACGCGTTATGCCGCGGTGTTCGACTTCCCATTAGGCGCTAGTAGCGGTGTCACACTCGGAGGCGAGACAGCAGATCATCGCCACCATTCCAAGCCTGCGGCGCTATGCTCGCGCCTTGGTTGGCATGAGCAGCGTCCAGCGGGCGGACGATCTGGTGCAGGACACCCTGGAGCGTGCCCTATCCCGCTTGCATCTGTGGCGGGGCGAGGGAGACATGCGGACCTGGGTGTTCGCCATCATGCACAATCTCAACGCCAACGTGGTGCGGCGCCTGAACCGTGGTCCCACCTTCGTGCCGCTACCCAATGAGGAGCTGCCAGCACAGAGCACGGCCCCTCCTGATATCGCCATCGAGTTGCGCGAGCTCGACGCCGCCCTTCGGCGGCTGCCTCAGAAACAGCGTGAGGTGCTGATCCTGGTAACCGTGGAGGAGTTGAGCTACCGCGAAGTGGCGAATGTGCTTGGGATTCCGATTGGCACCGTCATGTCCCGCCTGGCGCGGGCTCGCGATCAGTTACGCCACCTGCTGCGCCGCGACCAGCGAGCTCATTTGCAGAGGGTCAAGTGAGCGCGACCTTGTCCGAGGAAGAGCGGATGCTCCACGCCTTTGTGGACGGCGAGCTCGATGGCGCCGGGAGGCTAGAGCTCGAGAAGCGTCTGCAATCCTCCCCCGAGCTACGAGCGCGGGTAGCGGATTACGCTCGTATCAGCCGCGGGCTCAAGGCGCTGTACGACCCGATTGCCGATGAACGGATACCGACTCGACTGCTGGAGTCGCGGCCTACCAGGCGGTGGACGCGATTCGGGCAGGCAGTCGCATTGCTGGTGGCAGTCGCGCTAGGCGGATTCGGAGGGTGGTGGGCGCGCGGAATCCACCAGGGTGAATCGCCTGATGGCGATGTCGCGGGGGAACTTGCCGCCGAGGCCATCGTGGCCCACGAGGTCTACACGCCAGAGGTGCGCCACCCGGTGGAGGTAAGGGGCTCCGAGCAGCACCTGCTGCCGTGGCTCTCGAAACGTCTGGGAATGGCCGTGCGTGCGCCGAGTCTGGAAGCCTTGGGCTATCGACTTCTCGGCGGCAGGTTGCTGCCGTGGCGGCACGGGACCTCGGCCCAACTCATGTACGAGCGCTTCGATGGTCGGCGCATTACCGTATATCTGACCCATAGCCTGGACTCCGATACAGCAACGGCATTTCGTTTCGCCGAGCGCGACGGGCTGAGTGCTTTCTACTGGTTGGATGGTGACTACGGCTGCGCACTGGTGGGGGACGTGGAGCGGGAAGAGCTCAGCCGAGCCGCTCACGTGGTGTACGAAGCAATGGAACTTGGCCACTCATAGGGTGGTCCCGAAGCAGAGCCCGAAGCGAAGCGGAGTTTGGAATGGAGTCGATGTTACAGAATCCTGCGCTGCAGTCGGGTCTGTTCCCGTTTGTGGCCTCCCTGGCGGTGGTGCTGGCGCTCAGCGCGATTGGCGGTTTGCGTACCGGGCTTGGCGTCGCAGCTGGCCTGGCGGTGTTGATCACACTGGCGGTGGGGTTTCAGCTGATGCCCCTGACTTCCACGCGCAAGATCATCATCGTCGCGCTGGCGGCGTTTCCGGTGGGGCTCCTGCTCCAGCTCTGGACGCCGCCGCGTCGGGTAATGGTGACCCTGCTGGCGATCGTCGGCGCTGCGCTGGCGGCTTGGCTACTGTGGCCGGTGCTGTCGCGACGGGCGTTGGGAGAAGCCCTGCTGCTGGGCGTCCCTCTGGCTGCTTTCGGTGCCTGGGTAACGGCTGCGATGGCCAGTCAGAGCCATGACTCGCGGCGTGCGCTTGGCGGCGGTGTCGCGCTCGCTTTCGGCGTCGGCCTCAGTGCGCTGCTGGGAGCCTCGGCGCTGCTGGGACAAATCGGACTTGCGATCGGTTCGGCCTTGGCGGCACCGGCGCTGGTGCAGCTCATTCGCGGCGGGGTGACTGCCGGCTATTTCGTCACCATACCGGTGGCGTTGATTTCCGCGCTCCTCGGGGTGGCGGCCCATGTCTATGCCATGGTGCCCTGGACGGCGTTGGCAGCCCTCGCGCTGGTACCGGTGCTAGTCGCGGTGCCGTGGCCGCGTACGCTGCCGGATCGTCTGGGCTTCGTGCTGATCACATTGACTGCATTCCTGCCTTCGGCGCTCGCCTGGTATCTGACTTGGCGTAGTGCTGGAGGTGTTCCCCTGTGACCAAAGACCCGAGAAGGAAGTCAATCCATGCTTAGAGCAATCCTCGCCACCGTATTTGCCGCGACTGCTATTGCCGCCGGCGCCGCCGACGAATATGTGCTGGACCCAGCGCACACCTATCCCAATTTCACCGTCAATCACCTGGGTTTCAGCACGGTTTACGGTCGCTTCAACTCCAGCGAGGGCAAGCTGGTGCTTGACCGCGAGCAGGGCACCGGCTCCGTCGAGGTGGTGGTGGATACCGCATCCATCGATACCGGGCACGAGAAGCGCGATGAGCATCTGCGCTCGCCCGACTTCTTCAACGTGGTGGAGTTTCCCGAGATGACCTTCCGGTCCACCAACGTCACACTCAATGGCGATGACACCGCGAGCGTCGAGGGGGAGCTGACCCTGATAGGGGTGACCAAGCCGGTGACCCTGGAGGTGACCAACATCAGTTGTGGCACCCATCCATTCAATCAGGCCGAAATGTGTGGCTTCGATGCCCAAGGGACCATCAAGCGGTCGGATTTCGGGATGGGCTATGGACTGCCTGCATTAGGTGACGAGATTACCCTTTACCTTGGCGCGGAGGGCGTCAAGCAAGAGGGCTGATAGCCCACCGACCGGGAACCGGCTGGGAGCGCCGGTTCCTGGTTTCAGTGAAGGAGATGGAAGATGAACAAAGCCAAGTTGCAGACAGGGCTTTTGGCGGTAGCCGCGATGGCGGCGAGCGCCGGCGTCTTTGCCCAAGCCAACCAACCGTCCGCAAATGTGCGAACCGCGCTCAGTGGCGCCCAAGAGGTGCCGGCTGTCACCGGTACCAGTACGAGCGGGTCGGTGAGGCTGATCTTCGACGCGGCGCTCTCCGAGATTCGCTACGGGCTCATCGTGCGCAGCGGTACCGCCGTCTCCGCGGCTCACCTGCATTGCGGCCGGGCCGGGATCAATGGCCCGATCGTGGCGTTTCTCTACGCCGGTCCCACCCGCAATGTGGATGGCTTGCTGGCGCTGGGGATCATCGAAAATGCCGACATCGACCCTCAGACCTGCGGCCCAGCCCCTGGTGTCGAATTCCCGGTCAACAACGTCGCATCGTTATTTCAGGCGGCCAGAGAAGGTCTGATCTACGCCAACGTGCATACCGACGCGAACCCGTCCGGCGAGGTGCGTGGCCAAGTGTTTCCGTAGTTGCGCGGGGGCCGGACCGCGCGTCCGGCCCCACCCTGAGCTTGGAACCTGATCTCTCAGAATACGCTGAGCCAGCAACGACGATGGCTTTCTGAGGGTTCATCGCCGAGAATGGGAGGCCCCTTTTCCCCGTCCGTATCTCCAGGGGTCGCTCCATGTTCAAGAGTCTCGAGAACGCTAGCACCGGTACCCGTCTAGCGCTCGACGAGGCGATGGCGGGTCTACGTTTTTCCGAACAGGGCCTCATACCTGCCATCGCCCAGCAACACGACACCGGTGAAGTGTTGATGCTGGCATGGATGAATGTGGCGTCAATCCGGCAAACCCTCGCCACCGGCGACGTCTGCTACTGGTCTCGGTCTCGCGCCAGGCTATGGCGCAAGGGTGAGCGCTCCGGACAGGTGCAACGTTTGGTAGAGCTGCGGGTGGACTGTGACGGCGACACCTTGCTGTTGTTAGTGGATCAGCGGGGTCCCGCCTGTCACACCGGCCGGCGCACCTGCTTCTACTGGAAACAGGTGGAGGGCAGCCTGGAGGTCGACGTCGATCCCATGGTGGAACCGCGCCAGCTCTATGGCGACCCAGCGAAACCAAGCTGAGCCTGCAGCCCCGACCACACCCAACCCGAGCAAGACCATCGATGGCGTTGACCGTCTACAACACGCTCTCGCGGCGCAAAGAGAC
>CAZLYT010000301.1:0-5138 GCA_964563515.1 uncultured Candidatus Competibacteraceae bacterium | reverse complement strand
CGGGGCCATCGACCATCACACCGCTGAGCTGCTCGGCTGGCACGTCGCCAAGCTCGGCGACCGGTGGGCGGCGCTCGAGCCGATTCGCCAGGGGGTGCGGCACGCCTTTGGCGGCTTCAGCAAGGAGGTGGCCCGGGGGCTGAAGATCCGCTGTGACTGGGGCCCGCAGTACATCGCCGACGCCTGGATCAACGAGGTGAAGTGGCTGGGGATCACGATCTCGCCCTCCTATGTGGGCGAGCCCGAATGCAACGGCGTCATCGAGCGCTTCATGCGCACGCTCAAGGAGCAGTGCATCTATCTGCATCGATTCCAGAGCCTGACGGAGGCGCAGCGGATCATCGGCGAGTTCATCCCCCGCTACAACACGGCCTGGCTCATCGAGCGCCTGGGCCATCGCACGCCGGCGCAGGCGCGCGCCGACGCCCGGCAGAGGGCCGCATGAGCCCCCTGGCGCGACCCCACCCGACAACCGAGGGCCGTAGCGGCTCCAGGATCGATCTTGAGGAAGGGGGGCGCTATCTGGGTATCCCCCGACAGCGCTCTGTCCGAGCGTTGACGAGTGTCCAGGGAACCGGGTGCGGTACAGTCAGGGCAAAATTCCGTCGCTCCCAAACCTCGGTGCACCACACTTGAACAGACCACAGGCCATTGTTCCGATAACTGAGGTCTTTCAGACTCTTTCTGCTCCGGACGAGACTTTCCGGGTGTGACCCAATTCAGTCATGCGGCTGGATCAGCGCACTTGAGGTGCATCCGCGCCACGAGAGACAGATCGGAGCGACAACCAGATTAACTGGCACGCGCGATCTTTTCGGCATCAGCCCCGACTGCCGCGAAGCAGTGATCGGCCCTTACCATGTCGGACCGGGCTTCATCGTGCTGGCCGCGCTTCGCAAGAAGCTGGGCGCGCTCGCGGTAGGCGAGCCCGAGATTGTATTCTGTTTTGACGGCATCGAGCGCGGGTATTGCCCGGTCATAGTGCTCCAACACTGCATCCGTATTAGCTCGCGTGGCCGCTGCCATGCGGGCGAGGGCGTGAAGGCAGAATGCGAGGTCGACCCTGGCGCCGGTCTGCTCGAATACCCGGCGGGCCTCCTCCACGAGGGCAGCGTCGCCGAGCCGGGCTCCCATCTCGAGCAGAACACGCGACCGCTCTACTGGCATGTTCAACCTCTCGGCGGTCTCGATCCCCCTTTGCCATCGCCGACGTGCAGAGGCGGAATCGCCCGAGAGCCACGCGAGCGTTCCATGCAGCCGATGCGCTTCGGCCTGCCATGCCGGGTTGGTGCGCAGGGCCTGGTCGCATGCCCGCTCTGCCGCGCCTAATGCTGTGTGCCGCGCAGCGCCCAAGAAGCTGCTGGCCTCGGTAAGATGTAGCTCTGCGAGCGTACAGAATGGCTCCCCCGTCCATTTGCCACGCAGGTTCCTGGCCGCATGGAGCCGCATGGCTTCTTGCATCAATCCTGCGGCTTCGCAGACGCGGCCCTGCCTGAGGCGGGTCTTAGCCAGCCAGCTCAGAGCGCCGATCCAGCGCCGATAGTCCGAGGTTTGTATAGAGAGCTCCCTGAACTTCATCAGGTGAGCAGCCGCCACGTCGAGCGGACCGATCGCCAGGTCCACAAGGCCCAGCATCGCGGTTCCAGAGGAAACGACATTTGGATCACCTGCATTTTCGCCGACCCGGACCATTTCAGCGGCGAGCTTGGCCGTGGAGGCGAAGTCGGCTCGCTGATAGAGAACCCACGCATAACAGTTGAGGCCGCTTGCCCATGCCCAGATATCGCCAATCTCATTGGACGCCGCTGCCGATTGCTTGAACGACTGCGCACTGTCGTCGAGTGAACCATCCCTCCATTGAAGCCATCCGCGGGCGAAGATGGCAACTACCATCGCGGCAGGATGGCCGCTCTCGCGCGCAAGCAGTAGAGCTTCTGCCACTCGATCATGGGCCAGACGACGTGCCCGAAACATCGTCAGCGCGATCCCGAGCGAGCTGAGCCCGCGAACGCGAGCCAGAACATCACCGCCGCGCTCGCCTGCGTACAGCTCAATGAGGCTGTCGAGCGCGAAGCGGGTCGAGTCCACCTGAAAGTCCATTCGGGTCAGGGAGTGGCACACTGCCGAGATCTCCCGGGCCACCGCCAGCTCCATCGCTGGTGGCTTCGCCCGTCCGGCGCGGAGGCGACCGAGGAAATGTGCGGCCAAGTACTTGAGCGCGCTGCTGAGCACTCCAACTGCCGTTTCCGGATAGCGAATGCCGAGGTGCCCCAGCGCACGTGAGAAGCGGTCGACCGCTTCGTCATAGCGGCCCGTACCATGGAATGCCTGCCCCAGCTTTCGCGCCATGGTCGCCCGCTCGAGCGAAGTCAGCTTGCGGCCAGCAAGCCTCATAAAGGTGGCCTCTGCCTGCCTGTAGTGGTCCAAGGCCTCGGCATCGGCGGCGATGCGGCCTGCCTGATCACCGGCTCTCATGAGATAGGCATGTGCCTTCGGCCAGTCCTCGCCATGCGCATAGTGGTAGGCGAGCAGGCTCGAGAATTCGTCGAGCCGATCGGCAAACACCGACTCGATGGCCTGCGCAACACGCTGGTGGATGGAGCGGCGGCGGTCCGCCAGAATGCTGGTGTAGGCCGCCTCCTGAACCAAAGCGTGCTTGAAGATGTATTCGATCTCTGGAACTTGCTGACGCAGGCGAATGAGGTCCGAGTGTTCAAGCTTCCGCAAGCCAGCTTCGACGTTGTCGGCCGCCTCGGCGATCGCTTTCAAGACACCCAGGAAGAAGTTGCGACCGATGACGGAGGAGAGCTTGAGCACACTCTTGACACTGTCTTCCAGGCGGTCGATGCGCGCCAGAATCACGCCCTGCACCGTGTCCGGAATGGCCAGGTCCGCGATCGACCGCGCGAGCCGCCAGCCGCCGTCGCGGTCCTCCTTCACGAACGTGCCATCCGCAATCAGGGCGCGCACGACCTCCTCGATGAAGAACGGGTTGCCCTCCGTGCGTCGCTGGATCTGCGCGCGTACCGCCTCGGGCAGATCCCCCACGAGGTTGTCGATCAGAGCGCGGGCGTGTTCCTGCGCCAGCGGCGTGAGTGTGATCTCATCGCGCCGCAAGCCCGGGTTCGCCGTCGCGGCTGCCTTGATCCGCGCGGCTGGCTCGGCCGGCTCGGCGCGGGTGGTGAGCCAGAACATGATCGGTTGGGTCTCAGCAAGCGGCAGCAGATGCTCGAGCAGCGCAATCGAGGACTGGTCGACCCAGTGCCAGTCCTCCAGGACGATCAGCACGGGTTGGCGCTGTGCCACGCGTTCGGCGAGCTTGCGCGTACTCGAGAAGACCTGGCGCTTCATGGCCTGGGCATCGAGGAACTTGACACGCTGCTCGTGCTCACCCGTGAGCATGAGCGCCATGACGGTCGCGAGGTAAGGCACGATTTCCGGCGCGCGTTCGTCGAACAGGGTGCGCACGCTCGTTTCGAGCTTGCTTAGAGCATCGACCTCACTGTCTCTTTCGGTGATGCCGAAGGCTCCCTTAAGGATGTCGATGAATGGGCAGTAGCTGAGGCCGCGTCCGAACGAGAGGCAGCGGCCTTCGAGCCAGAGCACCCCGTGGCCCGCGCTGCGCTTCGCCTCGGCCACGAGGCGTGACTTGCCGGCGCCGGGCTCACCGTGGATTACGAGCACGCTGCCGCGACCCTCTCGGAGGTCGACCAGCGATCGGGACAGCGCGGCAAGCTCCCCCTCCCGGCCAACCAGGACCGAGCCAACCTGGGTCCCCGCCGCGCCGGTGCTGGCCTCGCCTGCAGAGCGGGGTCCCAGCGGCTCGAAAATCGGCACCGGCGCCGCGACGCCCTTCAGGGAATGCTTGCCGAGGTCCTTGAACTCGAAGTGGGCTGCCGCCGCGCGTCTCGTCGAGTCGCTTGCCCGGATGGTGCCGGGCTCGGCGAAGCTCTGCAGCCGCGCGGCCAGGTTGGTCGTGTCGCCGATGGCCGTATAGTCCATCCGCAGGTTGTCGCCGATCTTTCCGACCACGACCATGCCGGTGTTCAGCCCCATGCGCACCCGCACATCACGCAACGGTCCACCCTCGCCGGCGGCATCGCGCATGTGCTGGTGGATGGTGCCAGCCGCAAGCAAAGCGCGCCGCGCGTGGTCTTCGTGAGCGATCGGGGCGCCGAACAGCGCCATGAAACCGTCCCCCAGGAACTGATTGATCGTTCCCTCGTAACGGTGCACCTCGGTGAGCGCCAGCTCGAAGAAGCGGTTGAGCACGCCGTGCATGGCCTCTGCGCCGACGCGCGCCGCAAGTGGCGTTGAGTTGGCGATGTCGCAGAACATCACGGTCACCAGCTTGCGCTCGCCCTCGAGCGCGAAACGGGAGCCCAGCACCTCCCTTGTCAGATGGGGCGGCGTGTAAGCCGGCGCACGAATATCGGAAACACCCGCTGCGGTCGTGCCGGGCAGCCGCGCGCCGCACTCGCCGCAGAACTTCTGGACGTCGGGATTCTCATGCGCGCAGGCGGGGCAGCTAATCATCGACGTCCCTGTCAATCATCGGCGGCATGGTCCCAGCGCTACAGCCAGTGGGTCACCTAGTCGAATTGTGCGATCACCGCAGTCGACCACTGTCGATTAGAACTCCATTGTCTTACTGCAAAATCTCCAGCTCTGGGAGGAACTTTGCATGCCTTCGTCCGCCCTTGGCCCGAAAGCTCCTTAGGTCCTTGATCTTATGCCAGCCTCGCCGCGGAACTTGCCGTCGGGCCGAGGGAGCAAGATAGGGCTCAGAGGAGACCCAGGCCGGCATTGCCCGCTACGGCATGCATGGAGAACTGATATCGTCGGCGCCTTTGCTCAGCTGTGCCGGGGGGCGGGAGGGGGCGGCGGGTGGTGCCGAGAACGGCGGTTCCGTCAACTAGGCCTTTGTGCGGCCTATGCTCCTCCAGGCAGGCCTCGTAGTGGCCGTAGCCCTTCAGCACCACGAGCTTCTTGGGCTCGCCGGCCCTCTTGATCAACCGTGCTGTCGCGCTTCGAATTCGGCGAACTCGCCCATGAAGGGCGCGGCGATGTCCGCGTTGACCTTGCAGTCCAGAAGGATGGGGCCGTCCGGCTTGCCCAGCACCGGTCCGAGCGCGCGC
>CAZLYT010000300.1:0-2380 GCA_964563515.1 uncultured Candidatus Competibacteraceae bacterium | reverse complement strand
GGGCAATGGTGGCAGCGCTTCGGTCAGCGAGCGAACGCGGCGGGCGTGCAGTCGACGCTCGGCTGGGCTCATGGCTTCCTGGGTCTGCTCCAACTCCTTGGCGATGCTGACCAGAACCTCGATCAGGTATGCCGCCGAGCTGCGGGTGGTGCCAATGTTGGTCATGAACAGCACGGTGTTGCGGGAGGTCTTGTTGACCTGGATCCCGTACTGGTCCATCAGGTACTGGTTCTTGAAGGTGTTGCCATCGGTTCCGGTCGCGCCCAGGAAGAGGGTCAGACGCGTCGGATCCAGGGCGAACTCATCATTGGCCCAGGCTTCCCAGTAGGGCATCCAGCCGCCCTCCAGGTCGTAGAAACGCTCGATGCCGGAGTCGCGGAACTCGCCGGGGATGAGATCGCCAGTGGTCAGGAAGCGAAAATACTTGTGCAGCAGTGGATGGCTCGCGAGCCGCTCGCGCAGCACCATGGCGAGCTCGATCTGCTTTTGGACCAGCTCGAAGCCTTCCAGCTCCAGCTGACGGCGGCCGATGTCCAAGGAAGCCACCACCTGGTAATTCGGCGAGGTGGAGGTATGGGTCATGTAGGCTTCGTGGAAGTTGTCCTCCGTTTTCTGGCCGAAGTCCTGATCCCATACGTGGATCATGAAACCTTGCCGCAGCGCCGTGAGCGTCTTGTGGGTGGATTGAGTCACGTAGACCGAATCCGTACCCGGTCGGGGTCGGGCAGCAGGTGGGAATCCAAGGCGGCTTCGTCATCTGCCAAATCCACAGATGCAGCAAAGGCCCCGTACGCGTTCCGATAGGCGGCGCACCCAAAACGCTGGTGTAGGCCAGCCGCGGCGCCCATTCCGGTGCGTTGGCGGTAGGTCGGGTTGGCACGGGCGAAAGCGAACCAAGCCTCGTCCCACAAAAACACCAGGTCGGGTTTGATGGCCAAGCACTCTTCCATCACCCGCTCGACCTTGTAGACGATGCCGTCGAAGGTGCAGTTGGTGAGCAGCAGCATCTTCACCCGGCCGAGCTTGCCAGTTTGCCTGAGCGCCAGCAGTGCGCGCTTGATTTCCCGCAGTGGGACCGCGCCATACATGGCAAAACGGTCAAGCGGATAGGCGTTGAGGTACACCACTCGGGCGCCGGCCAGCACCAGGGCATAGTGCTGGGATTTGTGGCAGTTGCGATCCACCAGCACGATGTAGCCCGGCTTGACGATGGCTTGAAGCACAATTTTGTTGGCAGTGGAGGTGCCATTGGTGACGAAGTAGGTACGCTGGGCGCCGAAGGCGCGGGCGGCTAGGCGCTGCGCTCGCTTGATGGGGCCGTGGGGTTCCAGCAGCGAATCCAATCCGCCGGACGTGGTGGAGGTCTCGGCCAGGAAGATGTTCATGCCGTAGAACCGGGCCATGTCCTGGATCCAGTGCGATTTGATGATGGACTTGCCACGGCTGATCGGCAGCGCGTGAAACACCCCGGTGGGTTGACGGCTGTACTCGGCAAGGGCGGTGAAGAACGGCGTCTGGTAGCGCGCCGCGATGGCACGCAGGATATTCAGGTGCAGCTCCAGCGGATCCTCGCGATGATAGAAGGCTCTCCGGCAATTGGGGGGCAGATCGCCGGCTAGATCTTCCACTGGGGCATCGGTCACCAGGTAAACGTCGAGCTCGGGACGGAGCTGGCCGATGACGCGGGCTAGCAGCACACCGCGCTCGGCTGGCGGCGTGTCCTCCAAGCCTTCGCTGTCGAGTTGTGACAGCACCCGCGACACCGGCTCCAGTCGGATCTTGGACTTGAAAGGGAAGTAATAACGGATCACGCAGGCTTGGATGTTGTAGTTCAAGAGCACCGCAATCAGCGCGTCCTCGAAGGTCGGAACGATCACTGGCTCGTAGATGAACCGGTCCTCCGCACGGCGCAGTGAGCCCAGGTTGTTGCGCAGCGCCTGTTCGCGCGCGGTGCCAAGCTGGTCGACGATCAGCACCTCGAAGTAGGGGCGCGTGTAGTAGTCGCCGGCCGCGTCGGGGCTCTCCGGTGACTCGTCCTCGGCTTCGGTGTCCTCGCTTTCATCCGAGGATGCGACCGGTGGGAGCTCGACGCGCTTACGGCGGAAGCTCTCGTTGATTAGGGCGCGTAGGATGCGTGCAATCAGAACGGCGAGGGCAGCGTGGTCGCCGGCCTCGAACAATCGACGAACCTGGAGCTGCCGATCCTTTCCTGGAAACGCCCAGTACATGACCACCGGCTCAAGGATTGTCAAGGCCTCGTTGATTGCCAATCTAATGGCCGCAGTACCAGCGCTGGTGTGATTCTCCGCCAGCCGTGCGCTGTAATCCCCCAGCCGTTGCCAGGTGTCAATGCGAAGCTGAGAGGCATTGTAATAGCGGC
>CAZLYT010000299.1:0-18053 GCA_964563515.1 uncultured Candidatus Competibacteraceae bacterium | reverse complement strand
TCCGCCAGCTGTCGCGGCTTGATTGGCGCTTCGATGATATCGATACCATCTCGATTCAGATGAGCCGCCACGTCACCCATCACCCAGTTGGCAATCGGTTTGGCAACTTCATCTGGAGGCAACGCCATCATGGTCGCCGCTGCAGTCGCGCTCTGCTCGAAGTAGTCCGCCATCGCCTGATCCGTCACCAGCACGCTGGCATCATAGGGCTTGAGGCCGTAGCTGCTCATGAAGCGCTCGCGCCTGGCGTCGGGGAGCTCGGGCATTGCCCTGCGCGCCTCCTTCAGCATAGCCCGGTCGACGATCAGGGGCTGCAGGTCGGGGTCCGGGAAATAGCGGTAGTCGTTGGCCTCCTCCTTGAGTCGCATGGATCTGGTCTCACCCTGCTCGGGATCGTAGAGCCGGGTCTCCTGAACTACCCGGCCGCCGTCCTCGAGCAGGTCGATCTGGCGCTCCGCCTCGAACTCGATGGCACGCTCCACGAAGCGGAAGGAGTTCAGATTCTTGATCTCAGTGCGGGTGCCCAAGGCACTCTGGCCGCGTGGCCGCACCGACACGTTGGCGTCACAGCGAAACGAGCCCTCCTGCATGTTGCCGTCGCAGATGCCGAGATAGCGTACCAACGTGTGCATCTTCTTCATGTAGGCGACGGCCTCGCGGGCGCTGCGCATGTCGGGCTCGGAGACAATTTCCAACAACGGCGTGCCAGCGCGATTGAGATCGATGCCGGTCATGCCGTGAAAGTCCTCGTGGAGGGATTTACCAGCATCCTCCTCCAAATGTGCCCGGGTGACCCCGATCACCTTGGGGGGACCGTCATCCGGGTCGATCATCATTTGCCCCGCCTGCACGATTGGATATTCGAACTGGCTGATCTGGTAGCCCTTCGGCAGATCCGGATAGAAATAGTTCTTGCGCGCGAACACGGAGCGCTCAGGCACCGTGGCATCGATGGCGAGGCCGAACATCACCGCCATCCGTACCACCTCGCGATTAAGCACCGGCAGCACACCAGGCAAGCCCAAGTCGATGTGGCAGGCCTGGGTGTTGGGCTCGGCCCCATAAGCAACGGGCGCACCGGAGAAAATCTTGCTGCGGCTGGCCAGCTGGGCGTGAATCTCGAGCCCGATCACCAGCTCCCAATCCATGCCGTTGCGCCCTCAGGCCCGTGCCAGATCCGGCGATCGCGTGTGCCAATCGGTCGCCAGTTGGTATTGGTGGGCGGCGGCGAGTAGCGAGGCCTCGCCGAAGTAATTGGCTACCAGCTGGGCTCCTACCGGCAGCCCGTCCACGACTCCCGCCGGAAAGGCGATCGCCGGCAGACCGGCCAGGTTGACCGGGATGGTGTAGATGTCGGAGAGATACATTGTCACCGGATCCTCGGTTTTCTCCCCCAGACGGAACGGCGGTGTCGGCGCTACCGGCGTCAGCATCAGGTCGACCTCCGCGAAACCGTTGGCGAAGTCCTGGCTGATCAACCGCCGAATCCGCTGCGCCTTGAGATAGTAGGCATCGTAATAGCCTGCTGACAGCACGTAGGTTCCGACCATGATGCGGCGCTTTACCTCGGCGCCGAAGCCCTCGCCGCGGGAACGTGTATAGAGATCCAGCAGGTCACGGGGCTGCTCACAGCGATAGCCGTAACGAACGCCGTCGTATCGCGCCAGGTTGGACGAGGCCTCGGCGCTTGCCAGCACGTAGTAGGCCGGTACGGCCAGGCCGGCATTGGGCAGGCTGATCTCGCGCAGCGATGCGCCGAGCTCGGTCAAGGCCTGTGCTGTCTGCTCGATGACTGCTTTCACTCGAGGCTCCAAGCCGGCACCCAGATACTCGGTCGGTAGCCCCACCCGAAGACCCTGCAGCGGCTGCTCGAGCCCTGCCCAGTAATCGGCGACCGGCTGATCCACGCTGGTTGAATCGCGGGCGTCGTATCCCGCCATCACCCCTAGCAGCAGGGCGGCATCCGCTGCGCTACGCGCGATGGGGCCGCCTTGGTCGAGACTGGAGGCGAACGCCACCATGCCCCAGCGTGACACGCGACCATAGGTCGGCTTGAGGCCAGTCACACCACAGAATGAAGCCGGCTGGCGGATCGAGCCGCCGGTGTCGGTGCCGGTGGCTGCGCTGCACAGCCTGGCGGCAACCGCTGCCGCCGAGCCGCCGGAAGAGCCGCCGGGGACGCGACTCTGATCCCAGGGGTTGCGGGTTGGGCCGAAGTGACTGTTCTCGTTCGACGAGCCCATGGCGAACTCGTCCATGTTGGTTTTACCAAGTAGCACCGCGCCCGCGGCCTCGAAGCGCTCGAGCACGGTGGCGTTGTAGGGCGCTACGAAATTCTCGAGCATCCGCGAGCCACAGCTGGTACGCATTCCATAGCTGCAGAAGATGTCCTTGTGGGCCAGTGGGATCCCGGTCAGCGGCCCACCCTCGCCCCGCGCCAGGCGGCGGTCGGCGGACCGCGCCTGCTCCAGCGCCGGTTCGGCCGCGACTGTGATGAAGGCGTTGATACCCTCATCCAGACGCTCGATCCGCGCTAGATATTGGCGGGTCAGCTCCTCGCTGCTCAGCTCGCCACGGCGCAGTGCAGCAGACTGGTCGACGATGGATCGATCGTACATCTCAGCGGGCAACATATATCCCTAGCGGCATTGGGCGCGAAGCCTTGATGGCGCTCGCTACCGAAGAGGGCTTGACCGAGCAAAGCGGTGCAGACCGCTAATCGATGACCTTTGGCACCAGATACAGGCCGCGGTCGACGCTGGGAGCAACTCCCTGGTAGAGGTCGCGACGATTGGGTTCGGTAACCTCATCCTCCCGCAGCCGCTGCCCCTCCGCGAGCGGGTGGGCAAGGGGCTCGACCACACTGGTGTCGACCGCGTTCATTTGCTCCGCCAGAGCCAGGATCGCTGTCAGATCGCGAGCATAACGCTCCACGTCTTCGTCGACGATAGTGAGCCGCGCCAGATGCGCAATGCGGCTGACTTCCTGGGCCTCAATGGTGGCCATTGTGATGGCAATTCCCGATCGCCTGGTAAGCTCGCCGCACGGTATCACAGGACTTTACTTGCCCGGAATCCCTGAGGGTTGCTAGATTACGTCGCCGTTACGAGGCCGCGCTCTGGCGCGATTCGCCATGACCCTCAAGCCTTTGGATCTTTTAATCCTGACATGTTCAAACGCCTGCGCGGGCTCTTTTCGAACGACCTCTCCATTGACCTGGGCACCGCTAACACTCTGATTTATGTGCGCAGCCAGGGTATCGTCCTGAACGAGCCCTCGGTGGTCGCCATACATCAGGACCCCACTCGCGGCGGACCGAAAACCATCGCGGCGGTGGGTGTCGAAGCCAAGAAGATGCTGGGTCGAACGCCTGGGAATCTCACCACCATCCGTCCTCTGAAGGACGGAGTGATTGCAGATTTCACCGTCACGGAGAAAATGCTGCAGCACTTCATCCGCAAGGTGCACGAGCGGCGATTCTTCCAGCCCAGCCCGCGGGTGCTGATCTGTGTCCCCTGCGGCTCAACTCAGGTTGAGCGTCGAGCCATCAAGGAATCGGCAGCCGGCGCCGGGGCGCGGGAGGTGTACCTGATCGAGGAACCGATGGCCGCGGCGATCGGTGCCGGCATTCCGGTACACGAGGCCCGTGGCTCCATGGTGCTCGACATCGGTGGCGGCACCTCCGAGGTCGCGGTCATATCGCTCAACGGGATCGTGTACTCCGCCTCGGTGCGCATCGGTGGTGACCGTTTCGATGACGCCATCATCAACTATGTACGCCGTAACTTCGGCATACTGATCGGAGAGGCGACCGCCGAGCAGATCAAGCACTCCCTGGGCACCGCCTTTCCCGCCAACGAGGTCACCGAGCTCGAGGTGAAGGGACGCAACTTGGCAGAAGGTGTACCTCGCAGTTTCACTCTCAACAGCAATGAGATCCTGGAGGCGCTGCAGGAGCCGCTATCGGGCATCACCGGCTCGGTGAAAAGCGCGCTTGAGGCGACTCCACCAGAGCTCTCGGCCGATGTCGCCGAACGCGGTATCGTGCTCACCGGAGGCGGCGCACTGCTGCGCGGGCTAGACCGCCTGCTGATGGAGGAAACCGGATTGCCGGTGGTCATCGCCGATGATCCGATGACTTGTGTGGCCCGCGGCGGCGGTAGAGTGCTCGAGCTCATGGACGAAATGGGAGTCGAGGCCTTCACCGTCGAGTAGCGAGCGGCCCACCCAAGACGCCCGCGCGGGGCCACGGCACCGCTTATCGAACAAGCGGCCTGGACACGCAGTTGGCCAAGCTCAAGCAAACCGAGACCAAAACCATTTTCATGCGCGGCCCGTCTGCCGGGGTGCGGCTGGCGCTGTTTGCCTTGATTTCGGTGCTACTGATGATGGTCGACCATCGGTACATGCATCTGGAATCCGCCCGCGGCGTGCTGAGCCTGGTGGTGATGCCATTGCAGGAAGCTGTCAACACCCCGACCGCCCTGGTCAACTGGCTATCCAAGACGCTGATGACCCGGGAAAGTCTGCAGGAGGAGAATCGGCGGTTGCGCCAGCGCAACTTCCTCACCACAGCGCAATTGCAGAAGCTCACGATCCTGGAAGCCGAAAATCGGCGACTGCGAACGCTGCTGGATTCGGCGGCAACGATTCCCCAAAAGGCCATCATCGCGGAGCTCATCAACGTCGACGATGACCCCTACCGACATCGCATACTGCTCAGCAAGGGCACCACCCACGGCGTCCGAGTGGGCCAACCGGTGCTGGATGCCAACGGCGTAGTGGGACAAATACTGCATGCTGGTCCGCTGACTTCCGCCGCCGTGCTGATTACCGATCCGAGCCACGCCCTGCCGGTGCAGGTGGATCGTAATGGATTGCGCGGGCTGCTGGCTGGAACCGGGCGCTACGATCGGCTGGAGCTGCCCAATGTGCCCAACAACGGCGATGTGCAGGTGGGAGACCTGCTGATCACCTCTGGGCTGGGAGGCCGTTTTCCCCGAGGATACCCAGTAGCCCGGGTGGAAAGCGTGGACCCGGATCCGGGCCAGCCATTTGCCCACATTGTGGCCCAACCGACCACCGAGCTCGATCGTATTCGAGAGGTCCTGCTGCTGATCAATGAACCGTTGCTGGCCAATGAGCGACAGCGGCCCGCCGAGGCAGTCCCTCCTGAGCCCAATGAATGAGCGTGCACCGACACCAGGGGGGCTGGGTCATCGCAGTGACATTCGCCGTTGCCATCATGCTGGCGCTAGCGCCGATGCCCGACTGGGCCGACCGGCTGCGCCCACAGTGGGTGGCCATGGTGCTGGTGTACTGGGCCATGGCGCTGCCGGAACGAGTGGGCGTCGGCATCGGCTGGAGCGTGGGGATCCTGCTCGACGTCGCTCGCGGCACTCTCCTAGGGCAGCACGCCCTGGCCCTCACCGTGCTGGCCTTCGTAACCCACAAGTCCCACATGCGACTGCGGGTGCTGCCATTGTGGCAACAGGCGGGGACGATTCTGCTGTTCCTGCTCGTCTATCAGCTGATCGTGCAGTGGATCAACGGCATCAGCGGGTACCCGCCGCGAGACTTGTGGTATCTGTTGCCGCCGCTCATCAGCACGCTGCTGTGGCCTTGGGTGTTCGTGGTGCTGCGCGACCTGCGACGCCGCTTGATCGTGGTGTAGCCAGCGTGGAGCACGGATTTGAGTACTGCGGGCAAGGGCAGTGGCGGCAACCGCATTCCGCGCCGAAGCCGGCGACGATGCCAGCTACCGGCCGGCCGGCAACGGCGGGTCCGGCGATGCGAAGGTTCTTGTCGTGAGCCACTATCCGGCCCTCCGCGACCAACGGGTCGAGTCGTGGCGGTTTCGCAACCGCACCCTGGTGGCCGGAGCGCTGGTGGCGCTGGCCATTCTGGCGTTACTGGCGCGCTTGGCTTACCTGCAGGTAGTGAGCCACGAGCACTTCACCACCCTCTCCGACAGCAACCGGGTTAGGTTGCAGCCCATGCCTCCGACGCGGGGGCTGATCCACGACCGCAACGGCGTAATGCTGGCGGACAACCTGCCCTCATTTCGGCTCGAGATCGTGCCGGAGGAGGTGGAGGATCTGGAGCAGACGCTGACCCGGCTAAGCGAGCTGGTGAGCTTGGAAGCGCAGCACCTTGAGCGCTTCGAGCGTCAGCGGGCGCGGCGGCCCGCCTATGAGGGCGTGCCTCTCAAGCTTAACTTGAGCGACCAGGAGACCGCCCGCGTAGCCGTGGAGCAGCACAGCCTGCCGGGGGTACATGTTCGAGCCGCCCTCACGCGCTACTATCCCCTAGGTCCCAGGGCAGTTCATCTGCTGGGCTACGTGGGCCGCATCAGCGAGGACGAACTCGACGTCATCGATACTTCGCAGTATCGGGGCACCACCCACATCGGCAAGAACGGCGTGGAAAAAGCCTACGAAGATCTGCTGCACGGCCGCGTGGGCTACCAGCAGGTAGAGACCAACGCCCAGGGCCGCGCCCTGCGGGTTCTGAATCAGACCCCGCCTACACCGGGCCATGACCTGCACTTGACCATCGACATCCGCCTGCAGGCCGTGGCAGAGGACGCCCTGGGCGATTTCAATGGAGCCGTGGTGGCGATCGACCCGCGCAACGGCGAGGTCCTGGCGATGGCCAGTCAGCCAGGCTTCGATCCCAACTTGTTCGTTAGAGGTATCGACTCGGCAATTTTCGAGGAGCTCAACCACTCCCCCGATCGACCGCTGTTCAACCGGGCGCTCCGGGGCACCTATCCCCCGGGTTCGACAATCAAGCCGTTCATGGGCCTTGCCGGGCTCTACTACAACGTGGTCGATGACAACACCAGTGTGTACTGCCCGGGCTTCTACAAGCTGCCCAACAACACGCGCCGCTACCGGGACTGGAAACGCTGGGGCCACGGCCGCACCAACCTGGTCAAGTCGGTTGCGGAGTCCTGTGACGTCTACTACTACGATCTGGCCCGTAACCTGGGCATCGAGCGCATACACGACTTCCTGGCACAGTTCGGCCTGGGCGTGGCTAGCGGTATCGACATCGGCTCGGAGCGCACTGGCGTGCTGCCCAACGAGCAGTGGAAGCGGGCCATGTACGGCCAACCCTGGTACACCGGCGAAACGCTCATATCGGGCATTGGTCAGGGCTTCATGTTGGCGACCCCGCTACAGCTGGCCCAGGCAACCGCCATCATGGCGAGCCGCGGCAGGGCCTTCAAGCCGCACCTGCTGCGAGCCTGGGAGAGCCCAGGCGACGCTCTCAAGGAGTATCCAACTCCGCAGCCAGTGGCACCGGTGCAGCTTCGCGATGAGGACAACTGGCAGCACATCATTCACGCCATGACGCGGGTCGTTCACGGGGAACGCGGTACGGCGCGTCGGATCGCTGCCGACTATCCCTACACGATTGCCGGCAAGACCGGCACAGCGCAGGTGTTTTCTTTGGGTCAGGACGAGGAGTACAACGCCGAGGAGCTGGAAGAGAGGCTGCGAGACCACGCGCTGTTCATCGCGTTCACTCCCGCCGAAGCGCCCCGGTTGGCGATCTCGGTGCTGGTGGAAAACGGCGGCAGCGGCAGCGGCATGGCCGCCCCGGTGGCACGTGCCGTGATGGATGCGTGGCTGTCACTGGAGCAAATCGATGGCGCCAGCCACACCCTGGAAGCCGCGACCCCGGGGGCGACACCGCCATGAGATCGCCGATGCTGCGCGAGCCCTTGCTCGATGGGCGGGCGGTTGTCAGTCGTTCCGGCGGCTCACTGACCCACTGCCACGTGGATGCCCCGCTGCTGATTGCGCTGCTCGCCACGGCCGCACTGGGTTTGGTAGTGCTCTACAGCGCGGCACAGGCGAACGAAGCCGTGGTCATGCGGCAGGCGATGCGGCTCGGAGTGGGTTTCGTGCTGATGCTGCTGATTGCCCAGGTGCCGCCGTCCAAGCTGCGGCTCTGGGCGCCTTGGCTCTATCTGATCGGCATCGCCCTATTGCTGGCGGTACCCTGGTTCGGCGATCTGGGCAAAGGCGCTCGGCGCTGGCTCGACCTCGGATTCATGCGCTTCCAGCCCTCGGAGCTGATGAAGCTGGCGCTTCCGATGATGGTGGCGTGGTACCTGTCCGGGCAGTGCTACCCGCCGTCGCTCGCCAGCACCGGTGTGGCCGCCATGATCATTGGCGTCCCGGTGCTGCTGATCCTGGTCCAGCCGGATCTGGGCACCTCGCTGCTGGTGGCCAGCGCGGGCTTCTTCGTGCTGTTCCTCGGGGGCCTCAGCTCGCGGGTGGTAGTAGTTGCCTTGGGCGTGCTCGCGGCGGCGGCACCGGCTTTCTGGCGCTGGGGGATGCATGACTATCAGCGCCAGCGCGTGCTGACGCTGCTCGATCCCCAGAGTGATCCGCTAGGCGCCGGCTACCATATCATCCAATCACAGATTGCCATCGGTTCCGGCGGCGTCTACGGCAAGGGTTGGCTCAACGGAAGCCAAGCCCACCTGGAGTTTCTGCCCGAGAGCTCCACCGACTTCATTTTTGCGGTCTACGCGGAGGAGTTTGGGCTTTACGGCGGCGCTGTGCTGCTGTTGCTGTTCTGTTTCATCATCGGGCGGGGCCTGTTCATCGCCACTCGGGCCCAGGACAGCTACTCCCGCCTGATTGCCGGCAGCTTGAGCCTGACCTTTTTTGTGTATGTCTGTGTCAATGTCGGGATGGTGGTAGGCCTGCTACCGGTGGTGGGAGTGCCGCTGCCGCTGATCAGCTATGGCGGCACCGCAATGGTGACTCTGCTAGCCGGTTTCGGCGTGCTGATGTCCGTGCATACACACAGAAAACTCTTGTTTTGAGCGCAAGTTCTGTTGTATATTTCAAGCGCAGTCTAGAATCGTGCCCCGCGGAGAACAGGCCACCGCGAGGTTCCAACAACCCGGGATATTCGTTGGTGTCACAGCTCCGTGCCGGCTTATGCCTGGTATTCGTGCTCGGTGGCGCGCCCGCAGCAGGCGCGCAGCAGCCCTCCCCCATTGCAGCTCACCCCGCGGCGGCAGATTTCATCGCCGAGATGGCGGATCGCCACGGCTTCGAGCCAGAGCCTCTGCAGGCACTGTTCGACCAGGCCGAGCTGCGCCCCTCGGTCATTGCGCGGATCAGCCGCCCCGCCGAAGCGCTCCCTTGGCACAGCTACCGCAAGATATTCCTCACCGACGCCCGCAGCGAAGCCGGCGCCGGGTTCTGGGCGGCCCACGCCGATACGCTGGCAGCCGCTGAAGCCCGTTTCGGCGTCGCGGCCGAGACCATCGTCGCCATCATCGGCGTCGAGACCTATTTCGGGCGACATACCGGCACCGATTTGGTGCTGGAGTCGTTGGCGACCCTGGCATTCGATTATCCGCCCCGTGCGGGATTCTTCCGCGGCGAGCTGGAGCAACTCCTGCTCCTGTGCCGGGAAGAAGGCTTCGATCCCGCCGCGCTGCAAGGGTCATACGCCGGCGCCATGGGGCTGCCGCAGTTCATCCCGAGCAGCTATCGGCGGCTCGCCATCGACTTCGACGGCGACAGCCAGCGCGATCTATTCCACAGCCCGGCTGACGCCATCGGTAGCGTGGCCAACTATCTGGCCCGCAGTGGCTGGCAGCCTGGCGAATCGGTGGCGGTTCCGGCCCGGGTACAGGGCAACGCGCATGGGGAGCTGCTGCAGCAGGGGTTGAAGCCCAGCGTGACGCTGGCTGAGCTGCGGGGGCTGGGTGTGTCTCCGGCGTCTCCCGCCAATGCGGGCAAGGCAGCGTTGCTGACTCTCGAGTCCGAGCAAGGCCGGGAATTCTGGCTCGGTTTTGACAATTTCTACGCCATCACCCGCTATAACCGCAGTCCGCTGTACGCCATGGCCGTGCGCGACCTGGGCCGCGAGATTCTGCACCAATATCTGAGCCCGGTGGTCGATCTGCCACGGGTCGAGCACGTGCAAACGGCAAAGATGCAGCGGCTGCTACATGATCGTGGCTTCTACCCAGGCCCCATCGACGGTCGCCGCGGTCCCCGCACCGACGCCGCTTTGGCCAGTTTCCGCAGCACGGTGGCCAACGGCAGCTCTGGGCACGGCGACGCCGCCTTAGTGGAAGCATTGGTGATGTAAGGGGCAGCCATGGGCGATTGCGGTGACTCGAAGTCGGCCGAAGGGCTGGTACACCTGCTGATGCTGTCCGTTGCTGCAGCGATGCTGCAGCTCGGCGGGTGCGCGCGCAGCTCGGTGGAGGCTGACGGTCCGCCCGGCCGGCCACCGGATCTCTCGGGACTTGTGGAGCCCGTCCCCCGTGCCGAGCCCGCCAGCCGCTACGGCAATCCCGCGAGCTATCAGGTGTTCGGCCAAAGCTACCGGGTAAGCGCCACCAGCGCCGGTTACAGGGCCAGAGGCGATGCGTCGTGGTATGGCACCAAGTTTCATGGACGGCGCACCTCGAGCGGCGAACCGTATGACATGTATGCCTTGACGGCCGCCCACAAGACACTCCCCATCCCCACCCACGTGCGCGTGACCAACTTGGAGAACGGTCGCAGCATCGTGGTGCGTGTCAACGATCGCGGACCGTTCCACGTCGGCAGGATCATCGACATGTCATACGCCGCGGCCGCCAAACTCGGTATCCTCGGCGCCGGCACAGCGCCCGTTGAGGTGGCGGCGCTGCCGCCCTACCAATCACTTGGCCCCAACGGCACGCGGGTTGCGACCACCCAAGCAACGGCGGTCGCTGCAGCGTCTCCGACCGGCCCCGCCGCCAAGCCAGCGAAGACCGTCGCCGCTGCCGACAGATCGGTGCCCACGTCGGGCTCCAGGGACGGCCGCGCGCACTACCTGCAGGTCGGCGCCTTCAGACAGCTCGACAATGCCGAGCGCTTGCGCTCGGACCTGGCGCGCAAGCTGCCGGGCTTGGTGGCGATACACACGCTGGCTGGTGAGATACCGACCTATCGGGTCCGAGTGGGTCCGCTCCGAGACCGGAGCAGCGTTCAAGACGCCACTGCACAGCTCGTCACGCTCGGCCATATCGAAACACAACTCATCACGCTCTGTGACGAATGCTAGCGAAACCTCGACGCTCGGTACGGCCGACCCGGCGCCCTGGCGCGCTCGGGGCGACGTGCCAGAATCCCTGTTGGGTCCAGGAGCATAGACCGCCCACCCGGAGTCGACGCGCACCACGGCCCCGTCGTCCATGGCATTTGTTTTAAATTCGCGCCCGGCTGACGCGACCCGTAGAATCTAGCGCCCATCTTGCCGACATGAAGCGATCCGTGCCTTTCACGCAATTGACTTTGACTCTGCTGCTAACCCTTGTGGCCACCTGCGTCCAGGCGCAACCGGTGCCGGTGCCCAGTCCTCCCCAAGTGCCCGCCCAAGCCTACGTGTTGATGGACTATGACAGCGGCCGGGTGCTGGTGGCTCAGAACGCCGACGAGCCCATGGAGCCCGCGAGCATCACCAAGCTGATGACAGCCTACGTGGTCGATGTGGCATTGCAGGACGGAGACATCCGTATCGACGATCAGGTCCCGATCAGCGAGCGTGCCTGGCGCACCGAGGGATCGCGGATGTTCATCGAGGTGGGCAGAAAGGTGCCGGTGGAAGCATTGTTGCGCGGACTGGTAATCCAGTCGGGTAACGACGCGGCGGTGGCGTTGGCCGAGCACGTCGCCGGCAGCGAGCCAGCCTTCGCCGCATTGATGAACCATCACGCCGACCTGCTGGGGTTGTCCCGCACCCACTACGTCAACGCCACCGGGCTGCCGGATCCCGAGCTCTATACCACGGCTCGCGACATCGCCAAGCTGAGCCAGGCGATCATCCGAGAGTTTCCCAGCAGCTACCGCCTGTACGAGGTGAAGGAATTCACCTACAACGGCATCAAGCAGTACAACCGCAATCAACTGTTGTGGCGGGACGACTCGGTGGATGGGCTCAAGACCGGCCACACCTCCAGCGCCGGGTACTGCCTGGTCGCCTCCGCCAAGCGCGACCACCAGCGGCTGATTTCCGTCGTCCTCGGCGCGCCCAGTGAGAAGGACCGCACCGGTGCCAGCCAAGCGCTGCTGAACTACGGCTTCCGCTTCTTCAGCACCCATAAGCTCTATGACGCCAATCAGCAACTGGCGGAGGCACGGGTATGGAAGGGTGCCGAGAAGAACCTGCCTCTGGCGCTGGAGAAACCGCTCTACGTCACCATCGAGCGCGGACGCTACGACGACCTGAACGCCACCATGACGGTGCAGCCCTCCATCGAAGCGCCGGTGAGCAAGGGTACCCAGCTCGGCATGGTGAGCGTGACCCTCGATGAAGAAACCGTGGCAGAGGTCCCGCTGGTGGCCAGCGCCGAGGTACTCGAGGGAGGATTGTTCTCGCAGGTCGTGGACCAGGGCCTGATGCTGATTCAGTCCCTGTTCCACTAAGGTATGGCGAGTCGCCCGGCAGCTCTGGGCTATTTCAATGGCCACTGGCTGCCTTTAGAGCAGATCGCGATCTCCCCGCTGGATCGCGGATTTCTGTTCGCCGACGGCGTGTACGAGGTGGTCCCGGTCTACGCGGGCACCGCTTTCCGACTCGGTGCCCACTTGGATCGGTTGCAGCAGAGCATGGCCGCCATCGAGCTGCAGGGAGCTCCCCAGCGTTCGTCCCTCGCCGACGCCGTGCTGGGCCTGGCTGGCCGCAATGAATTGACGGAGGCGGCGGTGTACCTACAAGTCACCCGCGGCGCCTATTCCATGCGCGATCACGCGTTCCCGGCGCAAACCCACCCCACGGTGTTCGGCATGTGCACACCGCTGGAGCCGGTTGCCGAAAGCGTCCTGAGCCGCGGCGTTGCGGCCGTCACCCGGCCCGACTTGCGCTGGCAGCGCTGTGCCGTGAAGTCGGTGTCATTGCTTCCCAACATTCTGGCGCGGCAAGATGCCGCCAAGCAGGGTGCTTTGGAGGCGATCTTGGTGCGCGACGGCTACGTCACTGAAGCCACCGCCAGCAACGTCTTCGCCGTAATCGATGGTGAGCTGGTAACGCCGCCATTGGACGATGGGATTCTTGCCGGCATCACCCGTTGCGCAGTGCTCGAGCTCGCTCGCAGTAACGGCATCGCGGTACAGGAGAGGCCGCTTCCAATTGGGGCCCTGCGGCAGGCCAGCGAGGTCTGGCTTACAAGCTCAACCCGGGAAATCTCGCCGGTGACTCGAGTTGACGGAATCGAGGTGGGGAAGGGCCGGCCTGGTCCTGGTTGGCGCCGGGTGAGGGCGCTCTATCAGGCGCTAAAATCGTACCGGGGATCACCCCCCTAGCGGCGGGATCCAAGGCCGGCGGCATGGTGCAAAGCTGCACCGGTACTGGCGGCGACCCCACAGAATCGCTGGACAGCTCGAGATGGCAGACTCCGACCTACTCCAATTTCCTTGCGAATTTCCCATCAAAGCGCTCGGACCCAGCAGTGAGGGCTTTCCTGAGCTGGTGATCGACATCGTGCGGCGCCATTCCCCCGACCTGGATGAGGCCGACATCAGCGTCCGCGCCAGTCGGGGCGGCAGCTACCTGGCAGTCACTGTGGTCATTCGTGCCACCAGTCGAGATCAACTGGACGCCATCTACCACGACCTCAGCGCTCATGACCGCGTGGCGATAACCCTATGATGATTCCCGACCGCAAGCTAGGCCATCAGACCGGTGAATCCGTGGCGTTGGTGCGTGATCTGGGGCTGCAGCCCTACGAGCCAGTCTATGCGGCCATGCGCGCCGCCACGGACGCTCGCGTGAGCGGTAGCAACGACGAGATCTGGCTGCTGGAGCACGAACCGGTCTTCACCTTGGGAATGAACGGCAAGCCCGAGCACGTGCTGGACCCTGGCGCGATTCCCCTGATCCGGGTCGACCGCGGCGGTCAGGTCACCTACCACGGACCGGGTCAACTGGTGGTGTATCTGCTGACAGAGCTGCGCCAGCGGGGTCTCGGCATCCGCAGCCTGGTGACCCTGATCGAGGAATCCATCATCGAGCTGCTGGCGGGCTGGAACATAGCTGCCCGGGCGCGCCCGGAAGCGCCTGGCGTCTACCTGGGTGAGCGCAAGATTGCGTCCCTCGGGCTGCGGGTGTGCCGCGGCTACGCCTACCACGGCCTAGCCCTCAACGTCGCCATGGATCTACAGCCGTTTGGCCGCATCAATCCGTGTGGATATCCCGGATTACAAGTCACCCAGGTAGCCGAGCTGGTGAGGGGCGTGGCGGTGCAGGATTGTGCCACAGGGCTGCTGCGGATCCTGAGCGCTCGGCTGGGTTACACTGGCCACCTTTGGCTGCACTCACTACCCTGCAGGGATGCCGAGCAGGAACAGAGTGCCTCCCAAGCTATCCCGGGGAAACAAAATGCCTGAGCACAAGATCACCGCCAGCACCATCGGACCGCGTCGGGTGGTGCGCGGCGAAAAGCTTCGCGGCGCAGACAAGATGGCGCGAATTCCCGTCAAGGTCGAGCCTACGACGCCAGCGACTCGGCTGCGCAAGCCGGAGTGGATTCGGGCTCGCTTTCCGGGCACGCCGGAAGTGCTACGGCTGAAACAGGTCCTCCGGGAGAACCGTCTGCATACCGTCTGCGAAGAAGCCAGTTGCCCCAATCTCGGCGAATGCTTCGGGCACGGCACCGCCACATTCATGATCATGGGCGACATCTGCACCCGTCGCTGTCCATTCTGCGACGTAGGGCATGGTCGTCCCGAAGCGCTCGACACAGAGGAACCTGACAACGTGGCCCGCACGGTGGCGGCCATGGATCTGCGCTACGTGGTGATTACCTCGGTGGATCGAGACGATCTGCGTGACGGCGGAGCCGGCCACTTCGCCGCGGTCATCCACGCGGTCCGAGACCGCTGCCCGGGTATCACCGTGGAGATCCTGACACCGGACTTTCGCGGCCGCCTGGAAGTGGCGCTGGAGAAGCTAAGCCAGGTGGCCCCGGACGTGTTCAACCACAATCTCGAGACCGTGCCGCGGCTCTACCGGCAGGCCCGACCCGGCTCCGACTACGATTGGTCCCTGGATCTGCTGCAACGCTTTGGCGAGCGCCATCCCGGCATCCCCACCAAATCCGGGCTGATGGTCGGGCTGGGGGAACGAGACGACGAAATCCTGGAGGTGATGCGCGATCTGCGCGCTCACGACGTGAACATGCTCACCATCGGGCAGTATCTGCAGCCCAGCGCCTACCACCTGCCGGTGGAGCGCTACGTCCATCCCCGCGTGTTCGAGGATTTCCGCCAGGCCGGAGAAGCAATGGGCTTCACCCACGTGGCCTCGGGCCCAATGGTGCGCTCCTCGTACCATGCCGATCTACAGGCCAGGAACGTGTTGAGTGGCCCGCCGGAGACGCACCACGAGTGAGCATCCGGATCCTGGCCGACGCCCTGCTTTTGCCTCCGGGAATCAGCGTCGGCCTGGGAGCTCTGGGCTTGGCCATGTGGCGCTCGGTGCCGCGTTTGGGGGTGCTGCTGGTGACCGTGGCTATGGCAATGCTATATCTGGCGAGCACCCCCAGGGCCGCCGCGTGGTTGGCGGAAATGCTGGAAACCCATCCATCGCTGACCTCGCACCAAGCCGCGCAAGCCGAGGCCGGTGCCATCGTGGTGCTGGGCTCGGGGGCCGGCAGATCTGCGCCTGGCGGTGAGGCCGTGCTGCCGACCGCTCTCGAGCTGGAACGACTGCGACTCGCGGCGGAGTTGCAGCGAGCTACGGACCTGCCGATCCTGGCCAGTGGCGATGGTAGGGGACGCAGCGGCGATGGCCGTATGGCCGGCACGCTGCGAGACGATCTACAGGTGGCGTCGGTATGGAGCGAAAGCAACAGCCGCGACACCCGTGACAATGCCCGCAACAGCGCCGTCATCCTGGGCGAGCGTGGTATCGGGCGCATTATTCTCGTCACTCACGCTAGCCATATGCGACGTGCGGCGCGAGCATTTGAGGCTCAAGGACTGGAGGTCGTGCCGGCACCAACGGGGTTTCGACAGAGCCTCTCCGGGCTGCTCAACTGGCTCCCCAACGCTACCGCACTGCATTACGTGGCGACGGCCCTGCACGAGATTGCCGGCGATCTGTGGTATCGATGGCGTGGCGACTACGCCTAGGGCGCAGCGCCCGATGAGGCCCGTGCGCAAGGTACGCTGGTCACCGTAAGCGGTCCGTCCAATCTCAGTGCACTGAGCTTTCCGCCCCACACGCAACCGCTATCCAGGGCGTAGACTTGACGCTCGAAATGGAGCCCGAGCGCCGCCCAGTGGCCAACCACGATGCGCGCGCTCTCGCTGCGTCGACCCGGCACCCGAAACCACGGGAGGTAGCCGTCTTTCTGGCTGCCCGGAGCGCCTTTATCCTTGAAGCGCAAACGGCCTTCCAAGTCGCAGAAACGAATACGGGTCATACAGTTGACAATGAAGCGCAGGCGCTCGTAGCCCTTCAGCCCGGACGACCAGAGGCGCGGCTGGTTGCCGTACATTTGCGCCATGAAGGCGGCAAAACCATCGGACACCAGCACCTGTTCCACTTCACCTGCCAGCCGCCGGGCCTCCACCAGATCCCACTGCGGCACCAAACCGGCGTGCACCATGGCGAATCCTAGCTTGCCATCCAGGTGCAACAGCGGCCGGTGCCGCAACCATTGCAGCAGCTGGTCGCAGTCCGGCGCCGCCAGGATGTCGTGAAAGGTATCGCGCTCACGCGTCGCCACGCAGCCGACACTGCAGGCCAACAAGGTCAGATCGTGATTGCCGAGCACCGTCACCGCTCGATCGCCCAGTTCGCGCACGAAACGCAGCACTGCAGCCGATTGCGGGCCCCGATTGATCAGGTCTCCGGTGAACCACAACCGATCACGAACAGGATCGAAGCGTAACCGGTCGAGCAGTCGACGCAGCGGATCGAAGCATCCCTGTACGTCGCCCACGGCATAGACCGCCATCTCTAACCTGGCTCCAATGCGCGCTATCCCTGGCGGCAGCGAAGGCGATGGCTGGGAAGGACTAGGCGGGCCTGCCGGGCACTGTTGCGCAAGCGCCAGATCCAAACGCCCTCTAGGACCCTTGTGCGCTGGTACCCCACAGCAGAGCGGCCGCCCGTGCTTGCCGGGACCATCAATGGAGGGCTCCGGGCACCGCGAGCGTCAGCGGTGGGATATCGGCCTCGAAATGGTGACCGTCGGCGGCCAGCATCTGGTAGCTCCCGCACATGCTTCCTACCGGGGTCGGCAGCAGTGAGCCGCTGGTATAGCGATACTCGGCGCCGGGCTCCAGGAACGGCCGCTCACCCACCACACCATCACCCCTCACTTCCTGAACACTGCCATCGGCATCCGTGATGATCCAGTGCCGGGTCAATAGCCGTGCCCCCAACCGTCCCTGATTTCGAATCACCATGGTATAGGCGAATACATACCGCTGGCGGGCGGGATCCGAATGCTCGGGCATGTACATGGACTCACCCTGGACCTGGATTCTGTAGCTTGGCTGTTCGCTCGAGCTCACTCAGTATTCACCCACTGCTCGAGCGTGAGAGCCTTGATGCGCTGCCCCGTGTCCGGCCTTGCGGCACGAGGGCTCGGTGACTTGGGTCGGAACAGGCACTGTCGCCGAATCGACGCAGGCGTCGCGACCACGTAACGGAATCTGCATGAATTACCACCTCCGGGCCGCCGCGCGGCCTCTGTCCAGGCGTATGGCCGGCTTATTCTAGCCGATCAACGAATGCCGGCCGAGGCGGCCCGCTGCAGGCTGAAGGCGTCCGCGAGGGCAATGAATTCCCCCACCGACAGGGTCTCGGCGCGGGCACCGGGATCGATGCCGCAGCCTGCGATTGTCGCCGTATCGAGGACGCCACGTAAGGCATTGCCGAGTTGTTTGCGGCGCTGTCCGAAGGCCGCACGCACCACCGTGTCGAGTGCGGCGGGTTCTCGCGCTGCCGGAATCTGCGGCCGCTGCGGCGTCAGCCGTACCAGCGCTGACTCGACTTTCGGCGGCGGCCAAAAGGAGCCAGAGCCG
>CAZLYT010000298.1:0-1651 GCA_964563515.1 uncultured Candidatus Competibacteraceae bacterium | reverse complement strand
GGAAGACGCGGCGCAATCCGCTCCCACTGATCATCGCGCAAAACCATACGATCCAAGGCCACCTCCTGTTTGGCCGCCTTGAAGCAAATTTCAGCGGGATTGGGAAGCCCCACTCAATCCTGAATGTCAACAGGCCCTAGTACTACAGCCGAGCTTTTTGTGGTAGACTGGATGCCATGGAGGGCTTTGCCATGGCTGCGATGGATGATGCTGCGCACTGGGCGCGGGGACTGGATGGATTGGTCGAGCGGATTGCGCCGCGCTTTCGGCGCGTGGAGCCGCGGCGGCGGGCGGTGGCGTATCTGAAGGGGCTTTTGGCGCCGGTAGAGCGCAAGAATGGCTGGCAGTTGGCGGAGGCCGCTGGCGATTCCACGCCCGATGGGATGCAAGATTTCCTGGCGCGGATGCTCTGGGATGCTGACGGGGTTGGTGACGATCTGCGGGCCTATGCGGTCGAACATCTCGGCGATACAGGCGCCGTGCTGGTGCTCGATGAAACGGGGTTTCTCAAGAAGGGCACGAAGTCGGTTGGCGTGCAGCGGCAGTACTCCGGCACGGCGGGCCGCATCGAAAACTGCCAGATCGGGGTCTTTCTCGGCTATGCCAGCTGCCACGGCCATACCTTGATCGACCGCGCCCTCTACCTGCCGGAGAGCTGGGCGCATGATATGGCGCGGCGGCGTGCGGCCGGGGTGCCGGAAGAGGTGGCTTTTGCGACCAAGCCCAGGCTCGGACGGCAGATGCTGGCGCGGGCGTTTGCCGCCGGTGTGCCGTGCGCCTGGGTGACGGCCGACAGCGTCTATGGCGCTGATTATGCCCTTCGCCGCTTTATTGAGAAGAGCGGGCGCGGCTATGTGATGGCGGTCACGAGCGCCCAGCACCTCGGTTGCAAGCCGGTGGTGGACTGGCTTGAGGACGTCAAGACGTGGCAGCGGCTGAGTGCCGGCGCCGGATCAAAGGGACCGCGGCTTTATGATTGGGCCTTTCTGCCGGACCCCTCCGATGCCGCCCCCGGCTGGCGGAAAGGCCTGTTGATCCGCCGTAAGATCGGCAAGCCGGACACGTTCACCTTCTATCTGACACTCGCGCCCGAGGCGACGACGCTGCCGGACCTGGTCCGCATCGCCGGCATGCGCTGGACCGTCGAGGCCTGCTTCGAGGCGGCGTGCCCGTGAGGGGACGCGCAGCGTCAAGGGAGAAGTCGGCCTGGACCACTACGAGGTACGCTCGTGGACCGGCTGGCACCGCCACATCACCTTGGCGATGCTCGCCCATGCCTACCTCACCGTCGTCCGCAAGGCGGCCGCCGGGGGGAGAGGACAGCGCCGAGGGCATGAGGGACCTGCTGCCCCTCACCGTCCCCGAGGTGCGGCGTCTGCTCTGGCGTCTCGTATGGATCCCGCCGCTCAATCCCGCTCGGATCGTGGCGTGGTCACGCTGGCGTCGCCGTCACCAACAGCGCGCCAAACACTGCCACTGGCGGCGACGGATCAAAATCCATGAAGCCCGGCTGTAGTACTAGGGCCTGTTGACATTCATCGGGTTGCCAGGACGATGCCGACAAGATGGATCATGGCTTTGAAGCTCTCGTCTGTCTTGTCGTAGCGCGTGGCGATGCGGCGGAATTCCTTGATCTTGCAGAAGAAGTTTT
>CAZLYT010000297.1:0-6271 GCA_964563515.1 uncultured Candidatus Competibacteraceae bacterium | reverse complement strand
CCTGTCGGTGGCGGTGGCGGTGGGCTTCATCGCGCTCGCAGGGGTGGCTGCCGAAACCGGGGTAGTGATGCTGGTCTATCTCGATCAGGCCCTGGCCCGCCGGCTCAACGCTGCGCAGGGCGAGGGCCGCGCCGTCACGCTGGAAGAGCTGCGGGCGGCGGTGATCGAAGGGGCCCTGTTGAGGGTGCGGCCCAAGATGATGACAGTTATGGCGATTATTGCCGGCCTGATACCGATCATGTACGGCACTGGCACCGGCTCGGAGGTCATGCGTCGCATCGCCGCGCCCATGGTAGGCGGCATGGTGAGCGCCACCTTGCTAACCCTGGTTGTCATTCCAGCCGCATTCCTGATCTGGAAGCGGCGCGTCGTGCTGGGTGAGCTCAGGCGCAGGACCCAAATGGCAAAGCCGTCGCTAACGATGGAAACGCCGTGAGCCAACGGCTAGCGACCGAGATTGAGCGTCCACCAATTCGAGGCATGTCCTCTGTCCCGTACAAGGCACTGGCAGGGATGCGGTGCCCGCAGCGGACTCTGGGTCAAGGCGGAGAGATAGTTTAGCGCCTGACTTGCGGCAGCCGGCTCAAATCAACCCTTCGTAACCGACTGCGTCGATGATAAGTTACCGCGTAGTCCAATCAGGTGCGCTTGTTCGGAATTCGAGGTCCGTCATTTTGTCGCGATCACAGGGGCTGCGGCTGGTTTCGCTAGCGCTGTGGCTAGCGCTGGGGCTTCTGGCGCTCGGCGCTCGAGGCGAGGTGTCACAGGCAGCCTCGGGCGACAGTCACTGGGGCGCCAGTGAAGTATCGTGCGGTGCGGCCGTGCGTGCGGCATCCATGGCCATGAAGGGCGCTGCGGAAGCCATGCAGGACCCTTCCCCGGTCGACTGCCCGGATTGCGAGCGGCAGCCGCACTGTAGTACCTGCCCAAATACCAGCGTCACCAACACCGCCGAAATCAGTTTCCTGGTTTTCGCCTCCCAGAAGTGGCAACCCAACCGCGTCTTGGCCCCGATCGACGTGCCGAGCAGTCCGCCCGATCGCCCGCCTCAGTTCTGATTAGGATCTATTTCGAATCCAAGAGTTGGCTCGGATCACACCGCGTTCCCTGAACGCTGACTCGCCCCATCCAGGTCCATGTACTCATGTGCATTTCAACCGGGCAGCATCTCGGCAGCGCAAGCGCAAGCCGCATGATCGGCATCAAGCCGCCCGACGCGTGAGGAGCAACGAGGTCCCCCACATGAACTATCAAAAGCCTGTGGCCTTAGCGGCGCTGGTACTTGGTCTTGTCTTCCATTCGACGACAATCGCCGAATCCGACGAAGGCCAAATCGCCCGCGCAATCGCGGAGCGCTTCCCTGGCAGTACACCCGAGTACATCGCACCTTCTCCCATCCCTGGGTTCTACGAGGTTAGCCTGGGTGGCGAATTGATTTACGTGACCTCCGATGCGCAATTCGCCTTCATCGGGCGCTTGTTCGATTTGGAGAGCCGTGCGGATCTCAGCGAGCCCGTCGTGGCAAAAATACGCCTCGCGACGATCGATGAGGTCCCTGAGAACAAGATGATCGTCTTTGAGCCTAAGGGGCCGACAAAGCACACGATAACCACGTTTACCGATGTTGATTGCCCCTATTGTCGGAAAATGCATAAGGAGATCGACCAACTTTTGGAGGCGGGTGTCCGCGTGCGCTACCTGCTCTATCCGCGAACCGCGATTGGCTCGCCTTCTTACTTGAAGGCCGTTTCGGTCTGGTGTTCCGGTGACCGCAATGAGGCCTTGACCCGAGCGAAGCTGGGCGAGATGCCCGAGGCGCGCGACTGCCCGAATCCAGTCGCAGAGCACATTCAGCTCGCAAAGCGCCTTGGGCTGACCGGTACACCCATGACGATCACGGACTCGGGGGAGCGCCTCTTGGGCTATTTGCCGGCGGACCGGCTGGTGGCGCGGCTGGAAGCCTCGATGCAGGCAAAGATCCCGGTCACCGAACGACGGGACCCGTAGCGATGTCAAACACCGCACCCTCTACTCACTTGCAGAAGGATGCCGGTCGCACTTCGGGCGGACACGTCCTTGGCAAACGCTTTTGGGTCCTTACGCTCCTGGCCTTCGCTGTCCCGGCAATTGCCGAGCACGGTAGTCTCGGGCATCCGGCACCGACGTCATCCGAGCAACAGGGCGGATTCTCGCCCTCGTTTTCTGGCGGCGGCTCGATAGTCGATTCTTTGGGCGGCGGCCTAGGTAGCGCCAACGACGATCCGCTCGGGGGATTCCTCGATCCGGACCTTGCCTTCGTGCCCATGCTCGAGGTGAAAGACACTAGGACGATCATTGCTCGGTGGGAGATTGCGGATGACTACTACTTGTACCGAGACAAGTTCCACTTTCGCGTAATCGAGCCCACGGACACGGCGCTAGGCGAGCCCGCATTCGCGCCTGGGAAAGTGAAGGAGGACGAGTTCTTCGGGCGCGTCGAGGTGTACTACCGCCGTCTCGAGGTAACGCTTCCCGTGAAGCGCGGAGCTTCAGTCGAGACCGATCTCACCCTGGAGTTGGGCTATCAGGGCTGCGCCGACGCGGGCCTCTGCTATCCGCCCATGACGAAGACGTTCATGGTCTCGCTGCCCGCAGCGAGCGAAACGGAGAATGGGTCCGTGGGAAGCCGGTGACTGCAACTGACCAACCTTGAGCCACAGGCGCATCAAGACTTCCGACGAGCTCGAAGTAGCGTCGTATTGCGCGTACCGTCATCCTCGGCAGCACTCTCCGCTCCTTGCGGCCATCCCGTCTATCGCAGGCTCCGTGCGCTTGCTGCTTGGCATGGCTTCCATACTTGGGCGCAGCAGCCGCAGCGCGTTGGCGACAACGCGCTGATCTGAAGTGGTCCAATAGCAGCGGACACTCCAGTTAAGCCACACTGGGAGCACTGGAAGTAGTGATGAGCAAAGCGACCAGGCAACCATCTTGAGTGCGAGCGCCGTGCCGAACACGACGCCTGCCGCAAAAGCCAGCGAGCTCGTAGGCGAGCAGAGCCAGTGCCACAGACTAAAGGCCGGTGCCGGTGAGCGACAGCGCCTGCTCCGCGAACAGGCGCCGGTAGGTTGGGTCGGTGAGTGGTGAACCGCTCTTGGCTTCAGCGGCCCGGTCCATCATCCCGCGCCAGATACCACGCGTTCCTCGGAGGCTGCTCGTCGGCCGCTGCTGGAAGCGCTCAGCTCCAACCTATGCCGCGTCCGAAGCTCGGCGCGCGCCTGGCGGATCACCTGGACCGAGCCTGAGACCGCAAGCGCGGCCATGATGGCGGCGACCACGAGGTCCGGCCAGCCCGACTCGGTAGCAAAGACGCCGCTCGCTGCAATGATCACGGCGACGTTGCAGATCACGTCATTGCGGCTGCACAGCCAGACCGAGCGCATGTTGGCGTCGCCGGAGCGAAAGCCCCTCAGCATGACGAGGCAGAGCATATTCGCGCCGAGCGCCAGGAAGCCGACGATACCCATGACCTCGGCGCGCGGCACGGTAGCGAAGATCGCGTACCAGGCAGTGCTGCCGATGACCCAAAAGCCGAACACGGCCATGGACAGACCCTTGGCCAGCGCCGCGATCGCTCGCCAGCGCAGCGCCAGCCCGAGGACCGTTAGGCTGATGGCGTAGTTGGCGGCGTCACTGAGGAAGTCGAGTGCGTCGGCCTGGAGCGAGGCCGAGTCCGCAACGAGACCGGCTGCCATCTCGCCGGCAAAGCCCGCCACGTTGATGGCGAGCACCGCCCACAGGACGCGTCGATGGCGGTTGTTCGGTGCGGCAGGTTCGGAGTGATGGCAGCAATGGGCACTCATCGTTCATGGCCCCTGTGGGCTGAGGAGCTCGCCAAGATAAACCTTGTAGCGACTACAAGGTCAAGCCATGGCAATGAGACTGACCATCGGCGAGCTGGCCGGAGAGATCGGCTGCAAAGCGGAAACGATCCGCTAGTACGAACGGATCGGGCTGCTGCCTTCCGCCAATCGCACCCAGTCCGGATATCGGACCTATGTTCGCCGCCTGCGATTCATCCAGCGAAGCCGCGATCTCGGGTTCTCGCTCGACCCTATTCGCGGGCTGCTCGACCATGCCCGGGGGCCCAACCGGGACTGCACCGCAGCTGACCGACTGTGCTCGGCGCACCTGGAAGAGGTGCACGACAGGACTGCCACGCTCCGGAGACTCGAACGCGAGCTGATCCGGGTGGTCGCGCAGTGCCGCGGCGGCCCGGTCGCCGAGTGCCGGGTGATCGAGGCGCTATTGGATTAGAGCGAGCGCAGGCTTGGAATGGCGCACATGGAGCGCTGCGCGCGAGATGCGCTCGGTGCCATAGGGTGGGTCGTTGAGGATGAACAGGCTCTTCATGGGCATCCTGTCTAGTTGAGGCCGGACGGAATCAGTCGCCGAGCATGCGGCGGCGTTCCTCGAACTCCTCTTTATCAATTTCACCGCGGGCGAAGCGCTCCTTGAGGATGTCGAGTGGGGTGCGGCCCGGCGGCACTTGATGCGATGCCGTTCCGTGCCAGGGCCCGCCAAGCCAGCGGACGAGTAGGACGGCAATCGCGATCACCACGGAGAGCACGAGGATCATCAACAGCGGCCCGAATATCATCCCGTCCCACCCTCCGCCCCACCCCATCATGTGCGGGCCGAAGCCATACCGCTCGGGGTCAGACGGGGCTTGCGCCCACACCCAGCTCGGCACCAGGGCAACAGTCGCGCATGCCGTGGCAACCATCGGATTCCAAAATCTCAACATTTGATTGCTCCATCATTGAGCGGCGTACCACGTACGGCACGGCGCCGGATCAGCGCTGCCATGCTGTGGCTCGGGTGCGCAGGTCGCCATTTAGCCGACCATCACGCCTGTCCGAGGACGGTGCCGCGCTCGACCGGCAGGCCTTTCTCGCTCCACCGCTTCATGCCACCGCGCGGCACTTGGACTTCACGGAGGCCGGAAGCGAGGAGCAATGCTTGGCAGAGCGCTTATCGGTACGTGACACCAGAGTGACCGATTTGTCCTTGGGCGCATTGATCTCCGTCAAGCGATTCGGAAGCTCACCGACTGGGAGGTTCGACGCGTCGGCGATGTGGCCGAGGGGACCCTCAAGCTCATCGGCCCCGCGCACATCGACGATGACGGGCTCCGGGCCACGCTCGAGGCGATCTGCAAGTGCGCTCGCCTCTATCCACTAGACCCATCTGCGAGGGCGCGGGTCGCGCCGGCGCGCCAATCCCACAGGGTTGCGGCTTTCAGCAGGACAAATCCAACAAGCTCGACGACGCGACTGTAAGCGCCGTACATGGTCCAGAGAATGAGTCCGAGGCCCAGCGCGGCAACCACCGCAGGTCCAACGATACGGTGCCGTCGATAAGACCTGGCGATGGCGATGGCAATAGTGGCCAGTGCCGCGAAGAGGCTGATCGCACCGGCCCAGATACCTTCGTCGAGGGCCAGCGAGACACCAAGCAGCGAAAGCAACCCTATCACTGCCGCGGTGCCACAGCAGGAGAGGTCCGCCAAAGCCGTCGCCGCACGAGGAAAACCAGATGCTTCGCGGCTGCCGTCCCTCATGATCCAGCCCCCGATCGGTGTTTCTCGGTCGGCTCCCCCGGTCTTGCGGCGTGAATGCGGCGAACGAGCCGAGGCAGGAAGGCGACTGCGGCGAGCAGCGCGAGTGCGATCAAACCGTAGCGGATGGCACTGGCGTCCCCCGCGAGCGCTTCGCGGCCGGCATGGCCCAGCCGAGTGTAGGTGAGCGCGCCGGGCGCCATGCAGACCAGCGTGGCGAGAACCTAATGCGTCACGGGGATGCGTCAGGCCGAGCGCATAGTTGCGCTCGATGAACGGGAACAGTGGCGCTAGTCGCGTGAAGGCGACAAAGCGCCAGCCTTCGGCCTCGCGCCGCACAGCCAGCTCGCTGCGAGTCCAGCGCGCACTAGCCGGTCGGGCGATCTGCTCGGCGCTTGCATCCGACGCCACGCCGGTAATGCAAGAGCGAGGTTGTGGGTGACGATGTGGCTTGTAGGAGGGTCTATCAAATCGGCGCGCTGCCCCCTATCTGTGGAGGCAGGAGCCAGTCAGCAGGATCGGTGGTCCAGAGCGCTATCCGATGTTCGCCAACGCCGGGACCATTTCGAGCAGCCAGTATGAGAGGGCCGCGAGCTGTCCGGTCAACATGGCGATGCCCATGAGGATCAGGATCACCCCCGCTGTCAGCTGGAGCAGACGGCCGACGCGCCCGAT
>CAZLYT010000296.1:0-21890 GCA_964563515.1 uncultured Candidatus Competibacteraceae bacterium | reverse complement strand
GTGCAAGCAAGGGCATAACTTTTTTTGAGATGCGAAATCGGCGCTACACTGCGGTCTCTCGCGATGGAACAGCGGGCACAGCCAGCTATATCGCGCGTAGGCTTGGTACAGTTCCCTCAGGTCCGCCGCCAAAGCAATGGAGGTGGTCTGGCGTGGCGTCGCCGCCAGGAGCGATGCACTCACTGCCAAGGCAGCCGGGCCAGGTCCACGTTGCCACCGGAGACAATGACCCCAACCCGAAGGCCCGTGAGGTCGATCCGGCGCTCCCACAGGGCCGCCAGCGGCACCGCCGCGGAAGGCTCGATGAGGAGCTTGGTGCGCTCCCAGACGAACCGCATGGCCTCGACGATCGCGGTCTCGCTCACCGGGACGATGCGCTCCACTTGATCGCGGATGACGGGAAAGGTGAGATCGCCCAGCGATGTACGTAGGCCATCGGCGACGGTCTGCGGCTCCGGGCTCGGAATAATGCGTCCCGCCTCCAGCGACCGAAAGGCGTCATCGGCCTGCTCCGGCTCCACGCCGATGACGCGAACTGGACTCGCCGACGCATTGGCCGCAATTGCGGTCCCGCTCAGCAGACCGCCCCCTCCCACCGGGGCCATCAGCACATCCAGGTCTGAACACTGCTCCAGCAGCTCCAGAGTGGCGGTGCCTTGTCCGGCGATCACGCGACGGTCGTTGTAGGGGTGGATCACCACGGCGCCGGTCGCCCCAACTACCGCGGCGAGGGAGGATTCCCGCGCCTCCAGCGTGGGCTCGCAGCTAGTGATGCGGCCGCCATAGCCGACCACAGCCGCCCGCTTGACCGCCGGGGCCGTCTCCGGCATGACGATGTGAGCGGCAATGCCGCGGATCCGGGCAGCTAGCGCGAGAGCCTGGGCGTGATTGCCGGAGGAGTGCGTGGCCACGCCGCGCGTCGCCTCGGGTTCGCTGAGGGAGAACACGGCATTGCAGGCGCCACGAAACTTGAAGGCGCCCGCTCTTTGAAGATTCTCGCACTTGAGAAAGAGCTGCGCGCCGAGGCGCTGATTCAGGCTGCGACAGGTGATGACGGGGGTACGATGGGCGTGGGACTGGATCCGTTCCGCGGCTAGGCGCACATCCACCAGGGTTGGCTCGCTCAAGAGCTTGACGCCTCACTCGCTGGTTCGGGGCCGCTCGGCTGGAATTTCTGGAGATGTCAAGTCCGTTGTTCCGGGCTCTTCCACTGGCGAGGGACCGAGCGCGATGGCGATCCATCGGGTCTCATCGCTGGCGGCCGCGGCAAAGCGCAGCGCGATGGTCAGCGGCACCGACAGGAACATGCCGATAGGACCCAGCACCCAACCCCAGAATACCAGGGAGAGGAACACTACCAAGGTCGACAACCCCACCTGGCGCCCCATGACGGCGGGCTCCACCATATTGCCGATCACCGTGTTCACCGCCACATAGACTGCAATGACGGCCAGAGTCGGAATGGGACCGAGCTGGACCAGGCTGAGCAACACCGCAGGGACCGCGGCAATGATGGAGCCAATGGTGGGCACGAAGTTGAGCCCGAATGCGAGCAGCGCCCATAGCGGCGCGAAATCCAGGCCAATGACCGCAACGCCGGCGTACACCAGCAGCCCGGTGGCGAGGCTGGTCAAAGTCTTGAGCCCCATGTAGCGCTTGGTGCTGTTGGCGGCCTCTGCCAGCCGGGCCACCGCCGCGGCGCCGCGCGGCCCCTTGATGGCGGCGAGCTTGGCCGGGATGCCGGCAAATTCCAGCAGCATGAACAGCGCCGTGAACAAGATCAGTAGTGCGTCGCCGAGCAGATTGCCCAGCCCCACCAGCAGCGAGTTGGCAAGGCGCATGGCGGCGCCAGGGTCGAGCATGTCGGCGATTCGGGTCTGGTCCAGATCGATGCCCCGCTCGCCGAGCCAGGCGCTCACCGCAGCCATGAGCTCGCGCAACCGCGCCTGGTACTCGGGCAGCGCCTCGGTGAACTCATTGACCGTCGCCCCCAACAACACGGCCAGAATTAGCTGGATCAACAGGAGCGCCACCAACACGCAGGCGATGGCCAGCCACAAGGCCAGACCCTTGCGCCGCAGCCATTCGGTTGGACCGGCAGCGAGCACCGCGATCAACAGCGCCAGCAGAAAGGGCACCACGATGTCCGAGGCCTGCCGGATGCCGGCGAGGATCACCACCAACCCCGCCAAGGTCAGCACGGAGTCCCGCAGGTGGAACGGTTTCAAGTTAGTCACGGGGCAGAAAGCGACTCCTACGAAGGCGCATTTTGGCCGATGCGCAGAGCCAGCCAACCCAGTGCAAGCCCTCCGTCCTATCGGAAGCACCGAATCCGCAAGCATGTGCTGGCGTCAGCCGGCTCAACCCGCGACAGCTGCCACCCACTGCCCGATGCTGTCGGTGTTGGCCGCGGTCCATGCCTGCACCGATTGCTCCGGGCTGCTGGCGGTCGCAGCCAACATCATCTTCTGCAACTCGCCCAGGCCCAGGTGGAAGCTGCGCAAAAACGCAGCGGCCTCGGGAAACGCTTCGCTGAAGCCCGCGCGGCCCAGTGCATGCACCGACTCCGGCTCACCCAGCACGCCTTGCGGATCCTCGAGGAAACGCAGGTCGTAGCGGGCAAACATCCAATGGGGTGTCCAGGCGGTGGCAACGATCCAGTCGCGGCGTTGGACGGCAGCCTCGATAGCAATGTCCAGCCTGGCAGCGTTGGCGCTGCGCAAGGTGTAATCGCTGAGCCCGTAAGCCCTCAGCGCCTCTCGCGATAAACGCATCAGGCCAGAGTTGGGGTCTATGCCCTGGATGGCGCCGCGAAGCGCCCGCCGCACCTCATCTTTGGCCAGGTCGCCAATGCGCTCCAGCGACTCCACCGGCACGTAGTCCGGCACCACCCAGCCCAGACGGACTCCCTTGTAGATGACCCCGAGATCCTCAGCCTCGCCCTCCACCATCTCCAGAAGCGGAGCATGGGTGTGGGGCTGCCAGGACATCAGCATCACGTCGATGCTGCCATCGCCCAGATCGCGGTAGACGCTCTCGATATCTTCCAGCACCAGCTCGACTGGCTGCTCGACTCGCTGCTCCAGCACCAGCTGAGCTAGCCGGGTGACGATCTCGGCATCCACCCAGGGCGCCCAGCCGATACGCAACCGCTGATCGCTGGCAGCGTGGGTTATCGGGACTGCGGACGCGGCGGCAGCCGCGAGCAAGGTGCGAAGAATGCATCGGCGACTGACGCCGCCAGTTGGCGTTCGTTGTTCTCTCATGCTTCGGAGTATAGGCGCTGCATAAGATCGAACGCTTGGCGCTCGAGGCTCTAATATGAGCCGAATTCATGAACATGGGCGAAAAAGATCAATTGACATCAACTTGCCCGCTCCCTAACGTCGTCACTCATCCAGCAGCGCACCAGAACGCAGAACAAGGACTGTCGCCATGCAGGCAGCTCACGACTCGACTTCATCGAACCCCGCGGCAGCGCCGGCCGGCGTCGAAATATCGGTGGAGTTCTTTCCGCCCCGCACGCCCAAGACCGCGGAGCGACTGGAGGCAGCCGCCAAGCGACTCAAGGTATTGGACCCCGCATACGCCTCGGTGACCTACGGCGCCGGTGGCAGCACCCAGGACCGCACCCTGGAGACAATCCTGCGCTTGCGCCACAGTACCGGTATCGCCATGGCGGGGCATTTGACCTGTGTCGGGGCCACTCGGACCGAGGTGGATCGAGTGGCCCGTGGCTTCCATGCGGCGGGTATCCACCATATCGTGGCATTGCGCGGTGACCCGCCCGAGGGGCATCAGCGCTATGTGCCCCATCCGGGTGGCTATGCCTACGCCGCCGACCTGGTGGCAGGGCTGAAACGGGTAGCCGACTTCCAGATCAGCGTGGCGGCGTACCCCGAAGTTCACCCCGAGGCAGCCAGCGCCGAGGCCGATCTCGACAACCTCAAGCGCAAGCTCGATGCGGGCGCCAGCCAGGCGATCACTCAATTCTTCTTCAACTCGGAACAGTTCCTGCGCTTTCTGGATCGGGCGCGGGCCACCGGGATCGACGCCCCCATCGTTCCCGGGATCCTGCCGATCGGCAACTTCAAGAACATGGTGGCTTTCGCGAGCCGCTGTGGAAGCTGCGTGCCGGGATGGCTGCACTGCCGCTTCCAAGGCTTGGAGAATGGCGGTCCTCAAGCGCAGGAGGTCGCGATGGACGTGGCATTCCAGCAGTGCCGGTTCCTGCTCGACCACGGCGTGAACGCGTTTCACTTCTACACTTTGAACAAGGATGATCTCACCCGCCGGCTTTGCCGATTGTTGGCTGGGCAGACGTCCGCAACCCGGGCTGCAGGGCACCCCACACCTCCCCATGCCGGCCCGTTATCCGAGGGCTTGCGAGCATGACCACCGAAATACAGATCCAGGCAGCGGACGAGATGGTGCACGCCGCCGAGGAGGAGGCCCGCAGCGCCGCCCAGCATTGGGAAGACCAGTGGCTATTGTTTCCCACCGTCAGTCGAGACGAGCACGGTAGCTGGCATTACTGGGAGGTGCAGGCGGATAGCGGCGTCTATCAGGATGACTGGCCGAGGGGTGACCGCCTGGCCCGCGAAACCATCCTACAGATGCAGCGCTTCCCGGAGGGCGGGTCGGTGCTGCGGCGCATCCTGCGTGAGATAGACCTGGAATCCACGGTCGCCCAGGGCTTCCTCAATCGCATCGAAGACGCGTTGGCGTTTCCGCGGGCTTTTCTGCCCGAGTCGCTGGAAGTCCGGGAACGGGTCTAGCACTCGCCGGTACAGCCGTCTGGGGCTTCCGCCTGCTATCCGCCCTCTCCCATCTAACATCATTCAGGGCGTTGTTAGCCTGGAATTATTTGGCACCCAGAATTCCCCTAGCCCGGCAGTTGTGGCGCGATGTCAGTGGCGATGGCGCGCGCGAGCGCGCCGCTATTTCGGCGGCCAGCAGCGGCGGCGCTCCGCGCCCCATCGCGGCGTATGCCGCTCCTACAACTGGAACGCGCTTAGCTGCCCGACAGCGCACCGCCGGAGGCTGGGCGGAAATTCCTACACCGCTGTCGTGGGCGGATCGCCAACAGGCGTCACGACGGCAGAGTCAGTCGGCGCCCTCATCGCGCTCAATGAGGGCACCCGACGCCGAGCGCTACGCTTCCTAGCCCATCGGCACGTCCACCGAGAAACCGCGCTGGTCACGGCGCATGGTGAACTTGCCGTCCAACACCGCATAGGTCCAGCGCGCGCTCTTGGACAGTCCCCCCAATGGATACATGTGCACGCGCTCTATGCCGCAGCGTGGGTCGGTCATCCGATAGCGGGCCAGGTCGGTCACCAGCTGGTCGGGCGCCGATACGGTCAGCAGCTTGGTCAGGTTGCGTGCCTGGCGGGTGATGACCCGCATGGACGCACCCACGCCGCAGGCCTTGGCATGGCCCAGCAATGCCTTCAGCGTCGCCAGCCCGGGCACTCCGATATGGATGGGCAGCCGGTTGCCGCCCTCCTGCAGGGCCCGATCCCAAGCAATGATCGGGGCTGCCTCGAAACAGAACTGGGTGACAACGTGCAACCGCGCACCGGTACGCTCAGCGAAGTCGTTCTTCCACTTCAGAGCGGCCACAATGGCCTCGTCGGACATGTCCGGGCTGCCTTCCGGGTGGCCAGCAACACCGATGCGGTGGATGCCATAGCGGTCGAACAACCCGGTCTCCAAAAGCTGCATGGAGTCTCTGTAGTCTCCCACCGGGTGTGCCACTCCGCCGCCAATGGTGAGGGCCTGGGTGACGCCGGCCTCGCCAACCACCCGAGCGATGGCCTCCTCCAGGAAGCGACGGCCGGGGATGCTACGGGCAGCAAAGTGCGGCACCGGCTCGAAACCCTCCGCCCGCAACCGCTTGGCGGTATCCACCGTGTCGGCAAAATCTGAACCGGGCAGGAAGGTGATGTAGACCACCGTCCCGGGACGCAGGTGCTCGCGGTAGTCCGAGATCTTGCGCGCCGAACCGGGCGTGGTCTCCGCAGTAAAGCCGGTCAACAGATCGACAATGCCCGCTTCGAGCGTTGTCGGCTGGACCCGCGCCACATCGGCCACCGGAACGGACAGCTGCAGGTTGCGCATCGCTGGCTCCTGGAACTCGCGCCACATGATCTGGGACCCTCAGGGCCGCAACTCGTCGTGGGATTCGACGAAACCGGGCCGGCTGACTGCGCGGTCGACCGGAACCACGGCGGGCGCCCGACTCTCTGTGCGCGCCGCCCCCGGGCAGAGCGACTCAACCCGGGCGGCGGACCCTACGACGTGGACGCGCGAGCATGGTGCCACCGGGCCCACGAAGCTGGTTATCCGCCAGCGGCGCGCGCCGTTTCGGCAGCGTCACGACCTGTTCCAGGTTGGGATAGGAAGCACTCTTGTGGGGAAACGCCATGGCCTCTACGAAGTGTTGCTGGAACTTGGGCTCGATGGCGGTTTCGACCTTGTGGATACGGCGCACCACGTCCTCGATCTCGGCCCGGGCGCTCTTGTCCAGCAGCGCGATCCGGGCCCCGGTGCCGGCGGCATTGCCGGCGGAGTTGACATGCTGCAGGTCGCAGTCGGGAATCAAGCCCAGTACCATGGCGTACTTGACGTCTATGTGGCTGCCGAAAGCGCCGGCGAGCCGGATGCGGTCGACCTGGTCGATGTTGAGGTGATCCATCAGCAGGCGAATGCCAGCGTAGAGGGCGGCCTTGGCGAGCTGGATGGCGCGCACGTCGTTCTGGGTCACCCGCAGATTGATGTCGCCACTGTGTAGCACGTAGGAAAACGTGCGCCCTTCGGGCACCACGCGGGCGCTACGCTCCGCCAGACGGCCGTCGATAACCCCATCGTGGTCGACAATGCCGGCGAGAAACATTTCGGCTACAGCCTCGATGATTCCGGAGCCGCAGATTCCGGTGATGCGGGTACGGCGAACGGCTTCTTCGAAACCGGGCTCGGCGGACCACAAGTCGCAGCCGATGACCTTGAACTGGGGCTCCAACGTCTGCGGATCGATCCGCACGCGCTCCACCGCGCCCGGCGCGGCGCGCTGGCCGCAACTGATCTGGGCGCCTTCGAAGGCAGGACCAGTGGGGCTCGAGGCGGCCAGCAGCCGATGGCGATTGCCGAGCACGATCTCGGCATTGGTACCCACGTCCACCAGCAACGTCATCTCATCGTGCAGGTAAGGCCCTTCGGATAGCACCACACCAGCGGTATCGGCACCCACGTGGCCAGCAATGCAGGGCAGAACGTAGACCCGGGCGTTGGGATGCAGGTGCAGGTCGAGCTCGTTTGCCCACAGCTCGATGGAGGTATCGGTGGCCAGAGCGAAGGGGGCACCGCCGAGCTCCACTGGGCTAATGCCTAGCAGCAGGTGATGCATGATGGGGTTGCCAACGAAAGTGGCCTCCAGGATGTCCGACACCTCGATGCCGGCCTCTGCGGCGACCCGCGCTGCCAAGCCGTCGATGGCCTCGCGCACCACGCGGGTCATCTCGGCCTCGCCACCCGGGTTCATCATTACGTAGGAGACCCGGCTCATGAGGTCTTCGCCGTAGCGGATCTGGGGGTTCATTACCCCGTCGGCGGCCACCACCGCGCCGTTGGTGAACTCGCACAGATGCCCTGCAATGGTGGTGGAGCCCACGTCCACCGCGAGCCCGTAGGCGCGGGCGTGGAAGCCGGGCCAGACCGCGATGATTTGCTCGTCCCGGTGAGTTGCCACCGTGACCTTCCAATCCCCGGCCCGCAGTGCCTGCTGCAGCTCCTGCAGCAGGCGCAGGTCGCAGCGCAGACCGGTCAGCCGCCACTCGAACTCCAGCGCATCCTCCAGCCGCCGCAAATCGCCGGAAGGGTCGTGCATATCCGGCTGCTGCACCTCCACGTAGTGCAGCCGCACCGGTGGATCGAGCTTGATGTCGTGGACCTCGGCCCGCTTGCGCACCACCTGCTGGTGCACCTGGCTGTCCGGCGGCACGTCGACGACTGCATCGCCCAGCAACAGGGCGGAACAGCTCAAGCGGCGCCCCGGCCGCAGGCCGCCGCCGTCGGACCACTGCAGCTCGACGCTGGCCGGGGGACTCAGGTGATGGGGCAGGCTGGCGACTCCGTGCTTGGCGAACTCGCCAGTGCTGAGCTCCACCTGGCAGCGGCCGCAGATGCCGCGGCCGCCGCAAACCGAGTCGATGTCGACGCCCAGGGCCCGGGCCGCCTGCAGCACGGGGGTGCCGATGGGGAAACGCCCTCGGCGACCCGAGGGCGTGAAGACGACGAGCGCCTCGTCAGCCACGACGGCGGCGGCTGACCCGGCGGCCCCGGGCGGCCTCGCCTTCGGCACCGGCCGCTGCCGGCTCACGGAAGCGACGTATCCAGTTCATGCAATCCCGATCATGCCCCATCATGATATCCGCGCCCATGCAGGCCGCCATCACCTCGCCGTGCAACGGGTTGGTGATGGCCGATGTCATGCCGGCACCGATGGCCATGGAGAGGAATGCGCCGTTGACGCCGTTGCGGTTGGGCAGTCCAAAGCTGATGTTGGAGGCGCCGCAGGTGGTATTGACCTTGAGCTCCTCCCGCAGCCGCTTGATCAGATGGAGCACCTGCCTGCCGGCACTGTTGATGGCACCAATGGGCATCACCAGGGGGTCGACCACGATGTCCGTGTAGGGAACGCCATGGTCGGCGGCCCGCTCGACGATCTTCTTCGCCACGTCGAAGCGCACGTTGGGATCCTCGGAGATGCCGGTCTCGTCGTTGGAGATGGCGACCACGGCAGCACCGTACTTTGCTACCAGCGGCAGCACCTGCTCCAGCCGCTCCTCCTCACCGGTGACCGAGTTCACGAGAGCTTTGCCCTTGTAGACCGCCAACCCGGATTCCAGGGCGGCCACGATGGACGAGTCGATGGATAGCGGCACGTCGGTCACGCCCTGCACCAACTTGACGGCTTCGGCAAGGATGGTGGGCTCGTCGGCCAGCGGTATCCCCGCGTTCACGTCCAACATGTGGGCTCCCGCCTCCACTTGAGCGCGGGCATCGGAGATCACCCGGCTATAGTCGCCGGCGGCCATCTCGGCGGCCAGCACCTTGCGGCCGGTGGGGTTGATGCGCTCGCCGATCACCACGAACGGGCGTTCGAAGCCGATCACGACGGTCTTGCGGGCCGAGCTGACGACGGTCTCTGTCATGGCTACGTGTTCCAAGGACTAGTGCGGGCTCGACCCGCTCGGTGGTTGCGTCCCCGCCGAACTGCGGCGGGCGTCTGAATTACCCCTATCCGGGGGGGCTGGGCGGCACCACGCCTCCCGCTCTGATCATTCGCCCCAGCAGCTCATCGGAGTAGGCGGCCTCCAGGCGCTCTGCCTCGGCCTCGGCCGCTTGCTGCAAGTCAGCGCCGCAATCCCGGGACTCCCGCCGCCAATCCTCCAGGTACTTGTCGCTGGAGCCCTTGCCGACGCGCATGGCGGCCCGGTCGATGGCCACCTGGAAGCGATGCGAGAGCTGCACCTTGGCGCTCTCGCGCCCGCGCTTGACGATGACCTGGGCCGGGATGTCGCGCCAGTAGACCGTGATCAGTTTTGCCACTTCGCCACCCCCCGCTCAGGCCATCGCTGCGCGAGTCAAGCTGGATGCCAGGGCGCCATAGCCGGTGTGATGGTGCTCGAAAATTAGTCCCAACCGATCCGCCGCGGCACGGGCGCGGTCCAGCTCCGGAGCGGGCTGCGCTTGGCTCAGATACAGCAGGCGCCGGTAGTTGCCGAAATAGAGGCCCAACAGGTCCGGGTGCCGATCCAGGCCGAGCCCGTTCCAGATCAGCCGTTCGAAATGGCGCGCTAGAAAATCGGTGAGGTAGAAAGTGCCCGGCTCGGCCGCCGACAATGCCTCGAACAGCCCCGGCCCGGCGAAGAACTCGTAGCAATGCACGCCGGGAATTCGCTCGACCCCCGCCTCGCGCAGCACCCGGTCCAGCCGCCCGCCGGTCCCGCAGTCGGCGTAGGCGACGAACGCCTTATGGCCTGCCGCCTGCGCCTCGGCGATGGCGGCAGCCACCGCCTCCGGGATCCGCTGCGGCCGGTTGTGGAGCTCCGGCGGCAGGCAGCGCACCTCCACGTGCTGCCAGCGCGCCGCCCTCAGCAGAGCCACGATCTCGTGGGCGAGGGCGCCGCAGGCGATCACCACCACCGGGCGGGGCTCGGTCACCACAGGTTCCCCAGGGCTCAGCTGAGAGCTGCGCGGCGCGCCTGCACCAGGCTCTTGGCCGTCTCCACCGCCACCGCGGCGTCGCGGCAGTAGGCATCCGCACCCACTGCCTTGCCGAACTCATCGTTCAGGGGCGCACCACCCACCAGCACGATGTAATCCTCGCGCAACCCCTTCTCCACCAGGGTGTCGATGACCACCTTCATGTACGGCATAGTAGTGGTGAGCAAGGCCGACATACCCAGGATGTCCGGCTTGTGCTGCTCCAGGGCAGCCAGATACTTCTCCACCGGGTTGTTGATGCCGATGTCGATGACGTCGAAGCCGGCGCCTTCCATCATCATCGCGACCAGGTTTTTGCCGATGTCGTGGATGTCGCCCTTGACGGTGCCGATCACCATCTTGCCGACGGACGGCGCGCCGGTTTCCGCCAGCAGCGGGCGCAGGATCTCCATGCCGCCTTTCATGGAATTGGCAGCCATCAGCACCTCGGGCACGAACAGGATGCCGTCGCGGAAGTCGATGCCGACGATGCGCATGCCTTCCACCAGGGCCTCGTTCAGCACCCTGCTTGGCCCCCAGCCCCGCTCCAGCAGGATGCGGGTGCCCTCCTCGACCTCCTCCTTGAAACCGTTGTAGAGGTCGTCGTGCATCTGTTCGACGAGCTCGTCGTCTGGCAGCGCGGAGAGGTCGATTTCCTCTTCGTCGTCGTATGCGTCTTGGTCACTCATGAACCGACTCCCCGGGCTGCTTGGCGGCGAACGCTGAAAGCGTCACTGCCTGCTAGCGTAGGCGAGCGGCCGGCGCCGACGCTGATGTGCCGGCGACGCCGGATTGCTTTGACGCGACAACGGCTTCTGCGGGGGGAAGATTTGCCAGATCAATCAGCTACAGAATACGCGCGGCGCCGCCCGATAGTTCCGGGACCGCGGCGGCCCGCTTCATCGAGGAATGCGAGCAATGCCTGAGGATGTTCTCGACCAAGAGCGCTACGTGCTCACCGCGACCTGTCCTGGGACGCGGGGAATCATCGCCGCCGTGGCCAACTTCCTGGCCGACCGCGGCTGCAATATCGTCCAGATGCACGAGTTTGACGACCGGGTCACGGGCCGATTCTTCATGCGTATGGAGTTTGTCCCGGAGACCAAGCCGCGGCCGACCTTGCAGCAGCTGCGCTACGCCTTCGAGGCCAGCGCGGCCCGCTTTGACATGTCCTGGGAGATGCACGACACGGCGCGGCGACCGCGGGTGATGATCCTGTGCTCGAAGCAGGACCACTGCCTCGCCGATCTGCTCTATCGGCACCGTACCGGGGAGCTGTTCATGGAGGTCACCGCGGTGGTCTCCAACCATGTCGATGTGGAGCGCATGGTGGCGCTGCACGACATCCCCTTCCATCACCTGCCGGTGAACGCCGACAGCAAGCCCGAGCAGGAGGCCGTGATCCTGGCGCTGGCCGAAGAGACCAAGTCTGAGCTGGTGGTGCTCGCGCGCTATATGCAGGTGCTTTCCGAGGCCATGTGCCGCGCCCTGGAGGGCCGCTGCATCAACATCCATCACTCCTTCCTGCCGGGCTTCAAGGGCGCCCGCCCCTATCACCAGGCCTTCGAGCGCGGCGTCAAGCTCATCGGCGCCACCGCCCACTACGTGACCACCGATCTGGACGAGGGGCCGATCATCGAGCAGGTGGTGGAGCGGGTGGACCACACCTACACCGCCAACGACCTGGTGGCCGCCGGTCGGGATTCGGAGACCGTGGCCTTGGCGCGGGCGGTGAAGCTGCACACCGAGCACCGAGTGTTCATCAACGACAACAAGTCGGTGATCTTTCGTTGAGCGCGAACCAAGCACGGAGCATGAGCATGGCCCAGAACATCGATGGCAAGGTGCGAGCCGCGCGCCTGCGCCAGGACATCGCTGCGGCGGTTTCCGAGCTCAAGAAGGTGCACGGCCTGGAGCCCGGACTGGCCGTAGTCTTGGTCGGCGACGACCCGGCCAGCCAGGTCTACGTTCGCAACAAGGCGCGTCAGGCCCGGGAGGCGGGCATGCACTCGTTCGAGCATCGCCCGCAGGCCGAGATCAGCCAGGCCGAGCTGCTGGCGCTGGTGAGCTCCCTCAACGAGGACCCGACGGTGAACGGTATCCTGGTGCAGCTGCCGCTGCCGGCGCACCTGGACGCCAACGAGATCATCACCACCATCGATCCGGCCAAGGACGTGGACGGCTTCCATCCCGTCAACGTGGGACGGCTCAGCATCGGCCTGGAGGCCATGGTGCCCTGTACGCCCCTGGGCTGTCTGATGCTGCTGCGCGAGCAGCTCGATTCGCTAGCCGGCCGCGAAGCGGTGGTGGTGGGCCGCTCCAACATCGTCGGCAAGCCCATGGCCGCGCTGCTGCTGAAGGAGAGCTGCACGGTGACGGTGGCGCACTCGCGGACCCGGGATCTGCGCCAGGTTTGCCGGCGGGCGGAGATCCTGGTCACCGCCGTGGGTCGACCGGGGCTGGTGGGTGCCGACTGGGTGCGCCCGGGAGCCACCGTCATCGACGTGGGCATCAACCGAGTGGATCGGCCCGACGGCGGTTACCGCTTGATGGGCGACGTGGATTTCGATGCGGTGGCGGAAGTGGCCGGCGCCGTGACCCCGGTGCCAGGTGGGGTCGGCCCCATGACCATAGCCTGCCTGCTGGCCAACACCCTGACCGCCGCCTGCCGACAACGCGGTTTGGAGGCTCCGAGCGTTACCGGCGTCTGATTAGCGGCCTCGCCTGCAGCCATGGCGGCGAGCCCTGTCGATGCCAATGCGGTGGCGGCGCTGCTGGCTGCCCCACTCGGCAACATCGGCGAGGCCCAGGCGCTGCTCCTGGGCCTCGCCGCCGTCACCGCAGGCCGTCGCCGCTCACCGGCATCACCCGGGGTGGTGCGAACGCTGCTAGACCAGCTGGGGCGCCCTGAAGCCGGACGGCCGGCGGTGCAGGTGGTGGGCTCCAAGGGCAAGGGCAGCACCACCTTGCTGCTGGAGAGCATCCTGCTGGCAGCCGGGCGTCGGCCACTCACTTTCACCTCTCCACATCTCGAGCGCTGGACCGAGCGCATACGAGTCGGCGGCCAGGAGCTGAGCGAGACAGATTTCGTCAGTCTGCTGGAGCGCGTCCGAGTAGCGGCGCTGGCTTACACCGGCTGGCCTCACTCACCAGGCTTCTTCGAGCTGGTTACGACCACCGCCATGTTGGCCGCCGCCGAGCTCCACGCCGACTGTTTACTGGTCGAGGCCGGCATGGGTGGACGCTGCGATGCCAGCAACGTGCTGACGCCTCGGGTGGCGTGTCTGACCACGGTGGAGCTGGAGCACGCGGACCGGCTCGGCGGAACCCTGGAGGCCATTGCCAGGGAGAAGCTGGGCGTGGTTGCCCCCGGCACCCATCTGGTGACCGGTGAGCTGCCCGCGGCCGCTGCGACCGAAGCCAGGCGCTGCGCCAGTGCCACCGGCTCGGCGCTGTGGCGGCTCGGCCAGGAGATTCGCTGGCGAGCAGTCCCCGAGCCTGACACCGATGGCGGCCCGACTCAGCGGCTCGAGATCACCCTGGAAGGCGATGAGCTGCGGCTGCAGCTCTCAGCTGCCGGCCGTCATCAGGCGGCCAATGCCGTGCTGGCGGTGGCCTGTGCCCGCGTTTCCGGCTTGGTGCAGGGCCACACCCTTCTCCAAGCTGCACGCGCTGGCCTCGTGGGCGCTCGACTGCCGGGACGTGCTGAGGTCCTACGCGCCCGGCCCTGGGTGGTGGTGGACTCCGCTCATACGCCCGCCTCGGTGGCAGCACTGAGCGCAATGCTGAGTCGAATTCCGGCCCGGCGCCGGCATCTGGTGCTGTCGTTGTCGGGAGATCGCGATCCGGCGGTGTTTGCACCGCTACTGCGGACCGCGGCTAACGTGACCCTGACCCGTGGCGACGCCCAGCGTGGACTGCCTGCGGCAGCTCTGGCGGTCAGGCTGCCGGAGCTGCCGCCGGGCGCGGTTCTGCACTCGCTGGATTCGCCGGCGCCGGCCTTTGAGACCGCATTGGCCGTGCTCGGCGCCGACGACCTGCTCTGCGTCACCGGCTCGTTCTACCTGGCGGGCACCGCAAGGCGCTATTTCGCCGCCCGTTGACCGTGTTGGCTTCGCCTGCCTCGATGCGTTTTCCATTAGACTCGGATGCGCCGCACACACTGCAAAACCAAAGCGGCGGGAACGTCCTACTGGAGGAGAATTCAGCGTGGAGAAGATCTGGCTCAAGTCTTATCCGCCGGGCGTACCGGCGGAGATCGATCTGAACGAGTACAGCTCGGTGGCCGACATTCTGGCCAAGAGCTGCGATCGGTTTCGCAACCTGCCCGCGTTTACCAACCTGGGCACGACCCTCAGCTACGACGACCTCGACCGCCTCAGCACCCAGTTCGGCGCCTATCTGCAAAAGGTGCTGAAGCTCCAAGCCGGCGATCGCGTCGCCATCATGTTGCCCAACGTCCTGCAGTACCCGGTGGCGCTGTTCGGGGTGCTGAGGGCAGGGCTCACGGTGGTCAACACCAATCCGCTCTACACCGCACGCGAGCTGGAGCACCAGCTCAGGGATTCCGGCGCCAAAGTCATCGTTGTGCTGGAGAACTTCGCCCACGTGCTGGAGCAGGTGATCGGTCGTACCCAGGTCGAGCACGTGGTGACGACCCAGCTCGGTGACCTGCTGCGCTTTCCCAAGTCCTTGCTGGTCAACTTGGTGGTCAAGCACGTCAAGAAGATGGTGCCGGCCTGGAGCCTGCCGGGCAACGTCGGCTTCCGCCAGGCCTTGGAGCAGGGCGCGCGCGAGCGGCTGGAGCAACCATCCTTGGGCCACCAGGACGTGGCTTTCCTCCAGTACACCGGCGGCACCACCGGCGTCGCCAAGGGCGCCGTCCTCACCCACGGCAATATGGTGGCCAACCTGCAGCAGGCCTCGGCCTGGATCAAGCCGGTCTGCGAGGAGGGCCGGGAGAAGATCATCACCGCGCTACCCCTCTACCATATCTTCTCCCTCACGGCGAACGGCCTCACCTTCATGAAGTACGGGGGCGAAAACATCCTGATCACCAACCCCCGAGACTTTGCCGGTTTCGTCAAAGAGCTCGGCAAAGTCAAGTTCACCGCCATCACCGGGGTCAACACACTATTCAACGCACTGCTCCACACCCCCGGTTTCGACCAGCTCGACTTCAGCCACATGCACCTGACCTTGGGTGGTGGCATGGCGGTGCAAGAGGCAGTCGCCAAACGCTGGCGCAAAGTGACGGGAGTGACCCTGGTCGAAGCCTACGGCCTCACCGAGACCTCGCCAGCCGCCTGCATCAACCCGCTGGATCTGGCCGAGTACAATCACAGCATCGGCCTGCCAGTGCCTTCTACCGAAGCCTGCTACCGCGACGACACCAATCAGGATGTGCCGCTTGGGGAGGTGGGCGAGCTGTGCGTGCGCGGCCCCCAAGTGATGCGCGGCTATTGGAACCGGCCCGAGGAGACCGAAAAGGTGCTGGAGCCCGACGGCTGGCTGCACACCGGCGACATGGGTTACATGGACGACAAAGGCTTCTGCTACATCGTCGACCGCAAGAAGGACATGATTCTGGTGTCCGGATTCAACGTCTACCCCAACGAGATCGAGGATGTGGTAGCCCAGCACGAGGGTGTGCTGGAGGTGGCGGCGGTGGGTGTGGCCGACGAGAAATCTGGCGAGGTGGTGAAGATCGTGGTGGTGAAGAAGCGCCTGGACCTGAGCGAGAAGGAGCTCATCAGCTTCTGCAAGGAGCGCCTCACCGGTTATAAGGTGCCGAAGCTGGTGGAATTTCGCGACGAGCTGCCGAAGACCAACGTGGGCAAGATCCTGCGGCGCGAGCTGCGCTGACGGAACCGTTGCAGGCGAGGAGCATGTCCCACATCGATATCAGCCGATCGCATTGCCTTGGGCGTCAGGGCGCCCGCCGCTCCGCCGAGGAGATCGCGGAGCAGCTCGACCAGGAATTCGACCTGAGCTACCGCTGGGAGGGCGATGTGCTGCACTTCCAGCGCAGCGGGGTAGATGGCCACATGGAGGTCACCGATGTCGAGGTCCGTATCCGCTGTCGGCTGGGGTTGCTGCTACGGCCGTTGCGGGGTCGCCTCGAGAACGAAATCGAGCGCTATCTGGACGAGTTTCTGACTTGATTCGAACTGTTCACCAGTGCCAGGTGCGCGCCAAGGCGACGGAACCGGCACCTTCTCGTCGATGGTTCAAGCGTGTGCCGGCACCGATACGAAAACCGGGTGCAGCGGACGAAGGGGAATTTCAGTGGGAATCGTTTGGTTCATCTTGATCGGACTATGTGCCGGCTGGCTGGCAGGCAAGCTCACCAAAGGCAGCGGTTTCGGCGTCCTCGGCAACATGGCGGTAGGCGTCGTCGGCGCCGTTCTGGGCGGCTTCTTGTTCGCCATCCTGGGCCTCAAATCCACCAGCCTGCTGGGTAGCCTGATCACCGCCACTGTCGGCGCCATCGTGCTCTTGGCATTGCTGCGGATGGTGAAGCGCTGAGACCGCGATCAGCCCCAGTGACCCAACTTCCCCCGGGTCGGTCCCGCACACGTGGGAACGACGGCGTTTTGGCTCAGGTGAGGACGCTGTGCCGGACATCGGGTGGCAACGCAGCCAGCGAAGTGCGCGCAGAGCCTCGAGAGCCCCCCGTTTTTGATCAACCCAACACAAAAGGTCAAGGACGAGGATGTTAGATGGAAGATGGCGGAATACGGGTTCGCCTATTCCGCCCTCGCAATAGGCTATAGCGGTCGACCAAAGGGATCTGGCTCCCCCGCGAAAAGCCGCTCCATCAAGGCCGTCTCACGGGCAGCTACGGTCTCGAGGAAATAGTCCGCACCACCCATGGCGGAGAAAGCCTCGAAGCCGGTCTCCAGGAATTGCTGCAGCTCCCCGAAACCCGCCATCTTGGCGGGCCGGCGCATCATCTTGAGTGCGGTGTAGATGAAGCGCTTGCGCACGATGCGGTCGAGATCGCGCCCCACCTCGTTGATCAGCTCGACCTGGCGCCTCCGCTCCGGCTCATTGTCGCAGCGCCGATAAGCCTCGGCGTAGGATTCGGCATCCACCTCCAGGGGATCGGTGAGCGGGCGCAGCTCGTGCAGCAGCTGCTCGTCGAGCTCGTGGGAGAGCGCGTTCAGCTCCATGGCGTCGGCGACGGTATCGACCACGTCCGCCGGCAGCATCCGCACGATCATGGGCGCCGCCCGGTGGATGTCCGCATCCCGCCCGCTGAAGTCCTTGGGGCCGTAGAGGTCCTCCAGGAAGAACTGCACCGCCAGCCGGTACCGGGGGTGATCGGCGAGATCGGGATAGGTGCGCTCGAGACGGTTGGATTGCCAGGTGGCCAGAGCCCGCCACTCCCGGAGCCGAGGTGCAGACCCCTCTCGCCCCGAATGCAGGCGGCGGGCCCGCTCGAGCTGGCTGGTCAGGCGCGCGGCGGCTTGGTCGCTGCTCACCCGTCGACCTCCATGGGCTCAGGTGAAGACATTGTGGAAGCTGGGGTCGTCGAGCTGTCTCTCACAACCCGGTTTGGTACCCGGACTGCGCGCCCACGTCAAGCTCTCCTCAGTCGCGCCAGACTCGCGGCAGCAGTCGGGCGAAGCGAATCGCGCCCCCCAAACGACGGCCCAGCCCACGGCCCGCCACCGCGTCCAACATGCCCCTCAGCCCCTGGTAGAGGGCAGCGTCATAGGGATGCCAGAACACGTTGCGCCGCAGAAATGGCAGGCGTTCGTCCACGACCACCTGGGGGGCGGTCATCTCTTCTAGGCCCAGCTCGCCGTGGGAGCGACCGAGCCCGGACTCCTTGAACCCGCCCCACGGTGTCTCCGCCAAGCCATGGCTGATGAGGTGGTCATTGATGGTGAGAGTGCCGGCGTGCAGTCGTCGCGCCAGTGCCTGGGCGCCTCGGCGGTCCCGTGACCACACCGAGGCGGTGAGCGCCAGCATGGAATCGTTGGCCAGCGCCACCGCCTGCTCCATGTCGTCCACCGCCATCACGCAAAGCACTGGTCCGAAGGTCTCCTCGCGCATGATGATCATTTGATGGTCGACATCCGCGAGCACGAGGGGAGCCAGATAGCGACTTTGGTCCAGATCCGGCGCCAGCGCGGACTGGGCGTGCACGCGCGCTCCGCGGGCGATGGCATCGGCGATCTGCTCCCGCACCTTGCTGGCCTGACGAGTGGTGCACATGGCGCCGATGTCGACGTCATGATCTCGATCCGGCCCCACCCGAAGTCCCTCGACCGCCTGTTTGAGGAGCGCCATGAAGGCTTGGTAGATCTCGCGGTGCACGTAGATGCGCTCGACCCCAGCACAGGTCTGGCCGCTATTCTGCAATCCGGCCCATAGCGCGCCGTTGACCGCCCGCTGCAAGGGTGCATCCGGGCACACCAGCATGGGATCGTTGCCCCCCAGCTCCAGGGAGACCGGGGTCAGGGTCTGGGCGGCTTTCTCCATCAGGATCTTGCCCACCGCCACCGAACCGGTGAAGAAGAGCTTGTCGACGCCTTCAGGACTCAGGAACAGATCGCCTGCCACGGGACCGTCGAGCTCTATCAGCGCGAACAGATCCGGCGGCAGCTCCGGAACCGCCATCAGCTCCGCGATTGCCCGCCCGACATTCAGGGTTTCGGGCGCGGTCTTGAAAATCACCGCGTTGCCGGCCAACAAGGCGGGCACGATCTCGTGCATGGGGATCCCTAGCGGATAGTTCCAAGGCGAGATAACCCCCACCACGCCCCACGGCAGTCGATGCAGGGTGCTGCGCTTGTTGGCGAACAGGATCGAGCTGTGCCGCAGGCGGCGCGGACGCAGTAACCGCGGGCTGCGGCGCGCGTAGTAGGCAGTGGCGAGCGCTGCTGGAATGACCTCGGTGGCCAGCGCATCGATGCGCGTCTTGCCGGTATCGGCGGAGATGACCTCAGCCAAGTGATCGGCTTGCTGAACGATTCGATCGCGCATCGCGAGCATCCGCATGGCGCGCTCGGCCGGCGTCACCTGGGCCCAGTCGAGCTGGGCCCGCCGTGCCCGGGCGATGACCTCACGGGCCTGGTCCACGTCGGTGGCAGCGAGAAGCGCTGCTGACTGATCTCGGTGCAACCGTGCCGCTTGACTCAGGGTCTGCTCCTGGGCCGTTGCCCTTGATTCGGAGTGAAGGCGACCGCGCGAATGAACGCCGCCGCGGTCGCTGTATCAAGGCTCGCGACAGCGGAGACATGAGCGCACAACTGTACGCCCGCAAATAACGCGCAACAAGCAACTTGCAGGTGTCCTAGGCTCTGCCGTATACGTGCCGCCACCTCATTTCGGTTTTCGCCTCGAGCTTTAAATGACCCGCACAACCCCTCTTGCCCAACCTGCCCACCATACAGCCGCAAGGCTCAACGCCCGCGACATTCTGCTGGCCGGTGTCGGCGCCATCGCCTGGCTGCGCCGGGTGGGCGCACTACGGCTGCAGTCCCTCGCCGATGAAGGTCGATTGGCAGAAGCCCGGCTGCAACGGGTGACTGAGGAGCGGGCCGAGCGCATGGTCGGGGGGATTCTGACGGCGGGCGCTGGTACCGTGGAGTCGTTGCGATCTTGCCTGGCGTCGAGGCTCGATACCCTGCGGGCCTCGGCAGGGCTGCCAGACACGGACCAGCTCGAGGACCTGAAGCAGCGGCTGCGAGCGCTGGAGCGGCACCTGCAGCAGCTCGAGCTGCGGCCCGGGCCGGGCGCCTAGCCCAGATAGCGGCGCGCCAACTCGTTGAGCATGACCCGCGACTGCGGCTCCAGGAACGGTGCCAGTAGCGAGAGCACCTGATAGCAACCGCGGGCGAAGCGCTCCTGCTCGTCGACGCCCTGGCGCTCGATGATATTTTCGAAGTTCAACCAATAAGTGGTGACCAGCACCACATTGCGGCCCACCACCTCCACCTCCTCCCGGGTAGCGTGCATGATCTTGGCCTCGACCAGCGACTGACAAGCGGATACCGAAACCTCAATGTGGCGGGCAACCAGCCTACCAAAGCGGCGCCGAAGGCTGCGGTAGCGGCCCAGCAGGTTGTCCAGATCGCGATAGATGAAGCGGTACTCCCAGATCAGCTCAAAAGCCAGGTGGAGAATCAGCCACATGTCCTCCATGTCGAGGCGTCGCTTGGGAACCGCGGACAGGAGCTCCAGCACCCGCCGCTCGAAGCGATCGAACAAGCGGGTGACGATGTCCTCTTTGCTGCGGTAGTGGTAGTAGAGGTTGCCCGGCGAGATATCCATCTCGTCGGCGATGTGATTGGTGGTGGTATTGGGCTCGCCTAGCTCGTTGAAAAGCAGCAGGCTGGTCTCGAGGACGCGCTCTCGGGTGTTCGAGGCCATGTCATGGTGCTCCTGCCAGGTCGGGCGGACGACCTGGAGCCTAGTGGCCCCGAACACGACCGTGAGGAGGCCGCCCTTCCAAGAGCCCGCGGCTCTCGCCCGCAGGCTGCGCGACCGAGCTCAGTCGGTGGCCACCATGACGCTGGTGGCCTTGATCACCGCAAATACCTCCTTGCCCGGCGCGAGGCCGAGGCGATCGGCGGAATCCTTGGAAATCATGGAAACGATCTGCTCGCCACCCGCAAGCTGCATCACCACCTCGGTGTTGACGACGCCGGGTTTGACATCCACCACCTTGCCTTTGAGGGTGTTTCGCGCACTAATCTTCATGGTTGGTCCTCCGAGCGTTACCAAACAGCCTTGGCCCTAGGGAGACGCTCGCCGGGAGTGAGATGGTGCAAGAGCTGATGACCACCCAGGAGGTGGCCGAATATCTGCGCATCAAAGAGCGCAAAGTATACGATCTTGTGCAGCGCGGCGCGATTCCATGCAGTCGGGTCACCGGCAAGTGGTTGTTTCGCAAGAACCTGATTGACCAGTGGCTAGACGAGCACAGCCATGGCGCGGAGGATCTGGAAGGGCGTGGCGCGCGGCCGCCGGTGATTGGGGGCAGCCACGATCCGCTGCTGGAATGGGCGGTCAGGGAATCTGGCTGCGAGCTCGCCACCCTGTTCAATGGCAGCACCGATGGCCTCGAGCGCTTCGCCAAGGGCGCCCTTGCGGTGACGGGGCTGCACCTACTGGACGCGGAGAGCGGGGAATTCAATGTAGCAGCGGCCGTCGCGGCACTACCAGGCGTCCCCTTCGTGCTGGTCGAGTGGGCCTGGCGCGAGCAGGGTCTGATGTTGCCGCCGGGCAATCCTCTGCACATTGGAGGCTTACGAGACCTGGTCGATCGCGACGTGAAAGTGATCGACCGCCAGCCGGGTGCCGGCAGCCACCGACTGTTCCGTACGCTACTGGGGGCGGAGGGAATCAAAGTAAGGTCGCTACAGCTATTGCCGGCGCCGGCCCGCAATGAGCACGAGGTGGCCATGGCGGTCCTCAATGGCGGCGCGGACGCGGGCTTCGGTGTGGCATCGGCCGCGCGCCAGTTCGGTCTCGGTTTCGTGCCCCTGGGCCGTGAACGCTACGACCTGCTGGTTACTCGGCGGGATTACTTCGAGCCAACCGTCCAACACTTGCTCAGCTACACCCGCGATCCACGCTTTCTGGCCAAAGGCAAAGAGCTTGGC
>CAZLYT010000295.1:0-2688 GCA_964563515.1 uncultured Candidatus Competibacteraceae bacterium | reverse complement strand
GAGCCAGCGCTAGGAGGTCGAATCATCACCGAGCACAGAGCCCACATCCACGGTCGAGGTGTCCGCACGGCGCAGGTGAAGACAGGATTCGATGTGCGCCAAGTGCTGGGCCATGAGCCGGGAGGCACTTTCCGGATCGTGACCCTCAATGCTCGCCAAGAGTGCTGCGTGCTCGCCAGCGGAGTCGGCAGGCGTCATGGTGGTGTCGTAGTAGCGTTCTATGACCGACGTTCGCGAGCTCAATGCGTGCAGCAACTCCGCCAACACGCTGTTGCCAGCAATGTCCGCGATCAGCGCGTGAAACTGGCTGAGAAACTGGGTGCCCTTCGGCGTACCGGTGTATAGCGTTCCGGCCGCGACTGCAGCATGCTCCCGCCGGGTCTGGGCGCGCAGCTTGGCGATGTCCGCGGCGGTTGCCGTGCGGGCGACCTTGGCGATAATGGCGCATTCCACGACCCGGCGCGCTTCGAACACGTCCTTGGCTTCCTTCTCACTCGGCTGAGCGACCGAGGCACCACGCCGCCGTTGCAGAACCACCAGCTTCTCGTCCGCCAGCCGTAGCAAAGCCTGCCGCACGATAGTGCGGCTGACGCCGAAGATGCCGCAAAGGTACTCCTCGCCTAGCCTGGTGCCAGGCGGAAGTCGATGGTCGGTAATCGCTGCACTGACCCGATCGACGATGGTGACGACGTTGGTCTTGCCACGCCCTCTAGCTGGTCGCAGGGCGGTGCCCGACGGGGCTCGCGTACGTCGTTCAGCCATACCCTCGCCCTTAGGGGGTGGCCTGAGGCCCGGATGGAAAGTGCGTCCGGCCCAGCTTCCAGTAGCGCGTCGTCGCGCAGCTTGGGGAGTCGAAGATGTATGAGCCATGCCAGTTGCGATGGCGTGCGAGCGCGCGCCTTCCCGTGCCTGGGTAGACGGGGGGCGCGGGGGGCCCCATCGCGGCGCGCGCCGCTCTTACAAACAGAAGCCAAGGGCGGATTCTGGGTGAGAACATAATTAAATGAGCAACAATGAGTTATGGGATTTTGGATGGAGCCTGCGTATTAGAGCGCAGCCCTTTTGCGATCGTCAGGTGTCGGAATATGACCTCCGAGCTTGCGCGTGGCATCGGCGGCGATGTCGGCCGCCAGGCGTCCCAGGCTGGCAACACGTTCGTCGGGGATACGAGAGCGCGGACCGGACAACGAGATCGCTGCCACCGCCTGACCATGCTCGTCATGGACGGTCGCGGCCACGCAGCGCAGACCGAGGGCGTGCTCTTCGTCGTCATAAGCCCAACCTCGGCCTCGAGTGACGTCCAGCTCCTTCCGCAAGACTTCAGGACTACGGATGGAATGCTCGGTGATGGCCGCAAGTCCGTGCCGATGCAGCAGCGCGGTGACCTGCTTGTCGCTCATGCACGCGAGCAAGGCCTTGCCCACGCCGGAGGCATGCATGGGCGAACGACTACCCAGCGGCACCATCATGCGCATCATCTCCCGGCACTGCACCTGGGCAAGTATCACTGCCTGACCTTCGTCTTCTACCGCCAGGTTGGCAGTTTCACCGGACTCTTCCATGAGGCGAACCAGGAACGGCCGCGATTGCGCTACGAAGTCGCGGCCGTTCAGGAAGGCGTTGCCGATGTGGAAGGCTTGCACACCGATGTGCCAGCGGCCGGGCGCCATGTCTTGTTGCAGGAATCCGCGCTGCTCGAGAGTGTTCAGCAAGCGGTGAGTGGTGGACGGCGCCAGCCCGACCTGCATGGCAAGATCTGACAGGGACACCCCTTCCTCGGCCTCGGCAACAGCCTCCAGCAGCAGCAGACCGCGGCTGAGGGACTGGACCTGCCCCGCTGGTGCCGCCCTGCCAGCGGCCCCCGTCCGACGTCGCGGCCGGCCTCGCTCAGCGGTCGTAGATTTCGCAGCCATGATCAGTTTCCTACCCCAGTTTCCAGACTCGGCCCGGGTCGGGCTCGTGGCCATAGGGTAACCCAAGGTATCCGAGGCTGCACGGTTCTGGAATCTGATTCCAGTTCTTGCGACTTCCTGCGACTTCCTGCGACGCCGGTCGTATCCGGCGGCGGATGGATCTCGATGCCGTGCTGGGGGCGGTGCGATCGGATCGGTATCCGAGCTGTGGAACGGTGCATTAGGTGTTCGCTAATGCACCTTCCTCGATGTCCCGGGGATGACACGCTCAGAATACGCTGTCGCGGGAGAGCGGCGCACTATCCGGTTGCCGGTGCGGCCAAGGTGCGAAAGAACCGTGGGCGGTGCCCTCAGCAAGCCGACATCGCCCAACTGCTTCAGTCTCGCACCACCATCACGGACTGGTTGGCGTGGCGGACCACGCGCTCTGCGTTGGGCCCGAGTAGATAGTCGGCAAGCTCTGGCCGGTGCGAGGCCATGACGATCAGATCGCAGTTGTGAGCTTCCGCAATTCGAAGCACTTCGTGATAGATCGACCCGTGCGCCAAATGCACCTGGTAGTCCGCGCCTGCTGGGATGTGCTTGGCGGCAAAGTCCTCCAGGTGCTTCTCGGCCTCTGCCAGCATCTTCTCCTCGTAGTTTTCCGGGAAGTAGCTGGCCACGATGCCGGACCCCAATCCCGGCACGACGCTCACCAGGTGCAGCTTGCTTCCGAAGGCCTTGGCAACGGCCAGGGCGACGGGCAAGGCCTTTTTCCACGAACTCTCGGCGTTCA
>CAZLYT010000294.1:0-15432 GCA_964563515.1 uncultured Candidatus Competibacteraceae bacterium | reverse complement strand
CTGGTCGAGGTGCGAAGCGCCTTCAAGCGCCTGAGTGAAGAGCATCGCGAAGTCCTGTTTATGGTGGCGATGGAGGGAATGCCCTACGAGGACGCGGCAGCTGCGCTTGGTGTCCCAATCGGGACCATCCGCTCACGCTTGTCGCGTGCACGCTTCGCCTTGAAGCGGGAAATTGAAGGTGCGCCGGTACCAGCCGCCAGCTACTCCCAGCGCGCTTGATGTTGCCGGCCGGTACGCCGCCCCATGCTTTCGGCGCCGAGTGGTGCAATTGCGGCGTTGAACGGTGCATTACGCTTCCCTAATGCACCCTACGCTGATGTTTGGTTTTGGGTAGGCGAAGCGCGGCGCGTAGGGTGGGTTAGCGCAGCGTAACCCACCGTCCAATTGCGGCGTTGAACGGTGCATTACGCTTCGCTAATGCACCCTACGCTTATGTTTGGTTTTGGGTAGGCGAAGCGCAGCGCGTAACGCGGATTAGCGAAGCGTAATCCGCCATTGTTTCTATCTTGCCGAACGCTTCGGGCAAGCTACCAGCGGGTCGTCGGCTATCTGGGGAAGCCCTGGGGGTGGCCGTGACTGCCGCGAGATTCTTCCGCCCATAGTCGTCTCCGATGCTCTCCAAGTGCTGGGCGGCATCGCGCCGGGCACGTGCCGCGCCTGCGCCGGCGGGAGCAATCGAGCAATTCGGGCGCGGTCCGGGAGGAATGACCATGCGGCGCATACTCACCGCAATCCTGACGACGCTAGCGGCCGCTGCGGCATTGCTGGCCATTGCTGCGGCGATCGGAAGTCGGCGACAGCAGGACGAAGCCAGTCCCGGGGGGACCAAGCAAAGGGCACTCGGTCGCCAGAGCAGGGTTCGCAAAGAGCTCGATGCCCACTATGGTTCGGCGAGACCGGCAGGTCCTGAATCCGCCGCCATCAGACCGGAGGATTGGTCCGAAGTGGACGAAGCTTCCGATGAATCCTTTCCGGCCAGCGATCCACCGTCTTTCGCCACGCCGCGCGCCCGGTGAACCCGTCCCTGCACGCGGGGGTACGCCCGCCCGCCGCTTCAGAGCAAATGGCCGGTCGAGGTCGACCCAGCAGGCGTTGGCGTGAGCGTTGGCTTCGGGTCACGCAATTTCGCGACCTCGCTGGTCGAGTCAGCTAAAGGAGTGCGGACAGGAACGCCGGTGCTCGACTCCGCGTACATGGAGCAGTAGCGGAGAGGGAAGGAAACATGAGCTCAGATCCGGAACGCATTGTCGGCCTCCTGGACGATTTCCCTTTCGACTCCATGACCGAAGTCATCGTCGACGAGGAGCCCCTTCTCATCGTCCGCGACGGCGCTGGCATCCGGGCGCTGGGCGCGCGCTGCCCGCACTATGGCGCTCCCTTGGTCGAAGGCGTGCTGCATCGCGGCCGCGTCGTGTGCCCCTGGCATCACTCGTGTTTCGACGCAATCGATGGTGCCTGCCTGGAGCCCCCCGCCCTCGATTCGCTTCCTCTCTTCCCGACGCGAGTCGTCATGGGGCTGGTCTATGTCAAGCCAACACCCAAGCCGTCGCGGCCCTGGGCTGCGGACAGCGAGAGAGATTCCCGAACCTTCGTCATCTGCGGCGCCGGGGCTGCCGGCGCGCAAGCGGCCATCACGCTGCGGGAGGAAGGCTTCCGTGGGCGCATCGTCGTGATCGACGAGGAGTCGGAACCGCCCTACGACCGGACCTTGCTGTCCAAGGAGCTGTTGCAGGATGCCGACCTGCCGGCGCCCTTCCATCTGCGCTCGACTGAGTGGTGGCGTGCTCGCGAGGTGGAGCTCTGGCTCGAATGCCGGATCACCGGGATCAACGCCGAAGCTAGACGGGTGAGTCTCGAAGGCGGCGCCACCATCGACTACGACGCGGCGCTGATCGCCACCGGTGCCAAGCCTCGCTGTCTCGACGTCCCGGGTGCAGAGCTGGACGACGTCATCATGCTGCGTTCGCGCGCCGACATGGATCTGCTGAAGCAGCGCGCGAAGGCTCGGCCACCCGTGGTTATCGTGGGGGGCAGCTTCATCGCCTTCGAAAGCGCCTGGAGCCTGCGCCAGCAGGGCGTGCCGGTGAACTTGGTCGCGCCCGAGCCGCTTCCATTCGAGAATCTATTTGGTCAACGTGTAGCGGAGCGTCTGCGGGGGATCCAGGCCGAGCTCGGCGTCGACCTCTATCTCGGGCGCAAGATCCGCGCCTTCGAGGGCGACCGAGGCCTCGAGCAAGTGGTGCTCGACGATGATCGGCGAATCCCGGCCGGCACCGCGCTGGTCGGGATCGGTGTCCAGCCGGCTTCGGACATGGTGGAGGATCTCGCCACCGACGCCGATGGCGGCCTGAGCGTCAACGCGCAGTTGCGGATGGCGCCCGGGCTCTACGCCGCGGGTGACGTGGCCAGATTCCCGCTTGCGGCCACTGGCGAGGCGGTGCGGATCGAGCACTGGCGCGTCGCCTGCCAGCACGGGGCCCGTGCCGCCCGCAACATGTTGGGGGCGGACGGGGTGTTCGACGGCGTCCCGTTCTTCTGGTCGGCGCAGCAAATCGCCCTGTACTACGTGGGACACGCGAGCGACTTCGACGAGGTGCTCTACGACGGCGCGCCGGAGGAAGGCGGGCCTTTCATCGCTTATTACCTCCGAGCAGGCACCTTGTTAGCGGCTCTCGGGGTGCAGCGCAACGCCGAGCTGGCGGCGCTCGAGGAGCTCATGCGAGATGGCAATGTTCCGCTCGCCGAGGAATTGCGGCGCGGCGGATTCAATGCCGTGAAGGCGTTGCAGGACCGCTGAGGCAGCTATTCGGCATCAGCTGGTTTGGGCCTGGAAAAGCGCCCAAAGCCCATCTTTGGCCCAACAGGGGGACGGATGCTTTAACGCTCCAGTCTCGTTTCGGTTCCATTGCCTGGCAGCATTCGACCCACTCCCGGCCCGGGTAGCGACGACGTGAAACTACTCGGCCTCTGTTGAGTTAATAAGACTGAACAACTACGGAGATTCATCATGTTAGAAGGTCTTTTTGGTCTGATCGTCCTGGCTCTGGACATTTGGGCGCTGATCAACGTCTTTGGAAGCACAGCGTCGACCGGTAGCAAGGTGCTGTGGGTGGTAGTCATCGTCCTGCTGCCGATAATCGGCTTCATAGCATGGCTGATTTTCGGTCCACGTTCAGCCAAAGGTGCTGTTACATAAAGCCGACTAGCAATCTGACGGTGGCCACGGTCGAGCGTGGACCCACCGTCAGATTACTCGTCCAACTGCTGCTGCGACAACGCGTGCCCGAAGGCGGGCCTGAATCTTCTGCAGAGAAGACAACTGGCCGCCTTCAGCGGCGCTGCCTTCTACTAACTGACCCTTTGCGCTTACAAACCAGCGCGCCAATGCACTTAGATCACAGCCCATGTGGGACGAAAAGCGACAACAACCCACGACATGGGCCGGCTGTAATGCTGCACTGCAATCGCCAATACTGAAATCACACGAACATCTTCGCGATAATTCCTTTCGAGGATTGCGGGAAGAAGCGTTTGCAACAGCGGTTCAAGAGTCACGGATGTAGTTGACGCTTCGTTCTCAGACCAGCACCAGAGCGAGTCGGCTCGGTTTTTCCAAGTGCTGGGGTCAGTCAGGAGGAAAAAACAGTAACTGCTTATGCGTCCTGTAGCAGCGCATCAAGCCCTTCCTGAAGTGACGGCGCCACGCCGCGAGCAAGCGCGGTAGTGTCGTGGTGAGGCCGATAGCGCCGACTCGTCCTATTGGATTCGCAAGTGGGGCCCGCGGAGCAACTGATCCGTTACCTCCGCATGCGGCCCCTATCAAGGATGTGCGCCACCACCTCCGGATTGGTTGGCGATGACTCGGAATCGCGCTGCGGCTCCAGGAGGACACAGTGCACGCCCAAGAAAATACAAGCCCACAACTAAACTCCCCCGGGGAAGTTGCCCGGCCGCCGGTACTCGATCTGCTGGAAGCGGAGATTCCGCACCTGCGCCGGTGGGCGCGACATTTGGCGCGGGACCCAGACCTTGCGGACGACATGGTGCAGGAGTGTCTGCTGCGCGCCGTTACCCACGCCGGCCAATGGTGCCCAGGGAGCAGCGTTCGTGCCTGGCTGTTCGCAATCCTCAAGAACGCGTTCATCAGCGACCGACGGCAAGCGTGGCGGCGTATCAACCTGGTCACGCTGGACAGCTACCGGGAGCCCTCCGTTCCGGGTGATCAAGAATCGCACATGGACCTGGTCGAGGTGCGTCGAGCCTTCGAGCGCCTGAGCCAGGAGCATCGGGAGGTGCTGTTCATGGTGGCGATGGAGGGGATGGCATACGACGACGCAGCCTCGGCGCTGGAGGTGCCGGTCGGTACCGTCCGCTCGCGACTGTCGCGCGCGCGGGCCGCGTTGAAGCGCGAAGTGGAAGGGGACGAGGCGCAGCCGCTCCGCTATGCCCGGCGCGCGTGATCGTGCTGATCGGTGCCTTGTCGCCTCGAGAGGGCGGATTTGCGCGCGGCTTGATCCGCCGTCCGACAGTTCAACCATAGTTCAACCATAGTTCAACCCCGGAAAAGAAAAGTGAATCACGCTGGCGCCGATGCACCCGACGCTTGGTCTGACCGGGTGTTTTGGTCGATCTGCAAGAGAGGGACCGCCGCCGGTGGAGCGACGGACCCTCGCGTCTCCCGGGCGCGTCAGACTGGCTTGATACGGGATTCCCGCTGCCAGTAGCGCAGTTTCTGGCACGCCGACACGAAAGTCTCCACATCGTCCTTCGAGCCGAGCGCGATAAATCCCTCGTCCTGATGCTCGAGCACCGAGGCTTTCTGCAGCAGCGGCTTGGCCGCCTCCACATGGCCGATGAACTTCAGATGCGCGAACGCATCAGCCACGAAGTCCCGGGCCGTTGGCTCGTCAGCCAGCAGCTTGGCCCCTTCCGCTGAGGGCAGCAGGACGACCGCATCGAACAGCAGCGACGGGCCACCGTCGATCTTTTCGTCCGCTTCAATCCAGCTACCATCGCTGGCTTCGATGCCACCCACCATGGGTGCTACGAACTGGAGCATGGCGCCTTCCTTCTTCAGCGCGGCCTGCAAGCGCTTGATCAGGTCGGCGTCGGCACCGTCCGTGACCAGCGCGCCCACCTTGCGGCCCTGGAAGGACTCGGGGCCATTGAGAATGATGCTGAGTGCCGGTGACTCCTTCAGGTCTTTGCGGGTGGGCACGGCGGCCGGCGCCGGATCCGGCATCTCCTTCAAGCGCAGCCCCTGCGCCACCTTGCTGGCCAGGCCGTCGTCGATGTTGCGCAGATGGCTGACCACGCGGCTGCGGATCGCGGGCGTTTCCACCTTGCTGAGCTCGAAGGTTAGAGCCGCTGCGATATGCCCCTGCTCGACCTCGGTCTGACTCACGTAGAACTGCCGCGCCTGACTGTAATGGTCGGCAAAGCTCTCGGCGCGAAGGCGCAGCTTGGGGCCGCTTTCCTCGCTGGGATAATGGGTGAACCCGACTTTGGGTTTCTCGCGCGGACCTTCGCCCCAGGAGTTGGGCTGGTAGTTGGCGCGCCCCTTATTGATGGCCATGCGCATGTGGCCGTCCTGCTGGAAGTTGTGAAACGGGCAGCCGCGAGGCGCGTTGACGGGGATCTCGTGAAAGTTGGGGCTGCCCAGGCGCTTGAGCTGGGTGTCGAGATAGGAGAAGTTTCGCCCCTGCAGCAACGGGTCGTTGCTGAAGTCGATTCCCGGCACCACATTCTGGGTACAGAAGGCAACCTGCTCGGTCTCGGCGAAGAAGTTGTCCACCACCCGGTCGAGCACCAGGCGACCGACGCGGCGCACCGGCAGATCTTCCTCGGGAATGATCTTGGTGGCATCCAGGACGTCGAAATCGAAGCGGTTGGCGAAGTCCTCGTCGAACAGCTGCAGCCCGAGCTCCCATTCCGGATAGTCACCGGCCTGGATGGCGTCCCACAGATCGCGGCGGTGGAAATCCGGGTCGGCGCCGTTTAGCTTCAGCGCTTCATTCCACACCACCGACTGCAGGCCGAGCTTCGGCTTCCAGTGAAACTTCACGAAGGTCGACTTGCCCTTGGCATTCACGAAACGGAAGGTGTGCACGCCAAAGCCTTCCATGAATCGGAAGGAGCGCGGGATGGTCCGGTCGGACATGATCCACATCGCCATATGCATGCTTTCCGGCGTGAGCGACATGAAGTCCCAAAAATTATCGTGCGCGGTCTGAGCCTGGGGAAAGCCGCGGTCGGGCTCCTGTTTGGCGGCATGGATCAGATCCGGGAACTTGATCGCGTCTTGAATGAAGAATACCGGGATGTTATTCCCGATCAGGTCCCAGTTGCCTTCCTTGGTGTAGAACTTGACCGCAAATCCGCGCACGTCGCGGGCCAGGTCGGCCGAGCCTTTGTTGCCCGCGACGGTGGAAAAGCGCACGAAAACTTCGGTCTTTTGCCCAGCGTGCTGAAATGGGTCGGCGCGGGTGACGTCGCTCAGGGAGTCGTAGTTCTCGAAATAGCCGTGCGCCCCCATACCACGGGCATGTACCACCCGTTCGGGGATGCGTTCATGGTCGAAATGGAAGATCTTTTCCCGAAAGTGGAAATCCTCCAGTGCCGTGGGGCCACGCTCGCCGATCTTGAGGGAATTCTGGTCGTCGGCGACGGGAATTCCCTGATTGGTGGTCAGCACGGGGGTCTTGCCGTGCGCCTCCTGATGCCATTCGCCGCCATGGCCGCGGGTCATCTGCTGATCGTGGAAATCGAAGGTCGGACGTTTCTGATCTTTGGTGGTCATAGCTGCTCCAGTTTCTCCTCGGCGGACGAGTCCGGTGCGGCGTGGGTCGCCGCCTAGTGCTGCCGCCATTAAAGGTTGGGGACGCCGTCCATCGTTGCTACTCGACTCCGCCACCGAGGGCGCCGTCGGCACGGGAATGGGCCCCGTCGAGTGCAAGCTCTGGGCGCCGCAGCGGCGTGGCCTCTACTGGCGACGCCGGCGTCGTATCTGGGTCAACGCGGGCTCGTTGCCATAGTTCCGGGGCAGACGATCGGAAGCGACCGATGGTTGGCGTCAATAAGGTTGGCGTCAATGGGGAGTCACGCCAGAGGCGGAAGGGAGGTCAGGGCACCTGACCGACGTCGTCTGCGACGTGGGCGCCGCGGCTGCCAATGGGCCGTGGTTCGCCCGTGGTGGAGTCGCGCTCGGTCTGATGCTCCATCTCGGCGTTGACCTCGGCGCCCAGCAGAACCATGCACGCCGACAGCCAGAGCCACATCAGCAAGATGATCACCGCGCCGATGGAGCCGTAGGTTTCGTTGTAGCTCCCGAAGTTACGCACGTAGAGCGAAAAGGCGATCGAGCCCAGGATCCAGACCACGGTCGCGATGGCAGCGCCCCAGCTCACCCAACGCCACCTGGGCCGATCCCGGCTGGGACCATAGCGGTAGAGCACCGCCAGAATGACCATGGCGCCCACGGTGAGGACGGGCCAGCGCAGCAGACTGATGGTGGTCTGCACCAGTGGGCTTTGGCCGAGATTGCCCAGCAGCGCCGGCACCACGATGATCAAGCCGAGCGCCGCCAACATGGCCACGATCACCGCCAGCATGAGGCCGAGCGCGACGAGATTCAGCTTGATGAGCCCGCGTTTTTCCTCTTCGTCATAGACGATGTTCAGGCCCTCGATCAGCGCCTTGACCCCCTTGGAGGCGCTGTAGAGGGTGAGCAGGATGCCGCCGCTGGCCGCCAGACTGAGGCCACCGGCATTGGCTGCCACCTGGCTCACCTGATCCCTCACCAGCGTTGCCGCCTGCTGGGGCAGGAAGGCGCTGATGGTGTCGATCTGCTGCTGTAGCTGCTGGGAGTCGAAGGCCAGCCCCCAGATCGATAGGGTGGCCGCGATAGCGGGAAACAACGCCAGCAGACCATAGAACGCGACGCCGGCACCGATCATCGAGACGTGGTCCGCAGTGACCTCGTTCTTGGTCCGGATCAAGATGTCGCGCCAACCGGACTTCGGGATCTGCGACGGGCGGTCGGCCTCGCGACCACGGGGGGACGAGCTTGACATGAGCGATTCCGGATGAGTTGGATGCGTGAGCACCCTGACTAAGAACCCCCGACCGCTGCTGCCAACAACGGCCGGGGGCTGCGATTGCAGACGGAGTCGTTAGACCGACGGCGTCTGGCTCGACTGGCCGACCTTCTGCCGTTCTGCCTCGGACTTGGCCGCCTGGCTGGCGGCGTCGGCGACGCTTTCGGCTTTGCGTTCCGCTGCCTCGGCCGCGCGCATGGCGCCTTCAGGCGTGAGTCCCTGCCTCTCGGCTTCCTCCAGCGCGGCCTCATAGGCCGCCTGACCGGCTGCCCGCGCCTTCTCCAGCTGCTCCCGGCTCAGCCGCTCAGCCCGGTTCTTGAGTCGGTCGCGGGTGTCGCCCATCCACTCGTCTTCGGTCTCCGTGGCCGGCAAGGCAGCGCCGATCGCTGCTCCCACTGCCAGACCAAAGGCGCCCAGAACCAGGGGTTGATCTTGCAGGGTGTCCAGGAAGCCGCGCTGCACCCGGCGACCGTAGTAGCCGGCTCGGGCCTGTGCGTCTCGGGCGCCATGACGCACGTGACTGGCGGCATCGCTCACCCGTTGTCGTGTCCCGGCGCCCAGGCGGCGCGCGCGTGCGCGTCCTCGGTCGGCGGCGGAACGGGCCCCGGCACGCCACTCCTGAGAGGTCTCGCGAGCGGCGCTGCCCCAGTCGCGGGCTTTTTCCTGGGCGCCTTCCTTGATTCCGTGCGCAGAGTCCTGAGCTCTCGCCCGCAGCTCTTCTGCCTTGTGGCGTGCACTCTCGGCGGACTCCTTGGCGCGATCGGAGAAGCCCTCTTCGGTGCTCCCGCCCGGTTCCGCGCCTGCCGTCGTTTGGGTGCCCGGCGGCCGGTCGCGGAATACTGCCTCGTCGTCGAACACGACCTCATCGTCGTGCTCGGCAGCGTAGTAACCGGGGGGGTAGTAGCCGGTGCGATAGTCGCTCTCGTACTCTGGGTAGTCGCCCACCCGCTCTTCGTCCCACTCTTCATCATCGTAGTAGTTGGGACGTTGCGGACGGGGCTTGGACAGCATCAGCCACGCCAGCCCGGTGCCCAGCAGGGCGACGGGTACGGGGTTGTCACGCACGGTTGCGCCGAAGTTGCGGACGAAATCGTTGCCACCGCTGCTGCGCAGGTAGTGCACGGCCTGATCGAACATCTGCCCCGGTGATAGCCGCTCCTGGATCGCCTCCAGGGTTTCCTCTACCTGCGCCCGGGATTCGCGCACTTCTCGCTGGACTTCGTCGGCTGACTTCGAGCCGGGATTGGTATCGTATTTGGTGCTCATCGAACCTGCTCCTTAACCATGTTCGCGTCTCGCTTGAGTGCCTCGGTGGTGCGAGTGGGCGCGAGGCTGCTTGCCTTCAGGTTCTTCATGCCCGCGGAGATCAGGATGAAGCCGATAATCGCCACCACGCCGCCTACGACCAGTGCGGAGAGCGCGGGGCCCCACCCCATCTCGGTCAACGCCAGCACCAGCGCCTGCAACAGGACGATCAGGGCCGCTAGCCCCAGAATGGCGCCGGCCGCGATCGAGCCCGTCGCCATCAAAGCTTTGTTCACGTTCTCCGAAGTCTCGGCGCGGGCCAGCTCCACCTCTTTGCGGAGCATGGTCGATACGCTCTCGGTCAGGTCGGTGAAAAGCTCTTTCAATGAGCGGTTATCAGCGTTTTGCATTGGGTGACTCCTTTTCCACGTCCGCCGTTGCGGTGCCAACCGATCTCGCGCCAGGGGCTCCGCTCTCGGATGCGGACACGCCTGGCGTCGCCGCCCCTTGGCCACTTGGCGAGCGGGCTTCACCTGTCGCGCTCCGGCTGGTACGTGACTCGGGGGCTCCGCTCTCGGTTGCGGACACGCCTGGCGCCGAGGCGCCATAGGCGCCCGCTGTGGACGGCGCCGTCTGCCCGCCCGCCGTGCCGGCTGGGGTCGGCGTCATCGGGGCCCCGGGGCTGTAAGGCCTTTGGCGCCCAAAGGGCTCCTCACGGTGGTGCCGACTCGAAGAGCTCTTCATGAAGCGGGCGAGGGCGAAGCCAGCGGCCATGGCACCCCCGACGAACGCCACCGGGCGCTGGCGGGCGAAGTCCTCCACGCCTTCCACGAGGTCTTCCATGTCGCGCCGGCTGAGGGATTGCGCCATGTGCTCCAGACCTTCCGCCAAGTGGCGCGAGTACTCGGCCACCACGGGCTGGCCTTGATCGCGCAGATCGTCCGACGCTGTACGTACTGCGTGGGCGAAACCGCCCACCCGCTCGGCCACCAGGTTCTTCTGGTCGTCGGCGGCTGTTCGAGCGCGGTTGCGCATGTCGTGCGCGGACTCGCGAATTTGATGCTTCAAGTCGGCGGCCCTTTCTTGGACTCGCTCGCCCAAGTGTTCCGCCCTCTCCTTTGCGGCCTCGGTGCTATCATTACTGCCAGAGCCGGCGTTGGTTGGTGGATTCATCAGATCTCCTCCGGGACTTGCCACGACGGGCAGGTCAATGTTTCACGCGTTTCTCGAGACAGATCGGCAGATCAGACCAGGCCAAGCAAGGAAAGCACGGCCAGAATTACGACGATCACGCCGATGATGTAGAAGATGTTGTACATAGCGACACAAGGCCTCTCCGCCTGTTGTGGATCTCGTGCCGATCAACGGAGCCTTGGCAAAAAGGTTCCCGAGACACTGCGGCGGGAACCTTGGATGCATGCGGCCGTTTAGGAAGAGGCATGAACGCGTCACACACGCGCTAGTGCGAGAGAGCTTCCTTAGAACGTGATGATGGCGTTCGAGGTGCGGAGATCGGAATAGCCAAAGGAGTTGCACCTCGACCCTCGACCATCAGGAGATGATTGCGATGGCGTCCGATGAGGCTTCTTTGAAAACTGTGCTTGACGATCTCGAACATAGTGGTCGCCTGGACGTGGTTTCGATCAACGACTTCTTGAAGTCCTTTCAGCACCGCTCGCTGGGCCTGCCGTTGATCGTCTTCAGCTTGCCCGCCGCAGTACCAGGGATCGGCGCCAGCCCAGGCCTGTCGATTACGGCCGGGACCCTGATTCTGATCGCCCTCGGGCAATCCCTTCTCGGCGGCGGTGCCCTATGGCTCCCCGAGCTGGTGCGCCGACGGGGGATCAGACGTCGAAGGTTCGAGCGCGGGGTGGGAAAGCTACGGCCTTGGCTGGAGTGGATCGACCGTCTGTTGAGACCACGGCTGATGTTGTTCTCCGCGGGGTCGGCGAATCGGGTGATCGTCACCGCCGCAGCCGCCCTTTTGGCACTCAGCTTCTTTCCGCTCGCCCTGATGTACCACCCGGTCGCGGTTCCTGCAGTGGGGATCCTGGCCTTGGGGCTCGGTCTCATGGCCTGCGACGGGCTCCTGATTCTGATTGGCTATGTGTTTACGGGATTGACCGCCTACCTGCTGGGCACTTTGTTGTAGCAACGAGGCTACGTTCAAGGCTCCCGTCAGGCGCAGGAAAGCATCCATTGGTGGGACTCCTGTTGGGATGCGTGCAGCCGCGCTCGGGCGTCAGATGATCAGGAACGCGGCCAGGCCAGCACCCACCGAGGCTGCCGTGCACAGGTAGGCGACAGCGGCCGACCACCGCTCGACCCCAGGGCCACTCGCCGGCTCGCCCAGGAACATCGGCGCCAACACACGCAGGTAGTAGAACAACGACAAAGCGGAGTTCATGAGGGCGAGCACGGCGAGCCAAACCAAGCCGGCCTCGAAGGTGGCAGCAAACAGCATGAACTTGCCGACGAATCCGGCAAGCGGCGGTATGCCAGTCAGCGACAGCAGCGCGATCACCATGGCGATGGCAAGGGCAGGGTGTTGGCGTGCCAGTCCCCGATTCGCCTCGCGATCCGTGCTACCCGTCGCCCCGATCACGGCGAAAGCACCCACATTCGCCAGCATGTAGGCGAGGAAGTAGTAGAGCAGCCCCTGCAGCGCCAGCCCGCTTTGCGGAGCGGCGATCACACCCATCAGCATGTAGCCGGCTTGGGCGATGGTGGAGTAGGCGAGCAAGCGCCGCAGGTCGTCTTGCCCCAGCGCGGCGATGTTGCCCCAGGTCATGGTCACTGCCGACACCGCGGCGAGCAGCGTGGGCCAATCGAAGATTGTCGCCGGGACCGCGCGGGTGACCCGCCAAAGCGCGAGCAGAGCGGCGATCTTCGCGGCGACCGAAAGCCACGCGGCCACCGGAATGGTAGTGCCCTGGTAAGTATCCGGGATCCAGAAGTGCGAGGGCACGTAGCCCGCCTTGAAGCCCAGCCCAACCACGACCAGCACCAGCGCCAGCGCCAGCGCGGGCTGTCGTTCCACCGTCAGCGCTTGGCCGATCTGGTCCAGAAGGGTGCTACCGGTGAGCCCGTACAGCAGCAGCAGCCCGAAGATGAGGCCGATATTGGTGAGGGCGCCGAACAGGTAGTACTTGAGCAGTGCTTCCAGCGCCATCTTGTTGCTGCGGCGATAGGCCACCATGGCGTAGCTGGCGACCGATGTCAGCAGCACGCCCATGACGATCTCCATCACGTCGTTGGCGCCGGCCAGCATGATCGCGCCCAGGCCACTGAACATGAGCAGCGCGTAGTACTCCGCCTCCCGTTGGTCATTGCGAAAAACTGCTACCGACACTACGCCCACCAACAAGACCGTCGCCATGACCACGAGGCTGGTCCAGAGCAGCGGGGCATCTGCCATGAAGGTGCGATGAAATACCGCGCCGGGTGGATCGACCAGTTCGCGGGCGGCGAAGGCCATGGCGAGCAACACCGCGATGCCGGCAAGGGCAGCGTTCCAGGTCTGGCGTCGGCGTGGCAGGAAGATGCCGATCACCAGCGCCAATACGGCGCCTACCAGCAGAATCAGAATTGGGACGATAGAGCCTAGTGGCATGGCCGGTCACGGCATCGTCGCGTGCGCCAGCCACTCGCTGAAGGTGCTGATCACGCCGATGATCCACGAGGGCATCAGCCCGATCAGGAGAACTAGGGCCAACAAGGGCCCGATGGCGAGTCGTTCGTGCCAGGTCATGTCGGCCTGGGTTGCCCATCGCGACGGCAACTCACCGAGGATGAGGCGCTGCAGCGTCCAGATGAACAGCCCTGCGGTCAGCACGATGCCACTGGCCGCGATCACGGCGGCCCAGGGAACGATCCCAAAGGTGCCCACGAAAATCTGGAACTCGGCCACGAATCCGGACAGTCCCGGCAGGCCGAGTGACGCAAAAGCGGCAAAGCCGATCATGCCGGCGAAGACCGGAACCGTTCGCGCGAGGCCCCCGTATTCGCCCAGCTCGAAGGTTTCACCTCGCCGCCACAACACACCCGCCAGCAGGAACAGGGACCCGGTGATGAGACCGTGGGAAACCATCTGCAGCACGGCGCCGTTGGTTGCCAGGGTTCGCGAGGACTCCAGACCTCCGCCGGCCATGGCGAGGGCGCCCACAGCCAGCACGATGTAGCCCATGTGGTTGACGCTGGTATAGGCGATCAGGCGCTTGACGTTGGTCTGTGCCAGGGCCGCCAAGGCGCCGTAGATCACGCTGACGATTCCGATGACCACCAGCAGCAGGGCGTGATCAGAGACCACACCGGGGAACATGGACAGCATGATCCGGAACAAGCCGTAAGTGCCCATCTTGAGCAGGATGCCCGCCAGGATCAGCGAGCCGGCGGAGGGTGCCTCCACGTGGGCGGGTGGCAGCCAGCCATGCACCGGCACCACGGGGGTCTTGATGCCGAGCCCGATCAGGAGCGCGAAAAACACCAACTCCCGCAGCCAGCCGGCGGCCTCGCCGAGGGGTCTGCGTTCGACCAGGGTGGCCATATCCATGGTGAGCGGCTCGCTGGCCAGGTACAGCCCGATGATTCCAAGCAGCAACGCCATGGAGCCGACGAAGGTGTACAGGAAGAAGGTGAAGGCGGCGGCCCGCGCTCTCTCGTGGCCCCAGATCGCGATGATGAAATACATGCCGACCAGGGTCAGATCCCAAAAGATGTAAAACAAGAACAGGTCGAGCGCTGCGAACACGCCGAGGCAGGCCGTTTCCAGGAACAGAAACCAAGCGTGGTACTCCTTTACTCGGTGGTGCTCGCCCATCGAGAACACGAACGCCGCCAGGAACAGCACCGCGGTGAGCGCTATCAACGGCAGGGACAGGCCGTCCACACCCACCGCGTAGCTGACGCCGAGACTCTCGATCCAGCTCAGGCGCTCGACGAACTGGAAGCCATCACGATGCTCGAAGCCGCTCCACATCAAGACGACCAGCGCCAACGAGCCTGCAGCCGCAGCGATACTGATTGCGCGGATCAGTCCGACCTTGCGTTCCGGCAGCATGACCACGGCCAATAGCGCGATGGTCGGCAGAAATATGGTGGCACTCAGCATCACTACACCAGGATCAGCAGGACGGCGCATCCAACGAGGGCGCCCACGCCCACAGCCACACCCGCGTAGTAGCGGTGCAAGAGGCCGGACTGCAGTCGGCACAGCCCGCCCGCCGATCGGCTGAGTGCCGCCGTCAATTGGGAAGTGGCTCCTGCCAGGGCGCGATGATCGAACACCATGACGCCGCCGGCGCTGCGCCACGCCGCGGTGCCGCCCCAATGCATCGTCGGAGCCACGAGCCTCCGTTCCGTGGTGTCCACCAGGCGCGCCAGCGCTACACCGACGCGCCCAGCGTGTTGCGGCAAACGAAGCTGCGCTGATGGGCGCCACAGACGGCCGGCGGCGGCTACACTGCGGTGGCCGAGATCGGCAGGGGCGTCCCAAGCGAGCAGCCGGTGCAGTCGATTTGCGCCGCTGATGACCGCTGTGCCCGCCATGTCGAGCAGATTAGGCAGGAACAGCCATCGGTCGGCAGCGAGCACGTTCAAGCGGCGGCCTTGGGTCAGCCAGGCGGTGGCGATGCCGGCGACGACCACGGTGATTGAGACAGCGGCCATCCAGCCGTGCGCCGGTGGCAGCGGATTGCCAACGGTGATGGTTTCCTCGAGCCAGGATGCAACTGGCGGCACGACCAGAATTCCGCCGACCAGTGCCGCGACGGCGAGCACGGCCATGGGCGTTAGCAGCCCCCGTTCGCCTGCCGGCGAGGCAATGGACTTGGTTGATCCGCCGAAAGCGCCGAGCCAGACCCGGCCGGCGTACCACGCCGTCAAGAACGCCGCCACCATCAGCGCCCAGAAGGCCACGGTGGAGTGCTCATGCACGGCACCGATGACTTCCTCCTTGGCGAAGTAGCCCCCCATCGGGGGCACCGCCGCCAACGCCAGCGCGCCGATCAGGAACAGCACCGACAGTAGCGGGAGGCTCCCACGCAGCCCGCCCATCTCGGACAGGCGGTGAAGCTGGAGCCGGATCAGCACG
>CAZLYT010000293.1:0-32026 GCA_964563515.1 uncultured Candidatus Competibacteraceae bacterium | reverse complement strand
CGGCGCCGGGTGTTGCCGACCGATCCTTCCGCTATGGTCCTATCTCACCCGCGGTGCGACCGATTGCGGGCGACTGGCGCGGCAACGGGCAGGATGGGATCGGTCTCTACGACACCGCACGGCGGTTGTTTCTGTTGCGCGATACCGCGACACCAGGCTTTGCCGACCGCTACCCCACGGCACCTGGCGCCGGTACCGACGGGTTGCCGATTGCCGGTCGCTGGGGGACGAGCTAGGGCGAGGCTGCCACGGCATCGCCCTCCAGCAGGCTTACCTGAAGAGGCCCGGCGCGAGCATTTTGTCGGCTCGTTAGCCTTTAGAAAAACTCATGCCTTCAGCGAAAGAATCTCGCTTGCGCGGTTGTGGTGCAATAGCTATTGTGCGCTGCATCAAACGGCGCCACTGTGGGAAGCTAGCCAATAGTGCAGTGCAGCAAGCGCTAGCCTATGCGCTCTGTCCAAGCCGGTTGCCGTGAATCAAGTGCATGAAGGAGTCCGTCGTGGAGGCGGTACGTAGCTACAGAGGTGTTAACAGCGAGCTGACCCATCCTGTGTCCCCGGCGCTCGGTCGGTTGGTGGACCAGGCCGTCCTACAGCGCCAGCGGACGCTCTCCGGGCTCGCCGCGGAGCTGTATCAACGGTTCTCACGCTGGCGGCAAATGGCGCGCACGCTGCGCGCGCTCAACCGGCTCGATGATCACGGTCTGGCCGACATCGGCCTGCGCCGGGCGGACCTGAGAAACCTGCTGGAGATGCGGCTGCGGCGCAGGCGTTGACAACGACATGGGCGGGGGCAGGCCTCGGGTCTGCCCCCGCCGCTTCGCCCGCGACCGGGTGCGAAGGCTGATTGCGGCTGGTACCTTGAGCCGCCTGCTCGGTTCAAGGTAGCGCCATGAGCTCTTCTCCACCCTCCGGTCTGCAGGCGCAGGCCCCCGCTGGCAGCGAGCCGGTGATACACGTGACGGGCCTGATCAAGCGCTTCGGTAGCTTCTGCGCAGTCGACGGCGTCGACCTCGCTGTTGGAGCTGGTGAGTTCTGGGGTCTGCTGGGGCCCAACGGTGCCGGCAAGACGACCCTGTTGCGGATGCTGATCGGCAGCACGCCGCCGAGCTCCGGCGAGCTCAGGGTGCTGGGCCATTCGATTCCGGCGCAAGCCACCAACATGCGCCGGCGCATCGGCGTGGTACCGCAGAAGGACAACCTGGACCCGGACTTCACCGTCTCCGAGAACCTTCGCACCTACGCCAGCTTCTTTGGGATCAGCGGGTCGAGGCTGGAGCAGCGCATCGACGAGCTGCTGGCATTCGCCGCCCTCGAAGGCAAGCGTCACGCACCCATCAATACCCTCTCCGGCGGTATGCAGCGGCGCCTGTCCCTGGTGCGCGCGCTCATCAACGAGCCCGAGCTGCTGATCCTGGATGAGCCGACCACCGGTCTCGATCCGCAGGCCCGGCAGGTCATGTGGCAACGGCTGCGGGCGCTACGGGCTCGGGGTATGACCATGGTCCTGACCACCCACTACATGGAGGAGGCGCAACGCCTCTGCGATCGGGTCACGGTGATGGATCACGGCAAGCTGCTGGATTCGGATTCCCCCGAGGAGCTGATCCAGCGCCTGGTGGAGCCGCACGTGCTGGAGGTGCATGGCCCTGCCCTCGACGAGTGGGATCGGCTACACGGGGAGGCACTGGCCCAGCGGAGCGAGCGAGTGGGGGAGACCGGCTTCTACTACACCGATGACGAGGGTCCACTGCTGGATGCGCTGCGGAACCAGGAGGGGCTGGTCTACCTGCACCGCCCCGCCAACTTGGAAGATGTGTTCGTACGCCTCACGGGTCGGGAGCTTCGTGATGAGCAGTAACGCCGCTGGGGAAGTCATCTTGCGGCCAGTGGGCGACCATCGGGCACTGCGCTGGGTCCCGGTATGGCGGCGCAACATGTTGGTCTGGCGAAAGCTTGCCGGGCCCGCCATCCTCGGCAACTTCGGTGAGCCGCTGCTGTACCTGCTGGCGTTGGGCTATGGCCTCGGCGCCTTCGTGCAGAACATGAGCGAGCTGCCCTATCTGGTGTTCCTGGCTTCGGGCACGGTCTGCTCCAGCGCCATGTCCACGGCGAGCTTTGAGGGGATGTACTCCGCCTACACCCGAATGGCGGTGCAGAACACCTGGGGCGCCATGCTGGCGACACCGCTGGACGTACGCGACGTGGTGCTAGGAGAGACCGCCTGGGCCGCCACCAAGAGCCTGATCAGCAGCGCGGCGATACTGATCGTGGCGGCGCTGCTGGGGGCGGTGGCCGGGCCCCAGGCGCTGCTGGCGCTGCCCATGGTGTTCCTGATCGGCGTGTGCTTCGGTGCCATGGCGCTGGTGGTCACGTCTATTTCCCGCAGCTACGACTTCTTCCTCTACTACACGACGCTTTTCATCACCCCGAGCCTGCTCATCGGCGGCGTCTTCTTCCCCCTCGAGCGGATGCCTGCCGCGATCCAGTGGCTGTCGAGCTTCCTGCCGCTGACCCATGCGGTAGACATCGTGCGCCCGCTGATGACCGGTCAGCCCCTGGAGAACGTGTTGCTACACATGGCGGTATTGGTGGCCTACACGGCGCTGGCGTTGACGCTCGCCATCCGCTTGATCCGGCGCCGACTCACCGCCTAGCCGGGGCTCCATGCAGAATCTGGATGTCGCCGTGGTGGGAGCCGGTGCAACAGGCATTGCGGCCGCTCGGCGCCTGTAGCTCCGCTGGCCCGGGTCATGCTGCTCGTCGAGAGCAGCTCAGCGAACCAGGGGGCGGCCGAGTCCTCTGCGCCGGCGAGGCTACCTCGCTGGACGCCGGTAGCGCCCACGGTGCGTGGCTCAGCGGCATCGCCGCGGCCGACCGCGTGGCGAGGATATTGGCGCTGGCCTGACTGTTGCTCCAGCCTGCTGGCAGCGATTGCGTATCATGACACCACTACCACAGCGAGGATGCGGGATGAGCGATAGCCCGGCACGCTGGGGCGAGCCTGGTGACGACCAGGCATTACTGGACGCCCTCGACGCGCGCCACGGAGTTGTCTGCTTCGTCGGCGCGGGCGGCAAGAAGTCCACCATGTATCGGCTGGCTCTGGCCCACCCGGGGAGGGTCGGTGTCACCTCCACCGTGCACATCCCTTACTTTCCGGTGGAGCTCGGCGCGGCTGAGGTCATCGAGGAGAACAGCGCGCTCGTCGAGGCGGTAGCGGTCGCGGCGCAAGGAGAGCGACTGCTTGCCTTCGCAAGACCCTCCGAAAAGCGCGGACGCTGGGCGGGCGTAGACCCGGACCTGATCGAGAATGTGCGCCAACGGGCTGCTTTGGACGTGGTTCTGGTAAAGGCCGCTGGCGCCCGCTCCCGACTGATCAACATTGCTGCCGGGGCGGGGCCGCGCCTGCCACAACAAGTGCGTACCTTGGTTCGGGTGCTGTCGGTGCAGGCGCTGGGTCAGCGCTTGTCCGAAGGCATCGCTCACAAGGTGGAGCGGATATCGGCGGCCACCGGGTTGGAGCCTGGGCAGACCATTGCGGCCGCTCATCTAGTCCGACTGCTGCTCGTCGAGGCCGGCGCCGATGCCACCGGCAAGGAGCGCATCCTGCAGCTAAACATGGTGGACGACCAGGCTCGGCTTCGAGAAGCGCGGGCCGTGGCCGAGCAGGTGCTGGAGGCGGTGAACACGTTTCGCCGGGTGGTGCTCACCCGCGCCAACCATCCGCGGCCGCTGCTGGAGGTGCTGGAGCGCTGAGCTGCGCCGGTGGGGAAACGACCGACCACCGATCCACGTCCAGCGACTCCTTTGCCTCTCGCGCTACCATGTGGCGAGCTGCCTACCTCGTGAAGGATCCGCCGATGAGCGACTCACTCAAGATCTGGTTCGTCAGTCTGGAGTTTCCCCTGCGCCGAGGCTCCGCCGTATGGAGCACCCATGTCAGTGCCCATGACGAAGAGGCCGCTGCCGAGACGGCGGCCGATTGGTTCTGGGAGCAGATGAACTATGGCGGCAAGAAGCCCGAGCCTCGGATCAAGGAGATCTACGAGGATCCTGAAGGCCCCAGGCATTTGGGAACCGAGTAGAAGATTCCGACCAGGCTCTGGCCGCGCGTGAGCGCGCCCGTGTTCGTCCGGCCCCATGGGCGGGGTGCGTTGCGCCCCCTCGCGGCGTGTGCCGCTACTGCCATTGGGGCCGAGCTCACTCCGGGGCGCATCCGGTCTCTGGTAACTGGTTTTTTGCCCATTGGGTTTTCTTGCCCATTGGGTTCTCCTGGACTTGACTAACGGATTCGAGCAAAGCGCAGCTCGCGGTGAAGCTCACGAGAGATCGGGTGATTGACCCGAACGGGACAGCGCTCGGAGGCGAGTCCGCCTTTGTCAACAAACACGGGAGATGTTCATGGAATACCTGTCCACCCAGGGCATCAGCTTCGCAAAGCTCGGCCTCGGCACGTTTCGAATGGCGGGTGCGCTTTGCCAGCGCGCCGTCGAAAGTGCCCTGGGGCTTGGTTATCGACACATCGACAGCGCGGAGATGTACGACAATGAAGACGCCGTTGGTGCCGCCATTGCAGCATCGGGTCTCCCCCGCGGCGATGTCCATGTCACCACCAAGGTTTGGTTCGACCATCTGGCACCCGCTGCCATACAGCGTGCCTTGGACGCCAGCCTGGATAAGCTGAAGCTGGACTATGTGGATCTCTACCTGGTCCACTGGCCATCGCCCACCATGGATCTACCGGCCGTTTTCGAAACCCTCGGCCGTCTGCGTGAGCAAGGCCTTACCCGAGCCATGGGGGTGGCGAACTTCACCCTGCCGCTGCTGCGCGCCGTCATCGAGGACATCGGCGCACCGATCGCCTGCAATCAGATCGAATATCACGTCTTGCTGGACCAGAGCCCGGTGCTTGGTTACCTGACGAAGAATGGCGTTCCAGTGGTTGCCTATTGCCCCTTGGCCCAAGGGGCCATCGCCACGCTCGATGAGCTCAAGCCGATCGCCGAGAAACACGGCGCGTCCCCGGCCCAGGTGGCGTTGAAATGGCTGCTGGACCAAGACGGCGTCGCGGCCATCCCCAAGGCGCAGCGGCAGCAGAGTCAGCAAGCCAACTTGGACGCACTCGAGATCGAGCTCGATGACGATGACCGTCGCGCCCTGGCGGCCCTGCCCAAGAACCGGCGTCTGGTCAATCCCTCCTTTGCCCCGAAGTGGGACAACTAACGCAGGCCTGAGCTGTTCCTCGATCCCCCGCGACGCAGCTACAGGGGGTAGGGCGGGCAGCTCGCTGCCCACGCGTTCTTTCTCTCGAGTACGCCTGATTTGCAAATCGGCGCGTGGGCAACTACTTGCCCACCCTATGACGGATTCCGGGTCATGAAATCCGCCCGGTCACGGGCCGTCCACATATGCCATCGAAAGCAGGGGTAGTGGGCGAATGACAAGGATCGGTGGAGCTGCGTGAGCCGCCGCAATTGACCGACGCCTAGCTTCAGGTCTTGCGTGCCCACGGAGCCGGCCATGTGTATAACTACTCGTCAACAACAAAGCCGAGGGGTGGGGACCGGTCACCATCCGGGCCCTGGCCGAAGCTGTCGTCGCCCGGCAATGATGGAGGCGCATCATCGGCGGCTTATGTCTGCCTACGCCCTGACGCGTCTAAATTGAGGAGGACTCATGCCCAAGTCTGCTGCTTTGATTGCTACCCTCGCGTTTGCTGTCGCCGCCTCGGCGCCGGCCTACGCGGAATTCAAGCACGACAGCCGCTACAGCGATACCGACGGCGACCTGATCGCCGACATTCCCGACGACCCCAGCCAGCTGGTGGATCCCAGCACGCTTATATTCGCCTACACGCCAGTGGAAGATCCGGCCGTCTACGCCGAGGTCTGGGCTGGCTTCCTCAGCCACCTGGAATCGGCAACCGGTAAGAAAGTGCAGTTCTTCCCGGTGCAGTCCAACGCCGCCCAGATTGAGGCCATGCGCGCGGGTCGCCTGCACATCGCGGGTTTCAATACCGGCTCCAACCCCTTGGCTGTGGCCTGCGCCGGTTTCCGGCCATTCGCGATGATGGCCTCGGAAGACGGCAGCTTTGGTTACGAGATGGAGATCATCACCTACCCGGGCTCGGACATCGAGAAGGTGGAGGACCTCAAAGGCCAGAAGCTGGCGTTCACGGCTGAGACCTCCAACTCCGGCTTCAAGGCGCCCTCTGCGATCCTCGAGTCGGAGTACGGCATGGAGGCTGGCGAGGATTTCGAGCCGGTTTTCTCCGGCAAGCACGACAATTCGATCCTCGGCGTCGCCAACAAGGATTATCCGGCGGCTGCCATTGCCAACTCGGTACTGCGTCGCATGATCGAGCGCGAGGTGGTTCAGCCCGAGCAGATCGTCAGCATCTACAAGTCGCAGACCTTCCCCACCACGGGCTACGGCCTGGTCCACAACCTGGAGCCAGAGCTACAGGAGAAGATCCAGGAAGCGTTCTTCAGCTTCCCTTGGGAGGGCTCGGCGCTGGCCGAGGAGTTCTCAAAGTCTGGCGAGGCCCAGTTCATACCCATCTCGTTCCAGGAGCACTGGGCGGTGATTCGCCAGATCGACGAGGCCAACGACGTCTCCTACACCTGCCAATGAGCATGGCTCGCGCTCGCCGCTGGTCAGCGCGGGGGTGAGGGCTTGCTAGAGATCGAGCGGCTCTCCAAGACCTATAGAGGGGGCGACCGGGCGCTCACCGAGGTGAGCTTCGCGGTACCGCCGGGCCAGGTTGCAGGCCTCATCGGGCCCTCTGGCGCCGGCAAATCCACCCTGATTCGCTGCATCAATCGGTTGGTGGAGCCTACCGGGGGCCGGGTGCGTCTGGGCGAGGTGGAGATCACCTCGCTCTCGCGTGCCGAGCTGCGCCGGACCCGGCGCCGCATCGGCATGATCTTCCAGGAGTACGCCTTGGTGGAGCGGCTGAGCGTGATGGAGAACGTGCTCTCCGGGCGGCTCGGCTACGTGCCGTTCTGGCGCTCCTTCACCCGGCGTTTCCCGCAAGCGGACGTGGACCAGGCTTTCGCGCTGTTGGAGCGGGTGGGGCTACTGGAGCACGCCGACAAGCGCGCCGACGCCCTCTCAGGGGGGCAGCGCCAGCGGGTGGGAATCGCCCGCGCGCTGGCCCAGAACCCGGAGCTGCTGCTGGTCGACGAGCCCACCGCCTCCCTGGACCCAAAGACCTCGCGCCAGATCATGCGCCTGATCCGCGAGGTCTGCGCCGAGCGTGAGCTGCCGGCCATCATCAACATCCACGATGTAGCCTTGGCGCAGAGCTTCACCGAGCGCATTGTCGGGTTGCGCGAGGGCCGCATCGTCTTCGACGGCGAGCCGGATGCATTGGACGATCGCGTGCTCACCACCATCTATGGCGATGAGGATTGGTCACAGCTCCAGCGCGGCGCCCGAGAGAGCGAGGAGCACGGGTCTGAGGTCGACCGGGACCGCGCCGCGGGGTTGCAGTAGTGGCCTACGTCGCCACCGGTCGTCGCTGGCGTCGCCCCCCGGTGCTGATCGCCGACCGGCGCTGGCGCTGGGGAATCTACGGCGGCGCAATCATCTACCTGGCGCTTGCGGTCTCCACCGTGGAAGTGAACTGGCTACGGGTCTACGAGGGGCTGGATCGGGGCTGGCGCTTCATCGAGGGCTTTCTGATTCCGGATTTCACCAGCCGGTGGGGCGACATCGCCAAGGGTTTGGTGGAAAGCCTCACCATGACCGTGACCTCCACGGTAGTGGGAATTCTGCTCTCGGTGCCGGTGGCCATCGGGGCGGCACGCAATCTAGCCCCGCGGATGGTCTACCTGCTTTGCCGCGCAATCATCGCCGTGTCGCGATCGTTTCAGGAAATCATCATCGCCATCCTGTTTGTGGCCATGTTCGGCTTTGGCCCCTTCGCCGGCTTTCTCACCCTGTCCTTCGCCACCATCGGCTTCCTCTCCAAGCTGCTCGCCGAAGACATCGAGGACATCGACGAAAGCCAGGCCGAGGCCATCCGTGCCACCGGCGCGAGCTGGTGGCAGCTGGTGAACTACGCGATCCAGCCCCAGGTCATGCCGCGCCTCATCGGGCTTTCCCTGTATCGACTGGATATCAACTTCCGCGAGTCGGCGGTCATCGGCATCGTCGGTGCCGGCGGCATCGGCGCGACGCTAAACACCGCCATCGACCGCTACGAATACGATTCCGCCGGCGCCATTCTGTTGATCGTCATCGCCATCGTCATGGTCGCCGAGTACGCCTCCAGCTACGTTCGCGGCTGGGTGCAGTAATGCCGGTCGAGCGAATCGGCGACCGTCCGGTGTGGGAGCACCGCGCCAGCCGAGTGCGGTTGGCGCTCTGGAGCGGCTGGCTCGCTTTGGTCGCCCTGTTCGTCTTCTGCTGGCAAGTGATGACCCAGGACACCATCTGGGCCTTCGTCTACGACGCGCCCCGCCAGGCCGCCGACCTTGGCAGCCGCATGGTGCCGCCGCGCTGGGAGTACATGGAGCGGCTCTGGTCACCGCTCTGGGACACCATCAATATCGCCACCCTGGGCACGCTGCTGGCCATCGTCATTGCCGCGCCGTTGGCCTTCCTGGCGGCGCGGAACACCACCCCTAGCGTGCGTCTGGTGCGGCCGCTGGCACTGCTCCTGATCGTGGCCTCGCGCTCCATCAACTCCCTCATCTGGGCGCTGCTGCTGGTGACCATCATTGGTCCCGGGTTGCTGGCGGGCATCATCGCCATCGGCCTGCGCTCCATCGGCTTCATCGCCAAGCTGCTCTACGAGGCCATCGAGGAGATCGACCGCAGTCAGGTGGAGGCGGTGATCGCCACCGGAGCCAGCGCAGCCCAGGTCATCAACTACGGCATCGTGCCGCAGATTCTCCCGGCTTTCTTCGGCATCGTGGTGTTCCGCTGGGATATCAACATTCGGGAATCCACCATCCTGGGACTGGTGGGAGCTGGTGGCATCGGCTTGCAGCTGCAGGCGTCACTGAACGTTCTGGCCTGGCCGCAGGTCACTCTCATATTCATTGTCATTCTGGCCACAGTGGTGGTGAGCGAGTGGGTGTCGGCCAAGGTGCGACACGCCGTTATTTGACTGCAGCGCGTTTGGCCGCAGCGAGCACGCCGCGGGAGGATCCGTCCCGGTCGCTGGCTTGCCTCCAATAATTTCCCGAGAAGCGGAGCACATCATGATTATTCAGGGGACCCCATCGCGGTTCCAGTGGCGGGCTTTTGGGATCCTCGGCATCACCCTGCTCACCATTGCCGGGATCCCGTCGGCAGCCTTCGCTGCGAACCGCTGTCCGCCGCCAGGCACCTGGCTGGACCCGGCAACGGGTGTGGTACCCATTGCCGAGGCCTATGCGCAGACCGCCGCGCAGGAGACGGCATTGCTGGGCGAGTCCCACGACGATGCCGAGCATCATCGCTGGCAGCTCTACACCCTTGCAGCCCTGCGTGCCCGGCAGCCCTCCATGGTGATCGGGTTCGAAATGTTTCCACGCCGGGTGCAACCGGTGCTCGATCGCTGGGTGGCGGGGAAGCTCGACGACCGGGAGTTTCTCGAGGCGGTGGAATGGGACCGGGTATGGGGCTTCGATCCGGAGCTATACCTGCCGCTGTTTCACTTCGCCCGCCAGAACGCCATTCCAATGGCGGCACTGAACGTGGACCGGGAACTGGTTCGACAGGTGGGCGAGGCGGGTTGGGAGGCGGTGCCCGAGGCACAGCGGGAAGGGGTCGGCGAGGCGGCGCCTGCAACCGACGCCTACCTCAGGTCCTTGGCCGAGGTCTTCGCGGTCAAGCAGCATATGAGTGAGCGCGCGCCGGGCAGCCGCGCCGAGATGGTGGCACCGGATGAGAATGCTATCGATGCTGCCTTGGAGGACCCAAAGTTTCGCTTCTTCGTGGAGGCGCAGCTGACCTGGGATCGGGCGATGGCCGAGGCTTTGCTGGCGGCGCGCCAGCGCAGCGGCGCGACGTTGGCGGTGGGCGTGATGGGCGCAGGGCACGTGATCGACGGCCATGGGGTGTCTCACCAGCTTTCGGATCTGGGCCTGAAGCGTGTGGCCAAGCTGTTGCCGGTCCGTCACGGGGAGAGCTGTGAGCGGGTAGTCCCCGGTTACGTGGACCTTGCATTCGTGCTGCCAAGCGTGGCTGAACCAACGAGCTATCGACCGCGGCTTGGGGTCATGGTGGGAGCGGCCAGCGCACCCTCTGGCGCCAAAGTGTTGCAGGTCGTTCCGGACAGCGTTGCCGAGCAAGCCGGTTTGCACCCAGGAGACGTCGTCACAACCGCGGCCGGAGAGGATCTGGCGGACCAGGCGGAGCTCATCCGCGTGGTGCGCAGGCAAGCCCCGGGAACCTGGCTGCCGCTCGTGATCCAGCGCGACGGCGAGCGGCTCGAACTGGTGGCGCGCTTCCCGGCTCTCGAGCCGTCCCGGTAGGGCGCCACAAGGGTAGTGCGCAAGCCCCAAAGGAGGGTTGCGCCTCTCCCCTATCAGTTGCTGATGCTGGGTTCTCGGCACTAGGACTGCGGTGTCATAACTCTGGCGGACACGAATTGACCGTGATCCCAAGTGCAAGTACTACCAAGGGTTGATCAGCTCAATCTCGCAGCCTTCAAAATCGCCGACGTTGCGCGTTGCCAGTGCCGCACCGGTGGATCGCGCAATGGCTGCAATCTGCGCATCGAACTGCGATATCGGGCGCCCCTTTTTGCGCCGGGCAACTGCAATGTCCGCATAGACCGTTGCCGCGTCAGAGCCGAACGCGAGTACCCGATCGTTAAAGTCTGCGTCAAACATTGCCTTCGCGGCAATCGCAATGCCGTTGCGACCTCGGCCCTTGGGCAATAGCCCAATCCCATACAGGATTTCCGCTTGTGTAACGGCCGTGACGAACAGTCTTGAGGCTGGTTGCGAAGCGACCCACTCTTGGACGCTCGCAGCCGGCTCCGCCTTCATGAGTTCCGACACCACATTCGTATCGAGTATGATCACGGATCAAGCTGCGGTGGCTCGCGCATGCTTTCCCGAGGCGGTAGCTCCAGTTCGACACCGCCGAAGGGCTGAAACCGGCTGGCAATCGCCTTGGCTAAATTGGCGGGCGCTGCGATATCGCGTGCCAGGGCCTCGCGTAGAATGCTTCTTGCTTCGTCTTCCATGGACCTACGACGATGCGCCGCACGCACACGCAATCGATCTTTGGTCTGATCATCCAGATTTCTAATGGTAATGCTGGCCACGTCGATATCCATGAATTGCAATCATTGATTGCAATATAATCAATGATTCGGCTTTGTCAACGTGTCGATTGGTGCTACGGGAGGCGCTGCGCTCATCAAAATGCCGAGATCCCTCTCCGAGAAATCAAGAAGCTCGACTGCATAACGTTCATGCAACAAGGAACTGCTGCAAGAGTTGATAAACTGCGTAGCATCGTAGTTCTCTTCTCCCAAATCCATTGCTTCACGTTTCGCGCCCGTCCCTGTTATCCAGATACTTGCGGTTTTCGCGCCGCAGAGCCGTCGCCTCTTCATCGTACATAAACGGCAGAAACGCGTGACGCTTGCCTTCTTTGCCAGTGACGCGCTTAGGGCACGTCATTTCAGCCCGATTGGCTGAAGGTATAAATCGGGAACCGCGTTCACCAATTGTCTAATTTTTTTCTGTTGTTGCTACGGGCGCTCAAACATGGTCAGCCTCGGCGCTAACTGGGAGCGGGAGCGAGCATGGTCCCAGGGTCTGCGACTGGCCGCCACAGCGAGTTTGCAAAGTCCGGCCCACCGAGACCACCCACGAGCGATCCGGCAAGTCCTCTAACCGATGGCTTCACCGATCGTTTACCACGATCGTTGGAACTGGCACTCGGGAATCCAAAGCCCGCACCGGTGCTTGCACTCAGGCCGGCTTTGAGGCTGGCATCGAAGGCGCGTTTCAGGGAGGATGGTGACCTCGCGCCGGCGACGACCCCAACAAGGGCTGCTACAGCCACCCTGCCGGTAAGCTCGCCGATTCAGTTATTTGCACATATTTCTTCCCAGTTTCGTTGAAAAATGCCTCGGAAGCTCTCAAACTCACGGCGTACATAGCCTGGAGGAGCCAGCGAGGTCGCGAACATGTACACCAACCACTTCGGATTACGCGCGAAACCATTCGGCCTGGCGCCGGATCCCCGCAGCTTCTACGAGAGCAGCCGCCACAAGCCGGTGCTGGAGTCGGCGCTGGCGGCGATCGAGGAGAACCGGGGCGTCGTAGTGCTCACTGGACCAGCGGGCGTCGGTAAGACCGCACTGGTGCGAAAGCTGCTGGGGCGGCTGCCCCCCCAGATGGATGCGCTGTTCCTGCAGTACACCAACCTCGACCTGGACGGGCTGCTGGGGCTGCTGCTGGATGAGCTCGGGTTGGAGCAGCTGGGCGGCCCGAGGCTCGAGCAGTACGAGCTGCTGCGACGTGGCCTGGCCGAGCGTTGCGACGCCGGCGAACCGGTCCTGCTGTTGGTTGACGAAGCCCAGAACCTCTGCGCCGAGGCCTTGGGTGTGTTGCTGCGGCTGGTGCGCGAATGCCGTGAGGAAGGCAGCGGAGTCCAGCTCATGCTGGTTGGGCAGCCGGAGCTCGAGGACTCAGTGCGGGACTCGGTAACCGGCCGCACGCCGGGGGCCGTGGCTGAGTGGCTGCGGCTGGAGCCGTTGCCGCTCGAGGATCTCGGACCGCTGGTTCGACATCGGCTTCAGGTCGTGGGTTGTCGGCGTGACGACCTGTTCGACCCGGAGGCATTCGATAGGCTGTACCGCTACACGGAGGGGAATCCGCGTCTGCTCAACCTGTTATGCGACCATGCGTTGATGCATGCCTGCGCCGAGCGGGCTGCGTCGGTAGATGCCGAGATCGTCGACCGGGTGGCCGATGTACGGCTTCATGGCGAGAGCGCCAGCGCCGACATCCAAGAGCAGCAGGCATCACCAGATCAGGAGCCAGGTTGGCGGGAGCTGGCACGCGAGGCCACCAAGCGGGTCCAAACCTGGTTGAGCGAGCCGCTCCTCGACTTCGGTCAACGACGACGCTTGCGTGATCGCTCGGTATCCAGCGCCGAGCGAGGTAAGCGCCGGCTGCACGCGGTGGACTGGGTGCCCATGGCTGCCGTCGGCGGCGGAGTGCTGCTGCTCGCCTTGGTGCTCCTGGTGCCTCGGCCCCAGGCTACCGCCGAGGAACAGCCGCTTGCCTTGACCATCCCCGAGCCCCAAGCGCCCGCCACCCCCTCGCTGAAGCCCGGGGTGCAGCCAGAGCGTATCGACCCGGTACGAGCGGTGGCGCTTAGGATGCCGGCGGCAGATGCCGAGGTCGCCGCCGCGACCGGTGCGCAGTTCAGCAACCTGGAGCAGATGTCGACCGAAGACCTGCGGGCGCAGTTGCTGGATCTGCATCAGGCTCTGGACCAGGCTTTGAGCGAGCAGGAGATGCTGACTCGCGACCTGGAGTCCTTGCGCGCCGAGCGTGAGGCGCTGCTCGCCCGGCTCGCCGACCAGGGTGGCTCGACAGCCACCTCAGTAGCGGCACCGTCGGCCGCTGCGCCACCCGCTCCCAAGACCCCCACGACAATCGATTCCGCCCCTGCGCTGAAGGCGGACAGCAGCGGCCACTACGTGGCGCAGCCGGGGGATACCCTCTGGAGCGTCGCCCGTGCCCACGATCTCTCGGTGCCCGAGCTGTTGGCACTGAACAGCCTGTCATCGGGCCACCTGCTGCGCTCCGGCGAAGAGTTACAGGTCCGGGAGGTCGCCGCCGACGCTGGCCCCGATGGACTCGTCACCAGTGGAGGTGGCGTTGTGGAGGCGCCGCCCCAGCGCTACACGGTGCGGCGTGGCGATACCTTGTACGGCATCTCGCGGCGCTTCAATGTGAGCGTCGGTGAGCTCAGTCACTGGAACGGCTTGTCCGCCAGCGAACCCCTATTGGCCGGTCAGCGCCTCGTCGTCTACTCAGCTAGCGGCGCCTGAAAACGGCCCGACAGCGGCGGAGTGACTCCGCCGCTGGTTTGGTTTGGCTCAGCCCGGGCGTGAGCTAGCCGCGGTGGCGGCCCCAGCCACCGCGGTGCTCCAGCATGTCGTCCAGCTGCTCCTGCTGATCCGCATTCAGCGTCCCACGCAGCTCGCCGGTCACCCGGTGACGGAGCACGGCCAAGTCGGCGATGGCATTACCTAGCTCCGCCGCGGCTTGCTCCACTTGGGACTGCTGCACGTCGGTGGCGCGCAGTGTCTCTCGCGCTTGGGCCATGCGTTGCAGACCCGACTCCACCTGGGGCAGGGCTACGTTCAGAATTGCCTCCGCCTGTTGGCGCTGCTCGGCGCTCAGCTCCAATCGCCGCTCCGCCCGCTCGAGCAACCTTTGTTTCATCTCATTGAGCCGCTCGGTGGAGATCTGGCCATCGCGCATCCAGGCGGCTGGATGATGACGCTCGCCAAAGCCTTCGCATCCTTTGCCGCCGGCGAGCGCGATTCCGGTGCCCGCCACGGCAAGACCCGCCACGGCAAAACCCGCAAGGGTGAGGCCGAGTATCAGCCCAATGTTGTTGCGGCTCGGACGCCGTGGCTTGGAGTTCACTTCGTTCATCAGCTATCTCTCCTGGGCGGCTGTGACAGCAACCGCCTTCGTTGACTGCGGGGCCCAGATTAGCTCCTGAGGTGGTGCCGCTGTGTTTCCCCAGGGGACGACAATGTAACGGTGGGTTTCGCGTCCGGCTGAAGGTTACCGATGGTTACATTCCCGCTTGTCGGGTGCTGGCGCGGTCACCATAGTGGGCACATGGCGGAAGCAGGCGATGAGCACCCGGCTGGCCCAGGCGCCGCGCGGATCCTGGTCGTCGATGATGACCGGCGGTTGCGAGCGTTGCTCGAGCGCTACCTGCGGGAGCAAGGGTATGACGTACGCGGAGCGGAGGATGGCACCGACATGCGACGAGCTCTTGGGCGCGAACACATCGATTTGATCGTGCTCGACCTGATGCTACCCGGAGAGGACGGCCTCTCCATCTGTTCCCGACTGCGAGCCGAGGGCGACGATACGCCGGTGCTCATGCTCACCGCCCGCGGCGACGACGTGGACCGCATCGTCGGCCTGGAAATCGGTGCCGACGACTACCTGCCGAAGCCCTGCAACCCGCGGGAGCTCTCGGCGCGAATCAAGGCGATCTTGCGGCGTCGACCCAAGGGTCCGCCCGGCGCTCCAGATCCGGGCGGCGGTATCGTGCGCTTCGGCGCGTTCGAGCTGGACCTTGGCAGTCGCGCGTTGACCTGTGACCGGCGGCCAGTCGACCTGACCAGCGGCGAGTTCGCCATGCTCGCGGCACTGGTACGACACCCCCACCAGCCGCTATCCCGAGATCGACTGCTCACCATCAGCCGCGGTCGCGAGCACACCCCATTCGACCGCAGCGTGGACGTCCAGGTGTCACGGCTGCGCAAGCTGATCGAGCACGATCCCGCCCGGCCCCGCTATATTCAGACCCTGCGCGGTGTCGGCTACGTTTTCGTTCCCGATGGCATCGGTGGCGGTTGATCACGGGAATGCGGCTGATCCCAGACAGCACTTTTGCTCGGGTCATCGTGGTGGTGGCGGGCGTGGTTGCCGCCACTTTCGTGGCCGGCGGATTGCTGCTCGGCCGCTTTGCGATGCAGCAGCGGGTAGATTTTCAGGCCGATCGCCTATTGGCATCGATACAGCCGGTGTTGCAGGCAGAGGGCTCCGGACCGCCGAGCCCCGACCAGTTGCGCCGCACCGCTGGCAGCGCCGGGTTGGCGCTGCAGGCGGAACCACCCCCAGGTCCTCCGCCGCCTCGCCATTTGCGCCGCCTGATCGGGCGACTGCACGAACGTCTGCGCGAGGCTTTGGGCCCGGATCTGCAGCTGCGGGTGGAGCTGGGACACCAGCCCCAGGTGTGGATCCAGAATCAACATACCCATGATTTTTGGCTGGGCCTGCCAATCCGCCTGGCGGAGCCGCGGCCGCCGGTTCGTGCCCTGACCTGGCTTGCATTGGCCGCGCTGGCCGCTTTTCTGGGCGCCTGGTTATTGACCCGAAGCCTGATCCGGCCCCTGGCCCAGTTGGCCGAGGCCACCGCCCACATTGCACGCGGCGAACCTTTGCCGGCGCTGCCGAGCGGTGGGCCCCGCGAGGTGCGCGAATTGGCCCGCGCCCTGAACGCGGCAGCGGCCGAAGCGAGTCGACTGGCACGGGACCGGGAGCTCCTGTTAGCGGGTGTGTCTCATGATCTCCGCACCCCCCTGGCGCGGCTACGCATGGCCATCGAGCTGCTGCCCGCCGAGTCGGCGGGAAGTGATCTGCGTGCCGGCATGGCCACCGACGTGGAAGAAATGGACGCCATCATTGGCCAGTTTTTGGCCCTGGTCCGGGAGGGCCAGGAGGAGCCCACGGTGGCGGTGGAGTTGGATGCTCTAGCCCGGGAAGTGACTGAGGCGCGCCGGCGCGAGGGGCACCAGATCGCGCTCCAGCCGGGTGCGCCAGCCCCCGTGCGGGGTCGCCGTACGGTGCTGCAGCGAGCCCTCGGCAATCTGGTTGACAACGCCCTGGTGCATGCAAGACCGCCTGTCACAGTCCTGACCGGTCGGGACCAGCACCGCGCCTGGTTGGCGGTGCAGGACCACGGACCAGGCATCGATCCCCACCGCCTGCCTCGGCTGCTGCGGACTTTTGCCGCCGACGGCGGCGAGGGACGGCAGCCAGGACACGGGCTCGGATTGGCGGTTGTGGAGCGCGCGGCCCGCCTGCATGGTGGCCAGGTGCTGGCAAGGCGTGAGGGTGATACTTTCGAGATCCGCTTGGAGTGGCCCGATTCGAGACCCGATGGGAGTGACCAATGAGAGCCTATCTCCAGTATCTGCGGGACCGTCTTCGACACAGCTTCTGGGCTTTGCCGGGGTTTATCACCTTGGCTGCCCTGGTGCTCGCACCCGTGAGTCTGGCGCTGGACGCTTCCGGTATTGCCAGTGGGCTCGTGGAGAGGGTCCAGGTGCTGGATGTTCGGGCGGAGGGTGCCCGCCTCATTCTCTCCACCATCGCCGGATCGATGATGACCGTGGCGAGCCTGGTGTTCTCAATGACCCTGGTCGCGCTCACCCTGGCGGCGGGCAACATCGGGGCACGCCTGCTGGACCGCTACATGGGCAACCGGGTCAACCAGGTGGCGTTGGGTCTGTTCCTGGCCACCTTTGTGTTCTCGTTGCTGGTCCTTGCTTCAGTGGAGGCGGGAGACGACCCCACCGTGCCGCAGCTATCCACGGCCTTCAGTATGCTGCTGGCCGTGACGAGCTTCGGCTGGCTGATCTATTTCATCCATGACCTGGCTGCCAGCATCCAGAAGGACAACGTGGTCGCCGCAGTGGCGGCGGACGTGAAGACCGAGATTCGGCGCCTGGGCACGCGGGCGCTGGCGGAGGAATCCGAGGATGAGGCGACTGCTCCTGACCTGCAAGGTCGTGATCCCGACCTGGAGATACCGGCATACCGGTCCGGATATCTCACGACCCTGGATGCGAAGGGGCTGGTAGAGGCCGCCCACGATTCCGACGTGCTGCTGAAGGTGCTGTTGCGACCCGGTCACTTCGTGATCGAAGACACAGCGGTGGCGCAAGTGTATGGAAAGGTCGACGAGCCCGACTCGTTGATCGACCGTATCCAGGGCCTGATGGTGCTCGGCCCTCGCCGGACGCCGGCGCAGGATGTGGAGTTCTCTCTGAACCTGCTGGTGGAGATTGCGGCCCGGGCGCTGTCACCTGGTGTCAACGACTATTTCACCGCACTGGCCTGCTCCGACTACGTCACCGCGGCGCTCGCCGACGTGTTGCGGAACGGTGTGCCCAAGGGCGTGCATACCGACGCTGACGGCGAGGTGCGCGTGCTGCTGGTGGTGCCCGATTTCGAGGATTTCGCCGACGCCGCTCTGGATCCGCTGCGCCAATGCGCTCGCGACAATCTCCCGGTCTGTATCCGACTGCTCGAGAACCTGCGCATGCTGGCCAAGTGCGCCACCGACCGCAGCGCGCAGCGCGTGATCCTTCGCCACGGTCAGCTCATCGCCGGAACGGCGCTCGCATCCGCGCAGGCGGACAAGGACGAGCAGGACGTCAAGCAACGGCTCAGGGACCTGGAGACGGTGTTCGAGTGATCTCGCGGACACCGGTGGCTCGGCCCTGCCTCCACAGCAGCAGGCCGAAGAACAGCCCGGTCGCCACCACCAGCGTGGCCACCAGCCCGTGGGGATTCCAGGCCTCCATGGCGGCACCGCCGAGCAGCGGTCCGCTGAGACTGCCGATGCCCCAGAGCAGGCCGAATGCGGCATTGGCAGTGGCGAGCTCGGCGCCGCGAAAGCGCTGGCCCAGGAGGATCATGGCCAGGGTATAGATACCCGCATAGAGGCCACCCCAAACGAACAGCACGAGCCAGAACAGCGGACCGTCTCCCACCAGCCAGGGCAGCAGCAGCGCTCCCAGTCCACCGCCAGAAGTGCATATCAGCAGGAGTTTTTCCCGGGGAAAGCGGTCGGCGAGCGCGCCTAGGGGCACCTGCGAGACCGTTGCGCCGAGTCCAAACGCCACCAGCATCAGGGCGGCAGTGCCCTCTGCCAACCCGCTGCGAACGCCGTACACCGCCAGCAGCGCCATCAGGGCGCTGTCCTTGAACGATGCCAGCAGCACCGCTGCCGCCAACACCGGGGCGACCACCATGAAGCTCACCACGCCGAAGGAGGGTGCACCATCGAGGCGGGGAATGGCGTGGCCGACGAATAGCAGCGGCAAGGCGGCGAGTGCCACCAACAGAGCGCCGATGACGAATGGCGCCCAGCCCTCGATTCCGGTCAGGGGAATGACCAGCGGGCCGAGAGAGAAGCAGGCGGCGATGGCGCCGGTGTAGATGCCGATGACCTTGCCGCGGCTGGCCTCGGTGGCGATCTCGTTGATCCAGGTCTCGCTGATCACGAACAGCCCGGCGGCGCTGGCGCCGAGCAGAAAGCGGATGGCGAACCAGGCCGCCAGGGAGTCGAAGCGCTTCAGCGCCAGCAGCAGCAATGCTTCCGCGCAGATGCAGATCAGTAACAGCCCTCGAGCGCCGAACAGGCGCGTCAATGCGGGTATCAGCGGCGAGGCCAGCAAGGTGCCAAATGAGGCGGTGGCGGCATTGAGCCCGATGATCGAGGCGCCCACGCCGCGGCCCTCGAGAATTAGCGAAAGCAGCGGCTGGGTGAGCCCAAAGGTGATGCCGTAAATGCAGATGCAGGCCACCACAGCCACCAGAGCGCGGCGCCGGCTTGCCGGATCGAGCGTTGCCCCGAGGCTGGAAGCCTGGATCTGTACGCTGGCGTCGGCCATGGTTACGGAGTCACTGCGGGCGGTGGTCGGATCGAGGCCGGCAGCGTACAGCTTCGGCGGGACGCCCGGAAGCAGCGTCCGGATGTCTGAGCGGCTGTAGGTCGGTGATTCCGGTGAAGCGACCGACGACTCTGTCACCGAGATCTTCACGCGCCTTGGTATCACCCTGAAGCGCTGGAACCGGGAGGTCCCGCCGAGTGCCGAGGAACGCCACCGCAATGATTCGATCGAGGCGCTGCAGGTTACTCGCTACCGCTTTATCGACGACCCGGGTGCCGTCGACGCGCTGTGGTTCTGAGCGCCGTCACCAGGCGTTAGCTCGCCGTGGAGGGAGCCCGAGTTGCCCTTGCGGCGGGCATGCGGGGCGCCAGACGTGGATCCCGGCGCAGATGCTCGAACAAGAACCGCGCCGCGGCGCGAACTCGTGCCACCCGGCGCAGATCCGGGTGGGTCAGGAGCCAGAGCCCCGAGCTGTAGGCCGGCTGCAGGGGAAACAGCGCCACCAGGCCGGGTCCATCCTGGTCCATGGGCAGTACCGCGAGACCGAGTCCGGCGCGAGCCATGGCCGCCATGGTGGACAGATCGTTGCTGGTGGCGGTGAATCGGTCGGAGGCAAACTCCCGCCGCAGGCGCCGGAACACCGGCAGGCGGTCGAAGCCCTCGTCACCGCCGATCAGCGCATGGTCTGCCAGCTCGGCCATGCTGCGGGGTGGGGCGTGGCGCTCCAAATATGCCTCGCCGGCCATCACCCACCAAGACACGGTGGTCACTTTCCTGCCCGACAGGTGCTCCGGCGGATGATCGGTGGCACGCAGCGCCAGATCGGCCTCGCGCCGGCCCAAGTCATAATCGGAATCGCTGACCAGCAGTTCCACCCGAATATCCGGGTGCCGCTGCGCCATGACCCCGAGCGCCGGGGCTACAAAATCCGTGGCCAGCTTGGGGGCGGTGGTGAGGCGCACCAGGCCTGCCGGTGAAACGTCCTTGCCAGCGATCTTGCGCTGTAAGTCGCTCACTGCCGCTTCCGCTGCCCGTGCATCCTTCAGCGCCTGCTCGCCTGCACCTGTCAGGAGATAACCTTCCGGCAGCCGCTCGAACAAGCGCACGCCCAGGCGCACTTCCAGTGCTTGGAGGCGACGGAATACGGTGGAGTGATTGACCCGAAGTCTAGCCGCGGCGCGGGCCAGATTGCCGCTCTCGGCTATGGCGATGAAGAAGCGCAGATCGTTCCAGTCGAAGTTCATGGTCGTTGCAAAGCTGCAAATACGCCTTGCATATTCTGGGGATGTACCTGCGTGACTGCAATCCGCATCCTATGGGCCATGCAATTCAGCAGTCCACAGGAGTATTAGCCATGAACCAATCGACAACTGCGGAGCAGGGGGCATTTGTACTGCGGGTGGCCCTTGGCATCATGTTCATTGCCCACAGCGTGATCTTGAAGCTGATGGTTTTCTCGCTGCCTGGCACGGCGCAATATTTTGAATCGATTGGCCTTCCTGGAGCACTGGCGTACCTGGTGTTCGCCGCCGAGACGGCGGGTGGTGTGGCGCTGGTGCTCGGCGTCTGGACCCGCTGGGTGGCCCTGGCGCTGATTCCGGTCATCGTTGGCGCAACCTGGGTTCACCTGGGCAATGGCTGGGTCTTCAGCAACCCCGGCGGGGGCTGGGAGTACCCGGTGTTCCTCGGTGTCAGCCTGGTGGTGCAAGCGCTGATCGGTGACGGCGCCTACGCGCTGCGCCGCTCACCCGCCATAGGACGCGTCTTCGGCCAGCCGGCACCAGCCTGAGATCGCCGAGCGCTTGCGAGACTGAACCGCCGCGGGTACGCGCCCGCAGCGGTTTGCGTTGAGGTAGGTCCGATGCCGCCGGCAGGCACCGCCCGGGGACGCTATATTGAGTGGGTCGACCGAGCTGGGGGGGGTGGCGCGGTGCAGGGAGCACGGAACTGAATATGTCGAGGCGATTCTGGTCGCCCTCTCGGCCGGCATGCTCGGCGCCTGTGCCGGGGTCGGAGAGACGGCCGTGAGCGACGCGCCGATACTGACCGGGAGTCGCTGGCTCGCCGAGGACATTAAGGGTAGCGGCGTCATCGACTACGCCCAATCCAGCCTGGAGTTCTTGCCTGGAGGCGGCGTGGCCGGTAGCGGTGCCTGTAACGGCTTCAGCGGCACCTTCGAGATCGCACAAGAAGCGATCACCATCGGTGCGTTGGCGAGCACGAAGCGCGTATGTCCCGAGGCGGTGGCGCGGCAGGAGCAGGCCTTCATTGTGGCCTTGGAACGGGCTGCCCGGTGGCACTACACGAACCGGCAAGCTGTTGCTGTTGGACCAGGACGGTGCCTCCCTGGTCCGGCTATCGTTAGTTGGCGGCCTGGTGTCGTGAGCAACCGGATTCTACCGGCGTGAGCCGGCCGCAGGACGAAGCTTCCGGAGCCCAAGCGCCTTTGTGTGCCGCTCCAGATCGCAACCCGCGTCCCCCTCGGCTCGCGCTTCCGCCCCTGACCTGTGACTGCCATGCACATATCTGCGGGCCGTCAGCCATGCATCCTTACGTCGACGATCGGGTCTACACGCCCCCCGACGCTCTGCTGCCCGACTATCTATCGATGCTGGCGACCCTCGGTGTGGAGCGGGCGGTGTTGGTCCAGCCCAGCATTCACGGCACCGACAACTCGGCCCTGCTGGAAGCCCTCGGACGTTTGCCGCTGAGTGGGCGCGGCATCATCGCCTTGGGTGAGGGGGTGGACGACTACAAGCTCCGTGAGCTGGATGAGGCCGGCATCCGCGGGGTGCGGTTCAACTTGGTGGACGTGACAAGGGGCCGTAGGGCGCTACCCATGGAGCACATGCGCCAGGTCGCCCGCCGCGTACGACCCTTGGGTTGGCACGTGGAGGTGCTGCTGCATGTGGACGAGTACCCGCAGCTCGAGCGTTTGTTCCGGAGCTTTCCAGGCGATTTGGTGTTTGCGCACCTGGGCTATCCGCGTTCCGGTGGCGGTGTGGACGATCCGGGTTTCCGTCAACTACTCGGCTTGCTGGGCCGTGGCAATACCTGGGTGAAGCTTACTGCACCGTATCGTTTGAGCCGCGAGGCCTTGCCCTACGAGGATGTGATGCCCCTGATCCACGCCCTGGCAGATCGGGCACCGGATCGCCTGCTGTGGGGCTCCGATTGGCCGCATGTGCGACTCGATGGCGCCATGCCCAACGATGGCGACCTCTGTGATCTGTTGTTGCGCTGGCTGCCGGACCCGGCGTTGCGGGAGCACGTGCTGGTCGATAACCCCGATCGGCTGTATCGCTTTTGAGCTCGATCGCAGCGACGAGCCTATAGTCGCCACTCTCGGTGGCACTGGAGTCTGTGGGTGAAACGCCGCCAGCTTCTGGGCGTCGCGGCCGCGGCGATCTTGCCTTCGCTGAGCGCCCGGACTCGCGCCGCCGGCCCCGTGGAATGGCGGATGGTTACCAGCTGGCCCAAGAATGCCCCAGGGGTCGGTACCGGTGCTCGCCGCGTCGCCGAGCTCATGGAGTCGCTATCTGGCGGGAGGATCAAGGTGCGGTTGTTTCCGGCAGGCGAGCTGGTACCGCCCCTGCAGGTGCTGGACGCCGTTCAGCAGGGCACGGCAGAGCTTGCGCACACGGCGCTCTACTACGCCGCCGGCAAGGCTCCCGCGCTGCATTTCTTCACCACGATGCCCTTCGGCTTGGACGCCAGTGAGCTGGCAGCCTGGCTGAGCTTCGGCGGCGGCCAGCAGCTGAAGGACGAAATTCTGGCCGCGTTCGATGTGCGTGCCTTCTATGCCGGCAACTCCGGGGCCCAGGCCATGGGATGGTTTCGCCGCGAGATCCGCTCATTGGACGACGTGAAGGGCCTCAAGATGCGCATCGCCGGACTGGGCGGCGCTGCCCTTGCCAAGCTCGGGGCAACCCCGGTGCTGATTCCTCCGGGGGAGATCTTCACGGCGATGAAGTCGGGCACGGTGGATGCCGCCGAATGGGTGGGACCCTGGAATGACCTCGCTTTTGGCTTGCAGCGGGTGGCGAGCTTCTACTATCTGCCGAGCTTTCACGAGCCTGGCGCGGCCTTGGACGTGGTGGTCAGCCGCAAAGCTTATGACGCCCTGCCCGCTGACCTGCAGGCCGTGGTGCAAGGAGCCTGCACCGCAGCGGCGCTCGACACCCGCAGCGAATTCCTGTTCCACAACGTAGCGTCATTCGCGACTCTGGAGCGACTGGGCGTCAAGGTGCTGGCCCTGCCACCAGACGTGGTCATGGCGCTCGGCAAGGCCAGCGCGGAGGTGGTCGAGGAGCTGATGGCTGGCAATGCCGATGCGCAGCGCGTCGGCGAGTCCTATTTGGGTTTTCTGGCGCAGGCCGATGCCTACGCCCGCGCCATGACCGGGACCATGCTCGAGCAGCGGGCGGCGGTTCGGTCGGCGCCGCGCTGAGCCCCGCTGCGTGATATGCCGTCCGCTACCATTGTCACCGCCGCCCATCCCCCGCAGCCACCACTGTTCATGCTGATCGCCGCGGCCGCCATCGGCCCCCTGGCGCTCAACATCTTCATCCCGTCGATGCCCGGCATTCAGCACGTTTTCGGCGTCAGCTATGGAATCGTGCAGCTGGCTCTCACCCTGTACCTCTTCGCCGTGGCCGTCGCGCAGCTTTTCATCGGCTCGCTGTCGGATCGGTTTGGTCGACGACCGGTGCTGGTTCTGGGCATTGCGCTGTTCCTGGTGGGCAGCGTGGTGTGCGCCTTGGCCGGCAACATCGTCACCTTGATCGTCGGGCGTGTCATCCAGGCGGTCGGCGGTTGTGCGGGTCTAGTGCTGGGGCGAGCCATCGCCCGGGACATCCACGACCAAGAGGGCGCCACTCGAATGGTCGCCTACATCACCATGGCGATGGTGGTGGCGCCGATGCTGGGACCGGCGATCGGCGGCTATCTGGAGGAGTGGTTCGACTGGCGAGCCAGCTTCTTGCTGCTGGTTGTGCTGGGGGGTCTGGTTCTGGGGGCGGCCTGGCGCTGGGCCTACGAGACCAACTTTCAGCGCCAGCCGATGCCCGGGTTGGGGGCGATGCTGCGAGGTTACGGGGCGCTGCTGCGCTCGCTCTGCTTCGTGGGGTACGCCTTCAATGCGGCATTCTCTTCCGGGATCTTCTTCACCTTCATCGGTGGCGCGCCCTACGTGATGGTGGAGATCCTGGACCGCCCGCCCAGCGAGTACGGGCTCTACTTTGTTCTGGTCTCCATGGGCTACATGCTCGGCAATTTCACCGCCGCCAGGCTGTCGCGACGGGTGGGCAGTGCGCGCATGCTAGCGCTGGCAGCCATGCTCGCGCTGTTGGCCGTGTCGCTCATGGGGCTGCTGGGGCTCGCCGGATTGCGCTCGCCCATCGCCCTGTTCGGGCCGATGGCGTTGGCGACCTACTCCAATGGGCTGAGCCTTCCCAACGCCCTCGTTGGGGCCATCAGCGTCGACGCCCGTCAGGCAGGGGCCGCCTCCGGGCTCGCCGGCTTCCTGCAGATGGGATTGGGCGCGCTCTGCACGGTGATCGTTGGCCAGCTTCTCCGCGACAGCCAGCTACCCATGGTGGCGGTAATGTTCGCGTGCGCGGTGCTCGCGATCTTCTCGTTGATGCTGGCGCTGGCGGGCGGCCGCCGACGGTGGGTCACCACCGACGGCGGCGCGACCTAGCTCGCTTCAGCGCAGTTGGATCTTGCCGCCACCTCCCAAACCACCGCCGCCGAGGCCTCCACCGAGGCCACCTCCGCCAGCGCCGGGCTCGGGAATCACGATGGAGGAGGCCGCATCCCTACGCAGCTCCTGGATCTCCTGCACGGTGCGCTCGACACCCTCCCGGGCGGCCTCGGGAAACTTCTTGATCGCTTGCTCGAGGTTCTTGGCCTCGATTTCGAAGCTGATCGGCAACGGGCCCATGGCGGTGAGCAGCTGGGCTTGCCCGACGAATACCACAGGACGTCTACTGTCGGGGCGACCATCCTTGCCCACCGGCGTCAGTCGTCGAATGGAGCCCACCTGGCGGTCGGTGAAAAGCTCCTCCAAGTACAGATCGTCGGCGTCCATGGTGATTTCGGGAAGGCGTTCATCGGCCATAACATCTATCCCCGTAGCATGCGGTTACGATCGCACTAGTCTAACAGGGGAGAGAGGTGCAACCCCAGCCGCGGCCAGCCGCCCGGGTGACCCTCAGGATCGGGTTTCGCGCTCGACAGCGGGCTTGCTAAAGGGTACCCGCCGCTGCAAGCTTCGCGGCGCAACGGTCGCTCTCTCATCAAGCTTCGAGCCGGCCGCCGATTCCCATGAGGCGTGACGGCTAACATGGAATTTTCCGCCAGCGATCTAAGCGCCACCGAGCTCTACAAGCTGCTCACCGGGGCAGTGGTGCCGCGGCCCATTGCTTGGGTCTCGACGCGAAGTGAGACCGGCGGCCTCAATCTCGCACCGTTCTCCTTTTTCAATGCCGTGTGTGCCAACCCCCCGACCTTGATGGTGTCGGTCGGCAGTCGCGACGACGGTCGGCCCAAGGACACCGCCCTGAACGCGCGGGCCACTGGCCAGTTCGTGATCAATGTGACGACCGAAGAGGTGGTGGAGGCGATGAATGCCACCGCCGTCGATGCGCCACCCGGCGAGGACGAGTTTCGTTTGGTGGGCCTGACTCCGGCGCCGAGCAGCGTCGTGGCGCCGCCACGGGTGGCCGAAAGCCCGGTGAGCTTCGAGTGTCGCCTGGCTCAAACGCTCTCGATCGGGTCCAACACGTTGCTATTCGGTGAGGTATTGCACCTGCACGTCCGAGACGACGTCTACCTGCCGCACCACAAGATCGATGCGCTCGCACTGCGGCCGGTCGGTCGGCTGAGTGGCCCACAGTACGCCCGTGTTCAGGAGGTCTTCAGCATTGCGCGCCCTAAGTGGGGCGACTGATGGTGGTCGCTGGCAGAAGCAACTACGCTCGCCCTGAAGGCGAGCAGCAGTTCACGAACGGAGGAGATATGGAAAAGTTGCCTGCGCTGCATCGGCGCATCGGTTCGGAGCGGCGGCCATGAGGCTGCTGTGCTATCCCGATCGACCGACCCCTAGGCACAAGCTGCGGCACATCTGCCGCAATCTGGGCTGGGATTTGATGAGCCAGCCCGGGCGGGACTACGACGCGGCAATCGTGTGGCGAGACTCCACTTGGGTCGACGACGACGCCGTGTTACAGAAGCTGCGGGCGGACTCCAAGCCGTGCTTGAACGTCAACTGCTTGGACATTTCCAAGAGCCGGGTGGACGCGATGTTTCGATCGGTGTTCGGCTATGGCGCCTCGGTGGATCCGCTTGCCTACCATGGGGAGATGGTCGCCAAGCGCGAAGAGAACGATAACAAGGACGCGCTGAAGCTGGTCACCGGTCCGCTGCCGGCGGAGCAGGTGGAACCCGGCCTGGTCTACCAGAAGGTCATCGATACCCGTCTCGATGATGGTCGCATCGAGGACATCAGGGTTTGCATTTTTTCGGGGCGTCCGCGCTTCACGGTCTTGAAGCGTCGCGCGCTCGGGGAACGTTTCTTCACCAACCTCGGCTCGTCGGTTCTGGTGGACAGTCCCTCCCAGATCTTCGGCGACGATGAGCTCCGCAAGATAGAGCGGTTCTGTGCGGAGATGGGGCTCGACTACGGCGAGCTCGACGTGCTTCGAGACCGGGATGGCAAGCCGTACATCATCGACTGCAACAAGACGCCCGGCACCGGAATGGTCTATCCGGCCACCGAGGAGGAAGCCCCCGAACGGCGACGGGCATACGAGGCCTTGTTCCGCGAGATGTTCGGCGGCCTGGATTGCCGACTCGAGGTGCGGTTGAAGACGTTGCTGCGACGGATGCGTCGGCAGCTCTCGCCGAAGTCATGGATTGGCGGTCGGCCGCGGAGGCCGGCGGTCCACGCCAGTCGGCGACCCGGCGACGGTGAGGCCGGACCGCACTAGCGCCTGGCTGATGACGCTCAAAGCCCAGCCGCCGCGGGTCCCTGCTTGGTCTTGAGGCTCTTGCACCGTCATATAGGTCTGGCAGACTCCCCTGTGCCAGAACCAACGGGTGCACCATGTCGCAGTTTGAGCTTCGCCCCGCCACCCAGGACGACTTCGACTTCATGAAACGTGTGGGCCACGACGGCTTGCGGCCGCACGTGGAGGCCTACCGCAACTGGAATCAGCAAGTCGAGGACGAGGGTTTTCGGCAGATCTTCGATCCTGCCCAGCAGTCCATCGTGGTGGCAGACGGTATCGATGTGGGCTACCTGCACTTGACCGAAGACGTCGACGGGCTGTGGATCGCGGGGTTCTATCTGGACCGCGACCACCAGGCCCGAGGGCTCGGGCGGGCGGTTTTGGAGCTAGTCATCGCTCGTGCACAAGCCGAAGGCCGAGCGCTACGTCTACGCGTGCACAAGTGGAATCCGGCGGTTGAGCTCTACCGGCGCTGCGGCTTTGAGGTCGAGACCGAGAGCTCTACCCAGCTCGTGATGGTTTGCAGGCCGCATGGTTCCTGAAGCCTGCCAGAGCACGATATCGCCTACTCCTCGAGGGCTGCCCAGCGCTCATAAGCCTGGTGAAGCTCGGCCTGGATCGCCTCCAGACGAGAAATGACCTTGGCAATGGCCGGCTTGTCCTGACGGTAGAAGTTCGGGTCGGCCACCTGCTGTTCGATGTCGGCTTGCTCCCGCTCCAGCGCTTCGATCTGCCCCGGTAGCGCTTCCAGCTCACGCTGCTCTTTGTAGCTGAGCTTGAACCGTTGCGGTGGCCGCTCGGGCCTGGCCGCCGGCTGGTTGGACTTGGGCTTCGTGGTGGGCGTTGGCTTTGGAGCGGTCGGCTGGCGCTGGCGCAGCCAGTCCTCGTAACCGCCGACATAGTCGCCGACCCGGCCGTTGCCCTCGAATACCAGGGTGCTGGTTACCACGTTGTCCAGGAAGGCGCGGTCGTGGCTCACCAGCAGCAGCGTGCCATCGTAGTCGGTGAGCAGGTCCTCCAAGAGCTCCAGGGTATCCACGTCGAGATCGTTGGTGGGCTCATCGAGCACCAGCATGTTGGCGGGCTCGGTGAAGATCCGCGCCAGCAGCAAGCGATTGCGCTCCCCGCCGGAGAGGGTCTTCACCGGGGAGTCGATGCGCTGGTGTTGAAACAGAAAGTCCTTCAGATAGCCGATGACGTGACGCGAGCGGCCGCGTACGTTGACGTAGTCCCGCCCCTCGGCGATGTTCTCACGCACGGTCTTCTCTAGCTCGAGCTGGGAGCGCTGCTGGTCGAAGTAGGCGAGCGATAGCTTCGAACCGCACACGACGACACCGCTGTCTGGCTCGATCTCCCCCAGAATGAGCCGCAACAAGGTGCTCTTGCCACAGCCGTTGGGCCCGATGATGCCGACCCGATCGCCGCGCAGGATGCGGGTGCTGAGGTCGCGGATCAGAGTCCTGCCGCCAATGTTGACGGAGACCTCCTGCAGGTCCACCACCAGCTTTCCCGATAAGCCCCCGCTATCCACGTTGAGCTGGACCTGGCCCGCCCGGGAGACCCGTTCGGCGCGTTCCTGGCGCAGCTCCTGAAGCTTGCGCACCCGGCCTTCGTTGCGGGTGCGTCGCGCCTTGATGCCCTTGCGGATCCAGGTCTCCTCTTCGGCGAGCTTTTTGTCGAGCTTGGCGTTGGCGCGCTCCTCCGCCTCCAGCAGCTCCTCCTTCTTGCGCAGGTAGTGCTCATAGTCGCCGGGAAAAGAGGTCAGCCGGCCCCGGTCCAGCTCGACGATGCGGGTCGCCAGATCCCGCAGCAGGGTGCGGTCGTGGGTGATGAACATCAGCGCGCCATTGAAGGCCAACAGGAACTCCTCCAGCCAGGTGATGGCGGTGATGTCCATGTGGTTGGTGGGTTCGTCCAGCAGCAGCAGGTCGGGCTCGCTGACCAGGGCCTGCGCCAGCATGGAGCGCCGGCGGACGCCGCCCGAGCACTCGGCGATGCGCTTGTCGGCCTCCAGATCCAGGCGGCTCAGGACCGTCTGCACTTTCTGGTCGACATTCCAGCCATCCAGCACCTCGATGCGATGCTGGAGGTCAGACAAGGCAGCGAGAGACAGCCCACCGGCACCCACCTGGTGCGCGGCGTCGTGGTACTCGGTGAGGAGCGCCCCGAGCGCGCCCAGCCCGGCGGCCACGGATTGGTAAACGGTGAGGACGGAGTCCTCCGGGACCTCCTGTTGCAGATGTGAAATGCGCAAGGTGTCGCGGCGCCAGACCTCCCCGTCGTCCGGCACCGCCTGATCTGCGATCACGCGGAACAGGGTGGACTTGCCGGTGCCGTTGCGACCGATCACGCAGATGCGCTCGCCGAATTCCACCTGCAGATTCACCTGGGAAAGCAGGGGAAGGTGGCCGTAAGCCAGAGAAACGTCATCCAGAGTCAGTATGGGCATGCTGCGAATCGGTTGGCGGAGGGTGCGTTCACGGTGAAGGGTATTGGTGTCGCCCGCAACGGGTTCGGATGCAATTATCGCTGCTGTGGATGGCCAGGGCGCGCATCGCCGCTCGGCGACCCTTCCCCTGTCCCGGCGCTTTGGTGAGCCGGACTGCCAGGTTGACCCGCCGGCGCGGCGAGGCGCCCGGGTCAGCTACGCGCTCCAAAGCCGAAGCGAGAGCGACCTCTCGATCACCCGGATAGGAGCATTTTCCCTGTTCCCGGCCTGACCCCATCCTCCCATAAGCGGCCGCCCCGCTCGCCCCCTTCGGCCGAAACGCGGACATCCCGACATGACGACCAAGCTTCTTCTCGCCTCCTGATCGCAGTCGCGCCGGGCGCAGCTCGAGGCGGCAGGCGTGCCCTTCGAAACCGTTCGTCCGGGCTCGACGAGGAACCCGTCAATCGGGTGATGCGGGCGCAGGCCGCCTCCGCGCAGGCAGTGGCCGAGCTCCTGGCCGAGGAAAAGGCGCTGGCCGTCTCCCGGCATCGCCCCGGAGTCTTCGGCTACGGAGTCGCCGCGCTGGTGCGGCCCCTCGTCGCAATAGCCACCGCGCCCTGGCACGTGCTCGCCGTCCGCGTCGCCGATCGCGTGGGCAAGGGCATACGCTCTGCACCGCGTGATGTCCTCATCGCCAACTCCGCCGCGAAGGAGGAAACAGGCCGCGCGTTCGGATTCCATCGCGCCATGGACCACGCCGGAGCCGTGGTGGGTCCGCTGGTCGCGACCGCGCTCTTGGGGCTCGGCTGGCCCTTGCGCACCGTGTTCTGGGTGGCGCTCGTCCCCGGAGTGCTCTCGGTTCTGGCGGTCCTGACCGTCCGCGAGCCAAAGGTTGAGCAGCACGCGTCCAGCAACGGCGATCCATCTACCACAGCACTGAAGCGGCTACCAGGCTCTTTGCGGACCTATCTCGCCATCCTCTTGCTGTTCTCCCTCGGCAACTCGACGGACGCGTTCCTGCTCCTGCGCGCGCGACATCGGCGTTCCCCTGGTCTCGCTCCCACTGCTCTGGACGGTCTTCCACGTCGCCAAGCTTCTGAGCTCATACCTCGGCGGCGATTGGTCCGATCGCCTTGCGCGCCCGAAGCTCATCGTCTCCGGCTGGATGGTCTACGCGGTAGCCTACCTGGCGTTCGGCGTCGCAACCGAGGCGTGGCACGCGTGGGCGCTCTTGATCGTCTACGGCATCTACTACGGTCTCACCGAGCCAGCCCCGCCGCTCACGAGAGTTGACTCACATTTGCTTATGAGAATGGACCCTCCAAATGCGCATTCGGGTGAAGCGGAGTTGGGAATGGTGGGTGTTGGATGGAGACGATGAAACCGGTGATTACGCCAGTCGCGGCGGGGAAGGCGATCAAGGTGCTGGGCTCGGCCCCTCAGGGTTGCTTGAGGGTTGTGCTCTTGGGACGACGTCGCGGTGAAGTGGAATCAGGATCGTGGTCGGGCACCCGCAGCGAGGGACCGTCGATGCGGATGGTGATGCAGTGGTGCTGGAGCCGATCGAGCAGGGCATCGACGAGTGCTTTGCGTTGGAAGAGCTCGTACCAGTCGCTGTAGTCGAGATTGGTCGTGACAATCGAGGGCCGGCGGCTGTAGCGCAGGTCCATGAGTTTGAAAAACGCGTTGGTCTGTTCGGGTTTGAGGTTCAAGTAGCCGAGCTCGTCTATCGCCAAGAGATCGTAGCGGCTGAGGCGCTTGAGTAGCCGCGAGGTGGAGCGGTCAGCGAGCGAGGCATAGAGCTCGTCGAACAGATCCTGCGCCTTGTAGAAGCGGGCGCGGTAACCGTTGACCAGGGCCTGGCGCAGCAGTCCGATGGCCAGTCCCGATTTGCCGGTGCCAGGCGGCCCGATGAACACGAGGTTCTCGGCGCGCGGGATGAAATCCAGGCCGGCGAGCGCTTTGATTTGGGCCGCGTTGACGCCGGGTTGCTGGGCGTAGGGGAAGGTCTCGAGCGACCAGTTCCAGGGGAGCTTGGCTTGGTCCAGGCGGTAGGCGAGGCCGCGCTCTTGACGGTGACGCCATTCCTCCAGCAACAGGCGATGTATGACCTCGGGGGCGGCCAGCGCCTCGGCCTCGGCGCTGGCCAGTATACGCTCGAGGCTCTGGCTCATGC
>CAZLYT010000292.1:0-2508 GCA_964563515.1 uncultured Candidatus Competibacteraceae bacterium | reverse complement strand
TACTGTCGACCCACCGGCAAACTCGATCCGAACCCGGCAGACCTGGCCTATGGCCGTCTCGAACTAGCTGCCCTGGACTATTGGGCACGCCAGGGCGAGATGATTTTGCTCTACCAAGATGAGACAGTACTTTGGCGCTTGGCCCTGCCCCGACGCGGGTGGTGGCGACGCAGCCAGCGCTACCGGCGAACCCGACAGGTGCTCATGGCGAATCAAGAACGGCCGATCTATGAGTTCGCCCGGTAGTGATTACGCCTCGAATTTAGCGGGTTCTGCTTGTAGGGCCCGGATGCGCCCGGGCACACAGCCGAGAGGTCGGCTGGGGAAGAGACGGCGAGAGGCGTCTCGACGCGGCGGGTCTCACCAGGGGCATCACAAGAAAATGCCTGCTGTTCTAGCGGTGCCTGATTCTGCGGAATATGCGGGTCTTCCTCCACTTGCGCCACGAAGTGATACCCACGTCCGTACACCGTTTTGATCACCTGTTGTGCCCGGCCACTGTCCCCAACGGCCTTCCGAACGGCTGCCATGGCCCGCTCCAAGGCATCATCGCTGACAAACTGGTCGGGCCATAAGGCATCCAGCAGTTCCTGGCGGGTGACCACCCGGGTGCGATTCTGAATCAGATATATCAGAAGCTCAAAGACCTTAGGTTGAAGCGGTACCGGCTGACCCTCCCGGTGCAACTCGTAGGTATTAGTATTGAGCGTATACGTGCCAAAGCCATACCGCATTGTCAAGTGCTTCCACCTATCGGTAGCTCAGCGCACTCAACTTTCTCTTAACGCTTGCTCTTATGAGTTATGTGATTGCAGCCTAAAGTTCTGTAGAATACTTACATAAATCTCCTATACTCTGGTTGGGCTGACCGTCACTATCCTCCTTCCCCTTAAATCGTGCGCGCAGCCTGGGCGTAGTCCTTGAGCTTGTTGTAGATCTGCAGCCGGTTCCGCTGCGTGTCGGACACGATGAGCCGATCGAGCCTCGCATCGAAGATCACCGCCGTGGGAAAGGCGAAGCGCCATTCGCGCTCCAGGCTGCGAACTTCCCGACGCCGTCGCATCCCATCCGGGTTGGCCGCCAATGACATCTTGGCCCATTTCGAGAGTTCCTGGGCGTCGCCCAGAAGACTGGTGACAAACGTGCCATCTGGGTCGAAAACTTGGACGCGGTGGTTGGCCCAGTCGCACACATACACATCACCGTCGGGATCGACCGCGACGTCAGCGGGACGGTGCAATTGGCCCTTGCCGTCGCCGTAGCTGCCGAATTGGGTCACGAACTCGCCATTCGGGGTAAACTTCTGCACCCGGTGATTCTGATGGTCGGCGACGTACACGTCTCCCTCCGGGTCCAAGGTGATACCCCAGGGGGCATTGAACTGGCCTGCGGCGCTGCCGAGGCTGCCCCAGGTGGTCAGCAACTCGCCCGCCTGGGTGCGCTTCTGGATTCGATGGTTGCGGCTGTCCACAATATAGAGGACATCTTGCTGATCGATGGCGACCCCCGAGGGACCGTTGAACTCACCGTTACCACTCCCAGCCGAGCCCCAGTGGCTCAGGAAGTTGCCGTCTTTATCGAAAATCGAGACACGGTTGAGCCACTCGTCGGTGATGTACACGTTTTCCTGACTATCCAGCGCGATACCCGCGGGCCAGATCAGGTGCCCAGGGGCATCGCCAGAGCGGGAGAACTCGGCCACGATCTCCTCATCGCCCGGCGCCGTTCCAAGCGTCAGCTTACTCACGCGGACACCCGTCTGGGTCCGGTTCCAGGGGACGTTCGTCACCTGCTCCCAGCCCCGATTCAACACATAGACCACATCGTCCTGACCTGCGGCTAAGGCGACAGCCATGCGAAAACCCAACCCGGAGATGGCTCCTCGGCCCACGGCATGGCTGAAGTCAAAGACGCGGCCGGCCGCTAGTTGTGTCAGCATCTCTCTTCCTTCCGTCGTGTGGGTGCATGTCGTTGAGGCTCGGCCTCATATGCCGCTAGCGTCATGTGCCGAAAGTCGACCCGCTAGCCCTTGCCGTTGCGGGGCCCCTGAGACCGCACACGTTCCGATAGTGATTAGAGAAAAGTCGGCTTCTCGAAGGCGCCTTTGACAATCGGCTTGGCGTCTACCCGCAGCCAATCCTCCAAGAGGGTGGCATACAGGCCACGGAAGTCCAGGGTAGGAGCTAGGTCGCCCTGCGTTTGGTCTTCCGGTTTCAACGAGGGATACTCGCCATACTGCCCCCCCTGCACGGCATCACCGATCACAAAGGAGACGCCACCCGCTCCGTGGTCCGTGCCCGAGCCGTTATCGCGCACCCGCCGGCCGAACTCGGTGAACAGGAGCATGATGACATTATCGGCCGCATCGTGCTGCCGTAGATCGGTGAAGAAATCATCGATGGCCTCGGACACGTCCTTCCACAAGATGGGATGCACGGCCGCCTGGTTGGCGTGCGTGTCGAAACCGCTATGATCGCAGTAGAAAATGCGGCTGCCCAGGTGGGCCAA
>CAZLYT010000291.1:0-2591 GCA_964563515.1 uncultured Candidatus Competibacteraceae bacterium | reverse complement strand
TCCCTATTGGGCCGACCCTGGGCAGACACAGCTAGGCAAGATCAATCATCATGATGGCGGTCGCGGGGTCTATTTCGAAGATCCCAACGGTCACCTTCTGGAGATCATCACCCGCCCTTACGGCAGCGGCGGCTGGAATCCGTGACGACTGCCTCTGCGTTCACCAGCCCACCGACGGCATTGTCACGTTAACGACGGCCGCAGCGTGACAGCACCCTACGGATTTTGGTGCTCCCCAGAGAGCATTGGTTGCCGATTGCAGGATGCGCTAAGCTGCTCTGATCTGCGAACTGGCCTCGTGGAAACCGATGATGAGTTGGCAAGACCGCATCATGACCGACCCGAAAGTCTGTCATGGCCAAGCATGTATTCGCGGCACGCGGGTGCCTGTTTCGGTCGTTCTGGATAATCTGGCTGCCGGGCTGACGGAAAGCGGCATCGTTTCCAGCTACCCGTCGTTGTCAATCGAAGATGTCCGTGCGGCTGTCGCCTACGGCGCTGAGCTGGCGCGAGAGCGCTTCCTCGACTTGCCCCCGCGCGAAATGGGGTGAAGGTCAAGATCGACGAGAATTTGCCTGTGGAAGCCTGTGCGGTCTTCCGGGACGCTGGCTTCGATACCTTAAGCGTTCATGATCAGCAGCTGACCGGGGCGTCTGATCCAGAGGTTTACGCCGTCTGCCAGCGCGAGGGGCGCGTGCTCAGCACCCTTGACGTCGGCTTCGCCGACATCGGAACCTATCTGCCAGCATCGGCAGCCGGCATCATCGTGCTGCGCCTCCGCCTACAAAGCCGGCCTGCGGTGCTCTCGGTGATCCGGCCGCTGATTGCGCTCCTTGCCCGTGAGCGCATTGAGGGAAGGCTGTGGATCGTCGATGAGCAACGGGTCCGGGTCCGCTCGTAGTCAGGCTCTGACAGGTATATTCAGGAAGTTTGCTGTGCTGGGTACGACTGCGCGGCGGACGGCGTTGGCAATGGCGCCGCGATATAACGGATCTTGGCGTAGAGTGGCATTATTCTCTGCGATCAAGGATTTTGTCCCTCTCCCTCCCGATAAGGGCAACTGATCGGGAGGGATGAAGTCCACGCGGCGGAGCAGCGATGATGCAAGTGAAGGGCCTTTTTAGTTTTCTTAGAGCCCGTTTGAAAAGGTCGTGATTCCGTCCTGAGGGATGGTGATGAGGTGGAGCGACGGCTGTATGGAGGGGAAACCCTTCTAATGGAGGTCGCTGATGTGGACGCCCGAAGATCGCGCTCTGGTTGGAGATTTTGGGTCCGGTCAAGCCTTGAGCGATGACCAGTACCGCCTGATCGAGCCGTTCATTCCGCCGCCCAAGCCTGGCGGTCGGCCCCGGACGACCAACATGCGGCTGATGCTGGACGGCCTGTTCTATGTCGTGCGCACCGGTTGTCAGTGGCGCCACCTGCCGCCGGCATTTCCGCCCTGGCAGACGGTCTACGGCTATTTTCGCACCTTCCTGACCACCGGGGTGTGGGAGACCATCCGCCATCACCTGGTCATGACGCTGCGCGAGAGCGAAGGCCGCGAGGCCAGCCCAACCGCCGCCATCATTGACACCCAGAGCGTCAAGACCACGGAAAAAGGGGGCCTCGCGGCTACGATGCCGCCAAGAAGGTGAAGGGGCGCAAGCGCCATGTCGCCGTCGATACCCTGGGATTGCTTTTGGGCGTCATTGTCCACGCCGCCGATATCCAGGACGCCGACCGCGCCTGGGATTTGCTGAAGACGATCAAGCAACTCTATTGCTGGCTCAAGGTCGTGTTCGCCGACAGCATCTACAACCGGGTCGCCGTCCTGCTCGCCTGCTTCCTCCTCGGCCTGACGCTGATCATCGTCCGCCGCATGGCCGGGACGACCGGCTTCGTGGTGATCCCCCGCAGATGGGTCGTCGAGAGAACGCTCGGCTGGCTCGGCCGATGGCGTCGCCTGTCCAAAGACTACGAGGAACTGCCGGAGGTCTCCGAAGCCATGGTCACCCTCGCCATGATCCGCTTGATGCTCCACCGCCTCGTTCACCCAAACCGAAAGCGCTTGCCAGCCTCCTGACTTTCAAAACGGGCTCTTAGGTGCAATAGGTTCATATGGCCTTATGTTTCGGCATTTCAAATACTTCAAATGGCTTAGTAGAAGTATCCGTGATGCTTTATAGCCTTGGTTAATGGGCACCAATCCCTTAAAACTACCCCCATCAGGAATCTTCGGCTGGTGATTGAAGCAATCTAAATGACCTGCGATAGGATCTGTTGGATCGTATAGATTCACCCATTCGAAGTTTTCCTGAAACGCCTTTACTCGGTTGATGGGTACCAACGCTGGCCAGAGCGTGGCATATTTATCCAACGGCGACCCATACGTGACAAAGCCACGCAGGCGTTTGAACAGGCGATGTCGATAGACCACTTCATTGTCCGATAGCCACGCCGGCCTGGGCGGCAACATGCAATCCGTCTTTGGCGGCGGCCTTTTGTCTCCTGCGTGTCTCGCATAATCTTCCGGCTGTCCCGGGCCTGCCATATCGTTTTTCTTTAAGCCCTCTAGCCGCGCCCGATCCAGGTAATTGGGCAAGGCGTGC
>CAZLYT010000290.1:0-7355 GCA_964563515.1 uncultured Candidatus Competibacteraceae bacterium | reverse complement strand
CTACGGATGTAGCCATGTAATGGGCGATTTTTTCGGGCGCAGAGTCAGTCCTTTCCAATCCAGAAATGAGCCTGAACAAGGTGAGTGAGTAAGCTCGTTCAGGCGGCCGGGTTTTGGGCCTTATTGATGGAATGGAACTGTTGTGTCCTGGCCCGGTTGAGCTGCCGGGCCGCCTCATTATCGCTGATTGCATAGGCGATGGCATCGAGCTCTTCGAAGCGGGTGCCAGGTTTGAGGTAGTGGGCGGCCTGGGGTAGAGATTTGAGCTTCTCATAGGGGGTCATCATCTGCTCGTAGCGGTAGTGCTTGCGCAGGCGCCCCTTGGCATCGAGCGCCTCGGTGGGGAAGAAGCAGGGGCGGTGGAAGTTGAGGTAGGGCGAGAGGATGTGCTGGGTGAAGGCGTTGACCTGGGTGGCGAAGCGTCCGGGGATGTGGGCATAGCCGAGGTGTTTGCGTACCACCGAGCCGTTCTTGGACTCCACCAGCGCGTTGTCGTTGGTGTGCCGGGCACGGGATTTGGTGAACTCCTCGATGTGCAGTTTGCCGAGCAGTGCGGCGACCCGGTGGTTGATGTACTCCGAGCCGTTGTCGGCATGGAAGGCCAGAACGGTGAAGGGGAAGGCGTTGAGGAGGGCTTCCAGTAGGGGCAGCAGGAAGCGCTCGGAGATGCGCTCGAGCGAGCCGACGAACTGGAACTGGGTGACTTCGTCGACGAGGTTGATGTGATAGAGGCCTTTGATGCCATCGAGATCGCCCTGGTGGACCGAGTCGACGCGCAGGAAGCCGGGGCGGGCCTCGGGGCGGGGTTTGCGCCGCTCGCCGATGGCGATCGTGACGGGGCGGGTCCTATCGTGGGCGCCACGGCGGCGCTGATAGGCGTGGGAGTGGCGTAGGTTGTAGAGATGGCCGTTGGAGATCGTCGCCAGGCGTTGGTAGCGCAGATCGCCGAAGAGGCTGTAGGCACGCTCACAGAGCTTGCGGGTGGCGGGGCCGGAGAGGGTGGCGTGCAGCACATCGGTCTCGGCCAGTAACAGCACGTCCTCGCGAGTGTAGCGGCGCGGGAACGGCCGGGCCGGCATCCCCCGGTGATCACGGATGCGGCGGGTGTCGCGGAACTGGGCGATCAGCCGCGACATCTGCGCGCGCGAGATGCCGCTGACCTTGCACAGGTAGCGCCGCAGCAGACCCTTATCGGCCCTGCCCAGGCGGGCATATCCGAAGCGGCGAAGCTGTTGGACGATGAACTCGTAGGCGGCCTCACGGCTGGGCCCTTCGAAGTCGAGGGGTTGGTTGCCTTCAAGAAAGGCACGCAGTTGCTCCAGTGTCTGGAACCCATGGGTCTCGAGCGTCACGATCATCCTCCGATGATCCCAGACTCCGGACCGCCTTCAGGCTCATTTCACGTTGGAATCACGACCCCCGGTTCAGGCTCATCTGTCATTGGAAAAGGCTCCCTAGTGCCCTCCGACGAAACTTGGACTATGGTGATCTTAGCCAGGAGGGCGAAGGGGAAATCGTCATTACCGTGAATTCCTTGAAGTTGCATACGGCGACAGTGCTGCTGACGGTCGCGAGCGCTTGGGCGGCTGCGGTTTCGGCGGCCGAGTCGGAGCTTTGGCCACACGTCAGTGCCATATTCCCCCAAGCCGACCGCCTGGGTGCGTTCGAAGGCAAGCCGCCGGCGGCGCCGGTCTATGACGGCGAGCAACGGCTGGGCTACGTCTTTCTCACCGACCAAATCGCGCCGATTCGGGCCTACTCCGGCCAGCCAGTCTCCACCATGGTGGCTCTGACCGAGGCGGGCAAGATTCAGGGCGTGCGCATCGTTCACCACCTCGAGCCGATTCTGCAGGCCGGAATCAGCGAGCAGGCGCTGCGCGACTTCGTGGCTCAGTACCAAGGGCTGTCGGCGCTCCAGGACATCCGCGTCGAGGATCGGGAGGCGCCGGATCGGCAGATTGTGGACGGCATCAGTGGCGCGACCATCACCGTCATGGTGGTGAACGCATCCATCACCGAGTCGCTCGAGCGGCTGCTGCCCAGGCTCGGGATGAGTCGGTAGGGTCCCAGGGAGGCAACGGAGTGTGTGACACATGATCCTCGTCAAGGCGCCAGCGCCAACACGGGCATCCAATGCAACTGTTCTACCCGCCTACCAGGCTTGATCCAACTTCTCAGGGGGAGGGAGTGTAATGTCCACTACCACACCAGGCCTCAAGACTCTGGCAACGGCGCTCGCCGGCGTGCTGTTGTCGGTCGGCTACGCGGCCGCCCAGGATGCGGCCGACGAGGGCGCCGGTCACCCCGGTACCACACCGGGTGGCATGGCCTATCAAGGGACTCCCAGCGCCGTTCAAGGTGCCGAGACTACGGACGTGGTCGCGCCGGGCGCGCCCGACATGACGCAAGACGAGTTCGATGCTTCCAAGCAGATCTATTTCGAGCGCTGTGCCGGCTGTCACGGCGTGCTGCGCAAAGGTGCCACCGGCAAACCCCTTACGCCGGACGTCACGCAGCAAAGTGGAAGCGAGTACCTCAAGGCCTTGATCAACTACGGATCGCCGGCCGGCATGCCCAATTGGGGAACCTCCGGCGACTTGAGTGCCGAGCAAGTCGATGCCATGGCCCGCTTCCTCCAGCACCCGGCTCCGCAGCCGCCTGAGTTCGGCATGCCGGAGATGATGGCCTCCTGGGAGGTGCTGGTGCCCCCCGAGGACCGGCCCACCGAGAAGCTGAACGATCTCAACATCGAGAACATCTTTTCGGTCACCTTGCGCGATGCCGGCCAGATAGCGCTGGTGGACGGTGACACCAAGGAGATCATCAGCGTCATCAGTACCGGCTACGCGGTGCACATCTCCCGCCTGTCGGCTTCCGGTCGCTATCTCTTCGTCATCGGCCGCGACGGCCAGGTCAACCTCATCGACTTATGGATGGAGACACCGGACAACGTCGCCGTCGTCAAGATTGGCCTCGAGGCCCGTTCCGTGGAGACCTCCAAGTATCAAGGCTGGGAGGACAAGTACGCCATCGCCGGCGCCTACTGGCCGCCCCAGTTTGTGATTATGGAGGGCGATACCTTGGAACCGCTGAGGATCGTCTCCACCCGCGGCATGACCGTGGATACCCAGGAGTACCATCCGGAGCCCCGAGTGGCGGCCATCGTCGCTTCCCACGAGCACCCGGAGTTCATCGTTAACGTCAAGGAGACGGGCCAGGTGCTGATAGTCAACTATGAGGATATCGACAACCTCACGGTCACCAGCATCGGCACCGCCCGCTTCCTGCACGACGGGGGGTGGGACAGCACCAAGCGCTACTTCCTCACGGCCGCCAACCAGTCCGACAAGATCGTCGTAATCGATTCCAAGGAGAACGAGCTGGCCGCCCTCGTGGATGTGGACAAGATCCCGCACCCGGGCCGTGGCGCCAACTTCGTCGATCCCGAATACGGGCCGGTGTGGGCCACCAGCGCGCTGGGCAACGACAAGATCACCCTCATCGGCACCGATCCCGAGGGTCACCCGGACCACGCCTGGAAGGCGGTGCGCGTGCTCAAGGGTCAGGGTGGCGGTTCGCTGTTCATCAAGACCCACCCTGAGTCGAAGAACCTGTATGTAGACACGGCCCTGAATCCCGCCGAGGCGATTAGCCAGAGCGTGGCGGTGTTCAACATCGACGACCTGGGAGCCGGCTTCGACGTGCTGCCCATCGCCGAATGGGCCGAGCTGGGTGAGGGGCCCAAGCGGGTGGTGCAGCCGGAGTACAACAAGGCCGGCGATGAGGTCTGGTTCTCGGTGTGGAACGGCAAGGAGCAGGCCTCTGCCCTGGTGGTGGTGGACGACAAGACTCGTGAGCTGAAGACGGTGATCAAGGACGAGCAGTTGGTCACCCCGACCGGCAAGTTCAATGTCTACAACACCGTGCACGACGTCTACTGACCCGCGGCGAGCCCCGTCCGTAGCGATAGCGGCGGGACTCATGGTCATGGCGCTGCTGGTGGCCGGGTCGGCATGGTCTGGTCCCGACCCGAGCCGCCAGCAAGCGCTGGAGTATCTGCTGCACCAGGATTGTGGCTCCTGCCACGGCATGACGTTGCAGGGCGGCTTGGGCCCGCCATTGACGCCGGACGCCTTGGCGGGTAAGCCCGACGAGCTGCTGGTAACCAGCATCCTCGAGGGCCGACCGGGTACCGCCATGCCGCCCTGGAAGCCCTACCTCAGCGCCGACGAGGCGCAGTGGTTGGTGCAGCAACTGAGACAACCGCGCCGGTGACGGGATCACGGGTCTGGTGAGCTCCGCTATTGGCCGCAACCATGCCACTGGGCGCCCAGACCCAGCGGTCCCTCTTTCACCACCCGTGCCGAGCGCATCGGGGCTCTGACACGGTGTCAGCCATGGTTCAAGAGATGGCGCTCAGCGAGCTGGATTTCAGGCTGGTGGATGGCTTCCAGCGTGATTTGCCCCTGACCACTCGACCGTACGCAGAGATAGGGGAGCGCCTGGGCGTTGCGGAATGGACGGTGATTTCGAGGTTGGCACGGCTCAGTCACGCCGGGTTCGTCAGTCGAGTCGGCGCCGTGTTTCGGCCCCACAGCATCGGCGCCAGCATCCTGGCCGCCGTGGCGGTGGAACCCAACGAGCTCGAGCGAGTGGCAGCGTTGGTCAACGCCTATCCGGAGGTGAATCACAACTACGAACGCGAGCACCGCTTCAACCTCTGGTTCGTGGTCACCGCCGCAGACACCGCACAGGTGGAGACCGTGTTAGACGATATCGAGCGTCGCACCCCGCTACAGGTGCTGCGGTTACCGCTGCTGCAGGACTACCACATCGATCTGGGATTCTCGCTTCGTGGTGAGCGGAGGACGAGCATATCGACCACACCGGGGCTCACCAGCCCGTGCCCCTTGGGTGCCGAGGACAGACGACTGGTGCGGGTTCTGGAGTCGGGCTTACCGCTCACGAGCCGTCCCTATAGGGAGCTGGGGCTGCACCTGCGGCGCCCGGAGGCGGAAGTCATCGGCGCGCTGCGGAACTGGCTCACCATGGGAGTTATTCGTCGCTTGGGGGTGATCGTGCGCCACCACGAGCTCGGCTATCGCGCCAATGGCATGGTGGTGTGGGACCTGCCCGACGGCGAGGTGGATGGGGTGGGCCGGCGCTTGGCGAAGTTCCCGTGTGTCACCCTCTGTTACCAGCGTCCCCGACGGCTGCCCCATTGGCGCTACAACCTGTTCACCATGATCCACGGGCGGGACCGTGACACCGTGCGCGGGCAGGTTGAAGCGATCCGCCATGAAGCGGGCGTCACCGAGGCGCCCCACGAAGTGCTTTTCAGTCGGCGTCGCTTCAAGCAACGGGGGGCCCGCTACGGATTGGATGTACCCGTTGGCGGTCGGCGAGCCGCGGCAGAACCCAATCAGGCGCGTGTGGGCGGCCTGGCACACGCCGTGAGCTACTGACATGGACGAGATCGACCGCCGCATCATCAACGGGCTCCAGGGCGGCTTCCCGCTGGTGGAGCGACCGTTCGCGGCAGCGGCGCAGCGGATCGGGATCGACGAGGAAGTTTTGATCGAGCGCATCCGCCAGTTGCTGGACGAGGGCGTGCTGAGCCGCTTCGGCCCCATGTACAACGCTGACCGAATGGGAGGCGCTTTCAGCTTGGTGGCCATGCAGGTGCCGGCGGAGGCGCTGGAACGGGTCGCCGCTCGGGTGAATGCCTTCCGCGAAGTGGCCCACAACTACGAGCGCGACCACGCCTTCAACCTCTGGTTCGTGCTCGCCGTGGAGCGACCGGAGCGGATCGCCGAGGTGCTGGCCGAGATCGAGATAGCGACGGGTTACCCCGTCTACGACCTGCCCAAGGAACGAGAATTCTTCGTGGAGCTGAAGTTGCGGGCATGAGCGCGAGCACCCTGGATGCCATCGACCGGGCCCGGATCAAGGCCACCCAGAGCGGCTTGCCGGTCATCCCGAGGCCCTACCACGCCATTGCGGAGCAGGTCGGCGTCGACCCGGAGACTGTGATCGAGCGGCTGCAGCGCATGGTGGAGACCGGCGTCGTGCGGCGCATCGGCGTGGTTCCGAACCACTATGCCCTGGGCTACGCGGGCAACGGCATGTCGGTCTGGGATGTGGACGACATCCACGTGGATCGTCTGGGCCAGGCGGTGGGGCAGCTCGACTTCGTCAGTCATTGCTACCGGCGCCCGCGGCAGCCGCCGGACTGGCCCTACAATCTCTTCGCCATGGTGCATGGTCGCGACCGCGACCAGGTGCGGAAAAAATCCGAGCAGATTCGGCAGCTCCTGGGAGAGCACTGCCGAAGCCACGACATTCTGTTCAGCAAACGGATACTGAAGAAGACCGGACTGCGACTCTGAACACGCCACGGCAAGAGGCCAGGAGACCCGAGAGATGTTCCGAATCAGCCGCTACATGAGCGCCGTGCGCAGTGACCGCCCGCTACCGCCAGAGCGCCAACCCACCGGCCCGGTGGTGATCTGGAACCTGGTGCGGCGTTGCAACCTGACCTGCAAGCACTGCTACTCCTCCTCCGCCGACATCGACTTTGCGGGCGAGCTCGGTACCCAAGAGGTCTTCGCCGTCATGGACGACTTACGCGCCTACGGGGTGCCGGTGCTGATTCTTTCGGGCGGCGAGCCGCTGATGCGTCCCGACATCTTCGAGATCTCTCGCCGCGCCAAAGCCCAAGGCTTTTACGTGGGTCTCTCCAGCAACGGCACCCTGATCGACGAGGACAACATCGATGACATCGCCGACGTTGGCTACGACTACGTGGGCATCAGCGTCGACGGAATCGAGCAAACCCACGATCGCTTCCGCCGCCGCCAGGGCGCCTTCGTCGAGGCCATGCAGGGCATCGGGTTGTGTCGCGATCAGGGCATCAAGGTGGGGCTGCGCTTCACCCTGACCCAGGACAACGCCAAGGAGCTGCCGCAACTTCTGGATCTGCTGGTTGAGGAGCGGATCGACAAGTTCTACCTCTCACACTTGAACTATGCGGGCCGCGGCAATCGCAATCGGGGCAGCGACGTGGTCCACCGTACCACCCGATGGGCCATGGACCTCCTGTTCGAGCGCTGCTGGGACGAGCTCGAGCGCGGCATCAAGCGCGAGTACGTCACTGGCAACAACGACGCCGACGGTGTCAACCTGCTGCATTGGATCCACCGGCGCTATCCTCAGGGCGAGGCGCGACTGCGAACCTTGCTGGAGCGCTGGGGCGGCAACGCCTCCGGCATCAACATCGCCAACATCGACAATCTGGGCAATGTGCACCCGGACACCTTCTGGTGGCACTACAGTCTGGGCAACGTCCGCCAACG
>CAZLYT010000289.1:0-2591 GCA_964563515.1 uncultured Candidatus Competibacteraceae bacterium | reverse complement strand
AGGTCGCCACCGATCTCTCGCAGGTCCCGGAGCACGTCCAGGTGCACGGTGCTGGAGGCGATGCTTTCGGCATCCCCGCCGCGCAGGCGTTTCAAGTGGCGTTCGCGGCTTTGCTGCTCCCGCTTGCGGACCCGATCCTGGGCCGTCATCAGCTGTCGGGCGGCTTCCAAATCCTCGGTGAGCAGCACATGCATCGCCAGGTCGAAGGTCTGCAGCACCTCGGCATGCAGCTCGGTCAGTTCCCTCCAGCCCTCGCTCGAGAACTGCAGGGACTGCTTTCGAACCTTGCGCACTAACTCCAGCAGACTGTTGTCGACGATGTCGCCCACCTGCTCCAGCTTGATGGCGAAATCGGTCAGAGCCTGGCAGCGGCTGGCCTCGGTGCTGGTCAAGTTGGCTCGGGTGAGTAAGGCGAGGTAGAGCTTGACGGCCGAGGTGGAGGAGTCCACTCGGTCGTCTAGACGCTGCAGCACTCGGGTTTGATCGGGGTCTCCGGTTTCGAACAGAGGCATGACCTGGCGCAGCATGGTCTCCACCACATCGGCGATGCGAACCAGCTCGCGGGTGGCCTGGGCGAGTGCCTCGGCGGGTCGGCTCAGTGCGCCGGGATCGAGCCGAGCCGCGCCGTTGCCGGCGATGCCCTGCTCGAGCGAGAAGGGCGGTTGCAACAGCCGCTCTAGGAGCCTTGCGGCTGGGCCTACCAACGGCAGCGCACCCAGCGCCAGCAGCAGATTGAACAGGGTGTGGAAGTTGGCAATCTGTCGGGACTCGGTGGCGCCGAGCGCAGCGGCGTCGGGGGGCAGGTACTTCAGCACCAGCACGCCTAGCACCACACCGGTGGCGCGAAAAACCAGGTTTCCCAGCGCCACCCTTCGTCCCCGGGCCGTGGTTCCGCTGCAAAGCATGAAAGCAGTGATACCCGAGCCGAGGTTGGCGCCCAGCACCAACGCCAGGGCGGTCGCGATCGGCACCAATCCGCCCGTCGCCAGCGACATGATGAGCAGCACGGTGGCAACACTGGAATGGGCCGCCCAAGCGACCAAGGCCCCGGTGAGTACCGCCACTGACGGATCCGAGCCGAGGGCACCCAAAACCAGCGTCAAGGTGGGGCTGCCGGTCAGATTCGATGCGGCGTTGGCAAGCAGCTCCAGGGACAGGAGCAGCAGGCCGAGACCGGTGAGAATGCGGCCCAGCTGCCGCGGCAGCCGTCGTTCGCTGGCTAGGAAGGTGCTGACGCCGACCAGCACCAGCAACGGCGACAGCCAACCCACCCGGAGTGACAGCGCCTGCACCACCAGCGAGGAGCCCAGGTCCGCACCGAGCCCGATGGCGAGCGCCGAAGGCAATGCGAGCATCCCGGAGCTGGCGAAAGCCACCGCCATCAGGACGGTGGCGGTGGAACTCTGCACCACAGCGGCGGTGACCACGCCGGCGCCCAAACCGAGTAGGGGACGCTGAGCCGCGCGCCGCAAGGCCGCCCGCAGCCGCTCGGCCCAGGCACGCTCGATGCCGGTGCGCACCATCCGGGTTGCCCAAAGTAGCAGCGCCACGGCCCCCGCTACCCGCAGCACGACCTCGATGCCGGACATGGTTCCTCGTTGTTGCTATGGGCCCGGGGAACTGCGCCCGCCTGCAGCGCTTGGCAGGTACGAACTGGCTGAGCTGCCCCCCTTCGGCATTCGGCCTATACCCTCCGCTAACACCTGCAGCGCCAAGGCGTGCAGCCGATGGTCGCCGGCGGCAAGCACTTGGCCGCCGTTCCAGGCGGGGCCGCCGGTCCAGTCCGTCACGATACCCCCGGCGGCCTCGATGATAGGGATCAGCGCCTGGATGTCATAGGGTTGTAGGCCCGCCTCCACCACCAGGTCGGCGAAGCCGTGGGCCAGCATGCAGTAGGCGTAGCAGTCGCCGCCATAGCGAGTGAGCTTGACCCGCCCCTCCAGGGCTCGGAATGCGGGAAGCTCGATGGTGCAATCGAAGATGCCAGGGTGGGTGCAGAGCAAGGTGGCGTCCTCGAGGGCGGCACAGGGGCGCACCTCCAGGGTGTGGGTCCCATCCCGGGCGCTGAGGATGCCTCCCAGACGGCTGCCGATAAAGCGCTCTCCGGTGTAGGGCTGGTCCATGATCCCCAGCACCGGCCGGTGACCGTCGTTGAGCGCGATGAGCGTTCCCCACAGCGGCATGCCGGTTATGAACGCGCGAGTGCCGTCGATGGGATCCAGTACCCAGGTCAGGGGGCTGCTTCCAGTCTCGCGGCCATGTTCCTCGCCGAAAATGCCGTGGCTCGGACAGTGCGTTCGGATCAGCGATCGCATTGCCGCCTCCGCTTCCCGATCCGCCACCGTCACCGGGTCGTAGCCTTGGTCGCGGGACTTGTCATCGACTACCACGCCCGCGCGGAACAAAGGCCGTACTACGCCTGCCGCCGCATCAGCCAGGGTCCCGGCGAAGGCGAGATATTCTCGCAGCTCGGCGTCAGTGAACTCGTGTGCTTTGACGCTGGTTGGGACTGGTGTCATCGAATGCCTCGGTGGCGGGCGTCGCCACAGTGTTAGGGCCAAGTGTTGGCTCCAGTGTGTAGGGTGTTGGGA
>CAZLYT010000288.1:0-12592 GCA_964563515.1 uncultured Candidatus Competibacteraceae bacterium | reverse complement strand
GATGGAGGTGATGGCCAAGCTCGCGGTCGCTCTGGTCGCTCTGCTGCACCTGGGCTTTTTGATCCTGGAGATGTTCCTCTGGGACAAGCCCGTCGGCCGCAGAATTTTCGGCCTCACACCGGAGTTCGCTGCCGCCACCCGCATCCTGGCCGCCAACCAAGGGCTCTACAACGGTTTCCTCGCAGCCGGCCTGGCCTGGTCGTTGGCCGTGGGCCCCGACGCTCAACAAGTGAGCGTATTCTTCCTGGGCTGCGTGATCATCGCCGGCGCCTTCGGCGCTGCCACCGCCAACCGCAGGATCCTCTGGGTGCAGGCCATGCCGGGCGCTGTGGCGCTCGCCTTGACCTGGTTGGCGGAACATTGAGCTCGGCCATCACAGCACCATGTCGGACGCGTTGAGTGTCGTTTGGATCGGTACCCTGGCAAGCTTCCTCGCCGGGCTCGGCACCCTCGTGGGGGCGCTGGGAATCTACTTGGTCCGCACGCTATCCGAGCGCATCGAGGATGGGCTCCTCAGCGTTGCCGCGGGCATCATGCTGGCGGCGGCGTTCTTTTCGCTCTTGCTGCCGGGTATCGACTACGGCATCGCCGTCACGGGTAGCAAGGTCGCCGCCGTCCTCATGGTAATCGGGGGCTTGCTGTTGGGAGCCGTGGCGCTCTATGCCATCCACCGCTTCGTGCCCCATGAGCACTTCATCTCGGGTCGCGAAGGGCCCGATGCGCCGACTTTGCGGCGAATCTGGCTGTTCATCATCGCCATCACTCTGCACAACTTCCCGGAGGGCATGGCGGTCGGTGTCGGCTTCGCCGGCGGCAGCATGACTAACGGCATGACCCTCGCCACCGGGATCGGTCTGCAGAACATCCCCGAGGGTCTGGCGGTGGCAGCCTCATTGTTGGCCATCGAGTACAGCCGAACCCAGGCCTTTCTGGTGGCCTCCCTCACCGGGCTGGTCGAGCCCGTGGGCGGATTGTTGGGAAGCTCGGCGGTCTGGCTGGCGCAGCCCCTGATGCCGTGGGTGTTGGGGTTCGCCGGCGGTGCAATGCTGTTCATCATCAGCGACGAGATCATTCCCGAGACTCATCGCGGTGAGCACAAGGACTTGGCCACCTTCGCGCTGCTAGGTGGCTTCGCCCTCATGATGTTCCTGGACGCGACCCTGGGTTGAGCGCGCTCGCGTCCAGCAGGCCAGCTCAGGTCAGGTACTTGTTCACGTCCTTCACCCCCACGTGGCGCACCAGATAGAGGTTGGGGTTGCGGCGTTCGGCCTTGATGCCAGCCTCCTCCCACGGCACCGGCCGGCGCTCGAGAATCGAAAGCCGGCGGCTGATGCAGTCCGCCCGCCACTGCTTGCTGGCCTTGCGTCCACGCTCCTCCACCGCGATGCGGGTGAGTTCGAACTGGTCCTTGGGCTGCTCCGCGGCCACCCGGCGGCGGATGGCATCGTGGGCCTTGTCCAGGCTTCCTTGCTGCACGCAGAGGTCGTAGAGCGCGCACAGGCAACGGAAGTTGGTGATGCGGATTTCGCTCAGGCCGTGCAGCCACGACAGAGCCACGATCAGCTTGCGGCCGTAGACGTCATAGGCGTAGCCCAGGAGCTCGCGGCGGAACTTGGGCACCTGCCCCACCGCCTGCAGATAGCCACGCCAGGGTTGCTTGATGAACTGCTTGCGACTGCCGGTGCTGATGGAGTCGGCCCAGGCGATCTGCTCGCGGCGGGGCAACGCCAGCACCCGTTGCCACTCCCCATAGTCGTCACCGAAGCAGCGTTGCAGGGCTTTTTCGTCGGCATTGCGAAAGCGCCGAAACACCTCTTGCAGGGTGCCGGACTTGAAGTTCACCTGCAGCGGTCCGAAGGAGAGGCCGGCGCCGTCGAAGTTGCCGGTGACCTGAAGGTAGGGATCGCCGCTGGTCTCGAAACCGGCGGTGATCTGGATCGCCCGATCGAAGGCGGGCTCTGGCTTGATTTCTGGGGCAGCGTCGCTGGGTGGCACCTCCACGTAGATGCGGTCCTCGCGGCGTTGCACCCGCATCAGGTCTCCCAGATTGGCAAGCTTGGTCGCGGCCCGCTCCAGTGCGTCCAGATTGTCCGCCGCGAGCCAAACGAACAAGCCGCTGCGGTCGTTGCCGAGATTGCCCACCGCTGTTCGCCCCACGATCCGTACTGGCTCGCCCACGGCGTCGCGCAGCTGTTGGACCGCTGCGGTTAGGTCGCGATGGGTTCGGGTCTCACCGTCGACAAGGTATTCGCCGAGAGTGAAGTTGGGGGTGATCCGGGTGCCGGGGGATCCGCCGACAATGAATTCGTCGTCGTAGCGTAGCGTTGCTGCCATGGTTGTCGATACTCACTATGAGGCTGAGCGGGCCGATCCGATCGCCGATCTACATGCTGCACAATAGCGTCCGGGTCGAGTTGGCGCGTCGCCCGCTCGCCGCGCCACAATCGAAGCGTAGTGCTGGCTGCGGCCCCACTCCAGAGGGCCAACCTTTAAAGGAGATACCAATGAGTGTTTGGGGACCGTTGGCGGCGCGCTTCGAGCAGCCGCGCCCGCGCCGAATGCTGACCTTGGACGGTGGCGGTATTCGCGGCGTCATCACGCTGGAGATCCTGGCTGAGTTGGAGCGCAAGTTGGCGCAGGCGCTGGGCGCCGGCACCGATTTCCGACTCTGCGATGTTTTCGACTACGTCGGGGGCACCAGTACCGGAGCCATCATCGCCGCCGGTGTCGCCCGCGGGATGACCACCAGCGAGCTGCTACAGATCTATCGCGACCACGGCGAGGAAATGTTCGACAAGGCCTTCCTGCTACATCGGCTGCGCAATCTCTACCGCTCCGAACCGCTGGCGGCGTTGTTGCAGGAGAAGTTTGGCGCCGACACCGACCTCGGGCCACAGCATCTGCGGAGTCTGCTGTTGGTGGTTACCCAGAATCTCACCACCGATTCGCCATGGCCAGTGAGCAGCAACCCGCTGGCGCGCTACAACGACACCGCCCGGGCCGACTGCAATTTGCGGATACCGTTGTGGAAATTGGTGCGTGCCAGCACCGCGGCGCCAGTCTACTTTCCACCCGAGGTCCTGCACTGGGATCCCGATGATCCCGACAAGGCTTTCGTGTTCGTGGATGGCGGCATGACGCCTTACAACAACCCTGCTTTCCTCATGTACCGGATGGCGACCTCGGAGGTCCATCGGCTGTGCTGGCCGACGGGGGAGCGCCGGCTGTTGCTGGTCTCCATCGGCACTGGAGCTGCGGCCAACGCCGGTCCGGAGGCCGACGCGGCGCACCGCAACCTGTTCTCCAACGTAGCGAATATCCCGGGAAACCTGATGTATGCGGCGACTGTGGACCAGGACATCAGCTGCCGCACCGTTGGCCGCTGCGTCTACGGTGCGCCCATTGACCGCGAGCTGGGGGACCTGATCCCCCGCGACGCCGACGGAGCGCCGCGGCCCTTGGAGCAGGATCTGGGACGAGCTTTTCTCTATGTCCGCTACAACGCGGAGCTGAGCCGCGTCGGGCTCGACGACCTCGGCCTCAACGACGTGGATCCCGAAGAGGTGCAGAAGCTGGATAGCGTGCGCAGCATCGGCGATCTGTCCCGGGTGGGGCAGGCCGCGGCCCGACAGGTCTCACTCGACCACCTGGGACCGTTCTTGAAGACCTGATCTTGAAGACCTGGGTCACAGGCATGGGCCTGCGGCAACCAACTCGGGTTAGACTCGGGCTGAAAAGAGGCTGAGCAAGCGGAGCGCCGGGCGTGGCCGAGCGCATCGAGCTGGTGGACCACAGCGAGGAAGGGGAAGCACTGCGTCAGCAGGTGCGGCAGCGTCGCCGACGCGTGGTCATTCCGGTGCTGGGCGTGGCGGCGCTGATCATCGCTTTGCTCGCGATCGCGCTCTACTCCTACCGCAGCAATCGGGTCGGCGCCCTGGCCCTGTCGGAAGACGTGCTGGCGAGTCTCGACCGCCGCATCCACACCGAAGTGCAGAGCTACCTCCAACCGGCGGCCACCGCCGCTGCTATCCTGGCCGGTGTGCTGGAGGATCCCGGTCTGGTCAGCATGGAGGACCGGCGCCAGATCGCCGACCCGCTGGCGCAGGAGACTCTCGCCAATCTGCCCCAGCTTTCCATCGTCAGCTTCGGCACCACCAAGGGCGAGTTCATGATGCTGCGCCGCATGCCCGATGGCGCCATGGACACCAAGGTGATCCAGCGTCCGCAGCGTGGCACTCGTACGCTTTGGATTCACCGCAACCCCGAGGGCGAAATCACCGGGGTCGAGGAAGTCCCCAACGACGGCTACGACCACCGCAGCCGGCCGTGGTACCAGGGTGCCCTGAAACGGAGCGGTACCTACTGGACCGACGTCTACGTGTTTTTCACCGACCGCAAGCCGGGCGTCACTGTGTCCCGGTCGTTTCATGCGCCGGACGGAACATTACTCGGCGTACTTGGGCTGGACATCACCCTGGATCAACTTGGCGTGTTCCTGAGTGGTCTGGAAATCGGTGACAGCGGTCGCGCCATGATCATCGACGACGCCGGTCATCTGGTCGCCTATCCGGATCTGGCCAAGATGCTCAAGGTCGAGGGCGAAACCTTGGCTACGGCCAGTCTGGAGGAGCTGGGTGACCCCGTGCTCACTCGGGCTTGGAACCGGTTCCGGGTGGAGGGACATGGTCGTCGGTCCATCGACCTCGATGGCCGCCGCTACATCAGCACCGTGTCTTCGCTGCGCGACCTGGTCGGGCGGGACTGGTCGGTGCTGATCGTGGTGCCCGAGGACGACTTCGTCGGTTTCGTCGAGGACAACAGCCAGAGGGTGTTGTTGATGTCGCTCGCTGTGGTCTTGCTGACCGCGTTGATGGCTGCGCTGCTGGTGCGGCAAGGCTTGCGCGCGGATCACAAGGCGCGCCAGGTGCTGGCCCGGCAGAACGCCATCGAACGACAAGGTGCAGCCTTCGCCGACATCGCTGCTATCGCGGCGGACCTGGGAAAGGGCGACAACCGGGAGCGAGCGCGGGCTCAGGTGACCCAGCGCATTGCCGAGGGCGCCGGTGTTCGGCGGGTGAGCCTATGGCGGGTCGAGGAGGGCGGTCGCCTGCACTGCGCGGACGCTTACGACCGCGAGAGCCAGGGCCACACCCGGGACACCGAGCTGCTAGCGGGCGACCTGCCGCAACTGTTCGCCGCCCTGGAGCGTGGCGAGCCGCTGATGAAGCCCGATGCCGCCGCCGACCCGGAGACCGCCGAGCTGCATCATCGTTATCTGCAACCTCTGGGCTGTCGTAGCCTGATTTCGGTGCCGGTGCGAGCTACGGGCTCGGTGTTCGCCCACTTATGGCTCGAGCACGACGCTTTCAACCAATCCCGCGCCGAAGAGCTGCTCGCTTTCGCCCGTTCGGTAGCCAACGTAATCGGTCTCACCGTCTCCGCCCTGAGCCAGGGCGAGGATCAGCAACGCGTCGCGGTGAGTCGAGGGCGGTCCGCGGCGGCGGTTGCAGTCACGGCGCTGACCTCCCCTCACAAAGTCGGCAGGGGCACCCAGGCTCCGGCTGGCGGCGCTGGGCAAACGCCAGTTGGCTCACGGCCGGTGGTCGATCAGGTGGCCGAGCGCGCCCGCTCCGGGGGCCTGGCGGCGGAGATCTTCTCCGACACCACGGTGATGGTGCTCGAGTTTCCCGACGCCCTGGCATTGGCAGAGCGCACCGCGGAGGCTGGAGGCGTCGCCGTTGCCGAGCTCCTCGTGCGGTTCCTGGACAGCCGTGCTCGCGAGTTGGGCATCGAGTACGTCAGGATCGTCGGGCACCAGGTGGTGGCAGCGGCCGGCTTCGGCAGCGATCCGGACGAAGGAGCCAGGCGCATCGCCACCCTGGCGCGAGATATCCAGGAACGCTGCACCCGCATTTTCGGCCAGGTTCATGAACGCCCCCGTTTCAGACTGGGGCTCGACTGTGGCCGGGTGCTCGGCAGCCCAATGGGTCAAGACCATAAGCGGTACAACCTTTGGGGGCCCGCCGTGCAAACCGCCACGGCCATGGCAGCGGCCGAATTGCAGGGTGAAATCCAGGCCACCGACGCGATCTATCAGCGGCTACGCGAGCACTATTTGTTCAAGCCCCGAGGCGCTTACTACCTGGAAGGCAGCGGCTGCACGGCCACCTACCTGTTGGCGGGGGCACTGTGAGATCGTCGGCGAGCGTTGCTCAGCGCCCAGTCAGCCGTTGGCGCGGGCCGCTTTGGACGCTGGGCCGACGAGTACTGCTGGCGGCCGCGGCGGTCACCGACGTGGTGGCCGTCATCGTGGCGATACTGCGCCAAGCGCTGCGGCCGTTGACCTGGCGCCGTACCGTGCGTGCCGAGTTCCTCTACCACAGCTACTCGGTTGGGGTGCGTGGTATTCCCGCAGCCGTTGTCACCGCCCTGGTAGTGGGATTGGCGGGTGTCGCCCAGGCGCTGTACTGGCTCGAGCTGGCCGGCCAGGCGGAGCTGGTGGGACAGGTATTGGTGCTGGTGGTGATTCGGGAAATCGCTCCGCTGGTGGTGGCTTTCGTGGTCATCGGCCGCAGCGGCGCGGCCACGTTGGTGCAGCTGGGACGCATGCAGTTGCAGGGTCAGCTGGGGGCGCTGGATGCCATGGGCCTCGATCCCATGCTCTACATCCTGGTGCCGCGTGTCCTGGCCATGGCACTGGCCACCTTCTGCCTCACCATCGTGTTTCTCGCCACCTGCATGGCGTCCGGCTATGTGGCTGCTCAACTGCTGGGGCTCACCGCCGCAACGCCGGCAGAGTTCATTGGCGGGCTGTTGGGCGCCATGTACCCCACGGATTTCGCCATCGTGCCGTTCAAAACCCTCCTCACCGGATTCGCCGTGGGTCTGGTGATGTGCTTGACCGGAATGTCGACGGCGCACCGGGGCCAAGTTCCCGAGCGCCGCCTTCCGGTGGGCTTTGTGGCGGCGGTGCTGGCGACGCTCTTGATCTCGGTGATCGGATCGATCCTGCTGTGAGTGCTGCCGAGGACATCGCCGTGCAGCGTGAGGAAGCGGGGCTCCTCAAGCTGGAGGCCGCGCGAGTGCCGTTGGACCCCCGCTACGGTGAGTTCGCCACCCTCAGCCTGCACCTCGAGGCTGGCGACCTGGTGCTCCTCGATCCCGGCCGGGTGGCGGTCGGGAGCGCGCTAGCCGACGCCGCCAGCGGCCTCCATCCAGCGACAGCCGGCGAGATCCGCTTCCTGGGCCGCAGCTGGGAGGGACTGGCGCCGGACGCTGCCAATGCCCTGCGCGGCCGCATCGGGCGCGTATTTGCCCGTGGCGGCTGGCTGGAGCACCTTTCGGTGCTGCAGAATATTCTGCTGCAGCAGCTACACCACACGCGACGGGACCGCGAGCTGCTATTGCTGGAGGCGACCCGCCTGTCTCAGCGGCTGGGACTTCCCGGGTTGCCGGCGGGCTTTCCCCACGAGCATACCGAGGCTGAGCTGCGCCGGGCCGGCTGCGTGCGCGCGTTTCTGGGGCGGCCCGCCTTGATTATCCTCGAGGAGCCCATCGGTCCTGCTGGCGAGCTGTTGACGCCGCTATTGAATCTGCTGCTCTCGGCGCTGAGCCGCGGTGCCGCCGTGCTGTGGCTGACTTCGGTAGCTGCCGTTCTCCGCGACCCCTCGATTCCCGCTGCCAGCCGCCACCGGCTGGTCGGAGGCCGGCTGCTAGCTATGACCGAGGCGGCGGGGTGAGTGCAGGCGCCCGCGGCTTTCGCTACGCCAATGAGGCGGTTGGCATCCTGGTGGTAGTGAGTCTGGTGTTGTTCATTGCCGCGGCGCTGCAGAGCGGTCGGGTGCGGGAATGGCTGGACCCGGGCGTATTGTTGCGAGTGTTGCTGCCGGCGTCGGGGCTGCAGGGGCTCGCCGAGGGCGCGCAGGTGGAAGTGCTTGGCACCCGGGCGGGCCAGGTCCAGAGCATCGTCATCGACCCGGAGCAGCAATTCTATGCCGAGGTGCGGCTCGACCGTGACCTGATCCCATTCGTGCGCCGCGACTCCAAGGTCATCATTCGCAAGCAGTTCGGCGTCGCCGGCGCATCCTACATGGAGATCACGCGCGGCACCGGCGAGCCGCTGGACTGGGAGTACGCCGTGCTCAGTGCGTCCACGGAGGGCGCACCTCAGGAAACCGTGGGGGAGCTGCTGGAGGAGCTCAGGTCCAGGCTTTACCCGGTGATTGACGACAGCCAACGCGCCATCAGCGCGGTGGCGTCGCTAACCGAGGAGCTGCAGCGTCCGGATGGCCCCTTGCTCGGGTTGCTGGCGAGCCTGGACACCCTCACGGGCAGCCTGGCCCGCGGCGAGGGCCCGGTTGGAGCGATACTCACCGACCAAGCCATGGCGCAAAACATTCGCGAAATGATGGAGCGTCTGAACCGGGATCTGGTCCGGGTCGGCCCTCTGCTGGGTGAGCTGCAAAGCACCACCAGCAACCTGACGGCGATCAGCGGCAGCATCGCCGACCAGACCCAAGAATTGCCCGCGCTATCGGCGCGGGTGGAGTCGGTACTGAACTCGGTGGATTCGGTGCTGGCGGATCTGCGCCAAACGACGCCGGAGCTGCCCAAGATCGCCCGCGATGCCAGCGCCACGACGGGTACGCTGCCGGGGCTGTTGTTGCAGACCGAGCAGGTAGCGCTGGAGCTGGAAGGGTTGCTCTCCCAGCTCCGCGGTCACTGGCTGCTCGGTGGCGGCGGCGACGCCAAGCCCATTTCCGGGCGGATTCCTGCCCGCGAGCTGCGGCCGTGAAACGCGCCGCGCTGCTGGGACTGATGGCGTGGGTGGTGGGCGGCTGTGCCGGCGGTCCTGCTCCACTGCCGCAACCGGAGGATCGGGACCTGGCCCGGACCATACGTCTGGCTCGGGTCGCGTTCGACAGTGGCAACTATCAGCAGGCCACCGCCCTCTATCGTGACGCCGCATCCCGCGGTGAGGCCCGGGATGACGCCTGGGCGATTGCCGACGCCCACTACGGCGCGGGGGTCAGCTTGCTGCGCCAGCGCAACGAGGCCGCCGCCCTGGCGGAGGTCGAGGCGGCGCGAGAGGCGCTGGCGCTGGTCGAGGCTCCGGCCTTCCTCGAGCTGGTGCTGCTGGAGGCCACTTTGCGCTATCGGCTCGGGCAGCCGGAGGCGGCATTGAGGCTGGCGGCTGTGCTGCGTGGCGAAGAGGAGCCCATGATCGCCGGCCGCGCCATGGTTCTGGATGGCCTGATTGCCTCCGATCGCGGAGATCCCCAGACTCTGGCTGAGGATCTGGCGGCAGTACGTGCTTTGGAGGAGGCCGGCCTCGCGGCGGACGAGGTCGAGCTGGAAGCCAGGCTGCGACTGCTGCAGGGACAACCGAGCGAGGCGGCGGCAGCCTTCCAACGCGCAGCAGATCTGCGACGCGACGAGCTCGACTACGAGGGCATGACTCGAGCGTTGGTAGCGGCCGCTGCCGCCAGCGAAGCGTCCGCCGACCTGCAGCAGGCGGCCGAGCTCTATCTCCGGGCCGGACGTAGCGCTGCAGCCCGGGGTCAGCCCGAAGCGGGCGATTGGCTGCGCAGCGCGGAGCGCCTGGCAATCAGCGCCGGTTACTCCGAGCTGGCCCAGGAAGCCCGCGAGCGGCTGCGACAATGGGAATCTTCCAGCGCCAGTTGAATCGAGGGTCGCGTCCGCCCGGATCCCTCGGCAGCGGTTCCGATGGGGAGCTCGAGCCGACCACGGCTGCGTCCGCTGTCATCCGGGAACGAGTCGGCGGCGCCGATCGCCGACTACCCGCGATCGTCCGCCGGTTTCTCCGCCACGACCTCGTCGGTGGCCGCTGCGGAGGCGGCGGCGGCCGCCAGGCTGGGGCTGGCAGCTTCCACGATGACCCGCTTGGGAGCGAAGTGGATGCCGGCTTTCTCGAAGGCGCGTTGGATCTGGGTGTAGGCCACCCGGCGCACCAAAAACTGTTGACCTGGCACGGTCATGACCTTGCAGCGAATGATGAGCGCCGAGTCGTCCATGCGGTTGACGCCTTGAGACTTGAGGGGCTCCAGGATCAGCGGCCCGATCTCCGGGTCCACCAGCATCTGCTGGCCCACCTTCTTGATGATCTTGCGCACCTTGTCCACGTCCGCCTCGAAGCCAATGCGCAGCTCGAATTTCATCATCGCCCAGTCCCGGCTGTAGTTGGTCAGACTTTGAATCTGACCAAAGGGCACGGTGTGGATCGGCCCGTTGTGGTGGCGCAGGCGCAGGGAGCGTATCGACATGCCTTCGACGGTGCCTCGAATCTCGCCCATTTCCACGTACTCACCGACCCGGAATGCGTCGTCCATGAGGTAGAACAGACCGGCAATGATGTCCTGAATCAGGGTCTGGGCGCCGAAGCCCACGGCTATGCCGACCACCCCTGCGCCGGCCAGCAGCGGACCAATGTTCACGCCCAGGGACGACAGCCCGATCATCACGATCATGGCGATCAGGGTAATCACGATGCCGCGGCGGAACAGGGGCAGGATGGTCTCCAGGCGACTGCCGCCGGCGCCACCGCCCTCCAGATCCACTACGCCACCCTCGGGTGCGGCCGATTTGGGCCCGAGGTTGCGCGTCAGGGCAGTTTCGACGACGCTCCAGGCCGTGTAGGAAAGTAGCGCTGCCACCGCCACGTGGAGCAGTGCGGTCGCCACCCGTCCGCCGAGAAACTGCCCGAGCAACGCCGCTAGATCCAGCCCCCACAACTCCAGCAGCGCAATCGCCAGAAGCACGCCGCTGAACATGCGCAGATTACGCAGCGCTACCTCCCCATAGCTGCTGGCTCCAGCGTCGGCGGGCGAGCCGACTGCTGTCTCGGTGGCGGAATCCGTTGGCGGCAGCCCGATTGCTGGCTCTGCAGTCGCCGGCGTGAGGTGCTGTTCGGACTGGTCCGAGCCGAACCAGCGCGCGGTCATTGAGCGCAAGGCCAGATCTCCGGCCGGCAACAAGAGCAGGACAGCGAGCGTGATCAGTCCCGGAAACAACATGCGTTGCCCGGTGGCGAGACCGACTAGCACCGCCAGCACCCATACCAACAGGACCCCAGCGGCGGCCAGCAGGTGCATGTGGTCAGCCAGCGATGCACGACCTGGCGTGGGGTTGTCGATGCGAGCGAGCACCAGCTGCCGCAGTGGGACGCGCATCTGGAGCACGAACAGGACCAAGGCCGCGGCGAAGGTTGCAGAAATCAAAAGGCCCGCGAGCTCAGTCGCGGCCGCCCCGAGCCCGTAGTTTGCCAATACAATCTGAACGCCCCGACCAACCAGCAGTAGGCTCATGGCGGTGATGAAACGCCAGTGCAGACCGCCAGCAGTCAGGTCGTCTACGGGCAGCATGCGCGCCTGCGAATTCCTAGGGGCCAGGACTGCGCGAGACAGTAGGGCAACCAGGCGCACCGCCAAAACCACGCGCAGCAGAACCTCGAGCAGCGTTTCTGACTCGTTTGCGAGATAGCCCGTGACTTCCAGTACGACGCCTGCAACCAGACCGAACAGCACGATGCCGATGAGATCGTGCAGCGCCTGAACCAGTGCGGTTAGCAAGCGGCGCACCCAGGTGCGCCGGACGTCGGCCCCGATACGATCCAGCCTGAATAGCGATCCAACGAAACGTTTGAACGCAGCCTCGCAGGCGTAGCCGATGGCGAACGCCATGGCGAGCGACAACAGCATGCCGAAAGCGGTGACGGCCCCAGAGCCGCTTATTCGATCCCAGACCTGCGGCAGACCCGACACCAGCTGCGGAGTCGCACGCAGGCTGTCGGTGAGTCTGCTGCTCGCCGTGGCGATACCGCGGCCCAGCGCCTCCACCGGGCTTTGAGAAGCCACCACGGTTTTACTCTTGGCGATTGCCGTTCGCTGTAGCTGGTCCAGCAGCACTGCCCGCACTTGGGCATCCGTCAGTTTGGAAAGCAGATCGGAAACTTGCTCCGGCGTGATATCGGCTGGGATCTCCGGCGGCGGCGCAGGCGCCGTGGTGGCAGTGTCCGCGGCAACGGCATGGCCGCAGGCAATTGCCCAAAAGATAGCCGTTGCGAGCGCCAGCCACGGCAGCCGCGGCCAGTGGGATAACGGCCGGAGCCGGAATGCGCTGGACGGATTGATCATGCTCTAGAGACGCCGCAACTGGGTGTCACCGCCCTTGGAACCGCGCCGGAGCGCATAAACGCCAATAGCTGAGAGGACAACAGAGTCACGCCACGCGAGCTGCCGATCTGGCGCGGCCGTCCACCGGCTCGCGGCCAACTGATTTACCCTAGTACGCCCCCATGGCCCAGCCATTGCCGGTAGCCCGGGGCAGCCCAGGTGGTAGCTGTCTTGAATCAGGACCTCGACACACGCTCTAAGCGTCGACGGTGAAAGATCTCCGGAGCGAGGCGTGCGCTACCAGGTGGGGCGCCATGCTACTGCCTCCCACCGCAACCTATCCAGTGCTCTATGTGGCCCGGCATCCATGGCAGTGACTGCCGGCTGCTGCAAAGCCCTCGCCAGGAGACCAAGCCGCTGGCGTCCTCGGCACGGCAAAGGGGGTCTGTAGCTTGACGGTG
>CAZLYT010000287.1:0-2212 GCA_964563515.1 uncultured Candidatus Competibacteraceae bacterium | reverse complement strand
GTCGGCCTATTGCGGCGCTAAGTTCGCCGGCCGAGGCTTTACGGAATCGCTGCGGGGAGAGCTGATCCACGACGGCAGCCGGGTGCGAGTCAGCATGGTTGTGCTGCCAGCTGTGAACACGCCCCAGTTCGACTGGGCGCGAAACAAGCTGCCGCGGCGCCCGCAGCCGGCGCCCCCGATCTACGAGCCCGAGGTAGCAGCCCGAGCCGTCGTTCGGGCGGCACTGAGCGGCCGCAGGGAGATCGTGGTGGGGGGATCAGCGTTGCAGCTGCTGCTAGGGAGCATGCTGGTACCAGGCTGGGTGACCCGACGCCTGGCCCAAATTGCGTACGGCGCGCAGCAGACCTCGGAAGAAGCCGACCACGGACGTCCCGACAACCTGTTCCACTCGGTGGCCGGAGACTTCGGAGCCCACGGGCGCTTCGCCAACCGAGCCTCACCCCGGGGCTTGACCGTAACCGGAGGCCAAGCCCGGGGCTCACTGTTGTTGGCGGCATTGGCACTGCTTGCCGGCGCATTCTTCGCCGGCAAGCAGTGGCGGAAGGGGTCGGAGGCGCGTAGGACATAGGACGCATTAGCGAAGCGTAATGCACCATCCGAAGGCCCGGGGAACAGATTCGGCGGAACACCCCTTCGGGGCTTCGGCCCTCTCGGTCTTGCGTAACTTGCGTAGGGTGCAATAGCGAAGCGTATTGCACCGTCCCAGCACCGGCCGATTGAGACGGCGGATACGCTGCCCTAATCCGCCCCACAAATCCTCGCCAAAACCCCACCCGTGGCTCCCGCGAACACGGAAACCCCGTGAGAGAATCCATTGGACACGCCGATGCCGATGCCTAGTAGGCGGCAGTGCTGAATCACTCTCGCGGCGCCAGCCGCCAGACATCGCCCTGGTCCTGGTCGGTCAGCACATAGACGCTGCCGTCCGGTGCCTGCTCCACGTCGCGGATACGGGCCTGGAGCGGAATCCGTTCCTCCTCTGCGACGGTCGATCCATTCAAGCTCAGGCGCACCAGCTCGCCATTCTTGAGGCCGCCGATCAACAGGCTGCCACGCCAGCCGGCAATCAAATCGCCGGTATAGAACTCCATTCCCGAGGGGGCGATGACCGGCGTCCATTGTTTGATGGCGTCGGCAAGCTCTGGGCGCGTCGGCGGATCGGGAATGTCTTCGCCGTCGTAGTGTCGACCCCAGCTCACCTCGGGCCAGCCGTAGTTGCGACCCGGCTCCGGCCGATTGAGCTCGTCGCCGCCCTCCGGCCCCATCTCCGCGATCCAGAGATCACCGGTCTGCGGGTGCAGAGCGGCGCTTTCCACGTTGCGATGACCGTAGGACCAGATCTCGCCACGGGCGTCATCCTGGTCTACGAAGGGATTGTCTTCGGGAGCCTGACCGTCCTGGGTGATGCGGATGATCTTGCCCAGGTGACTCGAGAGATCCTGGGCCGGGTCGAAGCGGAAGCGCTCTCCGGTGGTCAGGAACAATGTCCCGTCGTCACGAAAGACGATGCGCCCGCCGAAGTGTGCGGATCCGGTGACCTTCGGCTGCTGGCGGAAGATCACCTGAAAATCATCCAGCCCTCCCGCGCCCAATCGACCGCGGCCGAGGGCCGTCGACGCGCCACCATCGCCGGGCTCAGCATAGCTCAGCCATACCAGCTTGTTGGCATCGAATTCCGGATCCAGTGCCACGTCCAGAAGGCCGCCCTGGCCTTCGGCGAACACCTCCGGGACACCCTGCAAGGGCGCCGACAGCGGACCTTGCGGCGGCAGGATTCGCAAACGGCCGGCGCGCTCCGTCACCAACAATCGACCGTCCGGCAGAAACGCCATCCCCCAGGGGTGTTCCAATCCGCTCGCCAGGCTTTCGACCGCAAGCATTTGCCCCGCGGATTCCACGCTCTGAAGCGCCGCTACCGCCAGGCTCGGCAAGCTCAGCGCGGCCGGCCCCATCAACAGCACCCCGACGATGCTTTTCATTTGCATTGAAATCAACTTCATGAACCAGTCAGCCAGGAATGCACGAATCCGAGGATGTTAAAGACGTTCAGCGGCCGCGCCCATCTCGTGCGGCGCGCAGCAGCCGGCGCCCGAGCCCAAGCCCGGGCGCCGTGCGTGATCGGGATTACGCTCTCTACTGAGTGCCGGTGCCCGTATTGGGATCAGTCTCCGGCGGTGGTGCGGTCATGCCACTAGGATCGGTAGTGGCTGGC
>CAZLYT010000286.1:0-3807 GCA_964563515.1 uncultured Candidatus Competibacteraceae bacterium | reverse complement strand
TGCATTTTGGCGCCAATTATCTTCAGTTTGTCTATATTTCCAAGGTGGGGCAGGGGGTTCTGTATACGTTGCGCACCGAACTGTTCAACCACCTCCAGTCGCTCCCTCCGGCCTTTTTCCACCGCACCTCGGTGGGGGGCATCATGTCGCGAAGTCAGAGCGATGTCATGGTGCTGCAGGAGATGTTTGAGCTGTTTATCATGACCCTGGCGGACATCCTCAGCCTGGTCGGTATTATCATCACGATGTTGGTCATCGACTGGCAGCTTGCCTCGGTGAGTTTGAGTATTATTCCGATCCTCTTTTTCAGCCTGTCATACTGGCAGCGGTTCGCGCGGCGCTCCTTTATGCGTATCCGGCGGGCGATTGCCCGGGTCAATGGGGAATACAACCAAAATATTACCGGCGTTCGAGTCGTACAAAGCCTGAACCGGCAGCAAGAAAATCTCCGCCACTTTACCGCCTTGAACCAGGAACAACTCGACGCTAACCTCGAAGCGAGCCGGTTTTCCGGGGCCCTGCAACCGATCGTGGAAGGCTTAACCGGGATCGGTATGGGATTTGGCGTCATCTTCATGGGCGGTCTATTGCTGCAGCGCGGTCAAGTCGAGTGGGGGGTATTAGTCGCCTTTGCCTTGTGGGTGCAGCGCTTCTTCGAGCCGATTCGCCAATTAACCATGCAATACAGCCAGCTCCAGCGGGCCATGGCGGCAGGGGTGCGTATTTTCGAATTACTCGATGTCCAGCCTGAAGTGCAAGACGCCCCTGATGCTCCGGAAATGCCTGCGATTAAAGGTGACGTGACCTTTGAAGACGTCTCGTTCCACTATACGCCTGGCATCGAGGTGCTCAAGGCGATCAACCTGCACATCCGACCCGGCGAAAACGTCGCGCTGGTGGGCTCGACCGGCGCTGGTAAAAGCACGTTGGTTACCCTTCTGCATCGCTTCGCCGACGTCACCCACGGCCGGATCATGATCGACGGCATCGACATCCGTGACGTCCAGCGCCAGTCGCTGGTACGCCAGATGAGCATGGTTCTGCAGGAGCCCTACCTGTTCTCAGGCACCGTCAAGGAGAACATCCGATACACGCATACCGACGCCTGCGATGCCGACGTGGTCGCCGTGGCTCAAGCGGTCGGGGCTCATGATTTCATCATGTCGCTGGAGCGAGGTTATGATACGCCTCTCGCCGAGCGCGGGGTCAACCTGAGCGTGGGGCAGCGGCAACTGATCAGCTTTGCCCGGGCGATCATGGGCAATCCCCGCATTCTCATCTTGGACGAAGCCACTGCCAACATCGATTCGTACACAGAGCGCCTCATTCAAAACGCGCTGAGGCGCATCCTGCAAGGCCGGACCTCTATCGTCATTGCCCATCGCCTCTCCACCGTCCGCAACGCGGATCAGATCGTGGTGCTGGACCATGGGCGTGTGGCCGAAGTTGGCACCCACGACGCCCTGCTGGAGCGCCAGGGCGTCTACGCCCGCCTGTATGCGGTTAACTATGGGCTGCCCCAACCTGGCGAAACGTCGAACAAAGGTCAGGATCGATAGCTGGACGGTAGCGCCACAATGACTTATCATGTTTGCCCGCATCTGGAGCAGAACGTCACGTCCTGATGCATGGCACGGCTCGAGTGGCCCAAAGGCAAGCGGTGTCCGGTCACCTGCCATGCACCGCTGAACCGCAGGGGAGGCCCATATGAAGTTCCTGGCCATGACTCTCATCAACCATTTACCGGATCCCGTCACCGGTATCCAGAAGTCCACCACGGAACGACTGCGCGAAGTGGTGGATAATGCCATCCTCGCTGAGGAGCTGGGATTTGACGGGTACGGCGTGGGAGAGCGGCACGAGCGCCCGTTCATCTCGTCATCTCCGCCGGTCGTCCTGAGCCATATCGCCGCGCATACGTCGACCATCCGGCTGTTTACCACGGTGACCACGTTGAGCCTGCTCGATCCGGTGCGCGCCTTCGAGGACTACTCGACGCTCGACCACCTCTGCGATGGCCGGCTGGATCTCATCATCGGCAAGGGCAACGGCACGGCACAGGCTCAGCTGTTCCATGTCACCGCCGCGGATCAATGGGATCGCAATCGCGAGGGCTACGAATTGTTCCGCCGGCTGTGGCGGGAAGACAAGGTGACCTGGTCCGGCCGCTTCCGGCCGTCGCTGCACGAGGCCGAGACCTGGCCGCGCCCGTTGCAACAGCCGATCCGAGTCTGGCATGGCAGTGCCACCAGCAAGGATTCGGTAGACCTGGCCGCCAAGTGGGGCGATCCGCTGTTCTCGGCTAACGTTACCAATCCCATTGAGCCCTACGCCGAACTGGTCCGTCACTACCGGGACCGCTGGGCATTCTACGGTCACGATCCTGCGGACCTATTGGTCGGAGCCGGCACCGCTGGCTACTACGGAGCCAAGACGTCACAGGAAGCCATCGCGACGTACCGGCCGATCTTCGATGCTCGGCTGGCGGCGTTCCGCAAGCGGGGTATCGAGCCGGTGTTCCACTCGCTCGAAGACGCGATCGAGCGCAGTTCGGCCCTAGTCGGCAGCCCGCAGCAGATCATCGAGAAGGTGCTGCGTTACCACGAGCAGTTGGGACACGAGGTGCTCGATCTGAACGTCGATGGCGCCGGCCTGACCCGGGATCAGCACCGCGCGACATTCGAGCTGTTCCAGAGGGATATCGCCCCGGTGCTGCGCCGGGAGATTCCGAGCCGGCCTTTTCCACCGGCGCTGGCGCCGGCCTTGGCGGCTAACGCGGAGCAAGGGTAGGATCGACCGCGAGTCCCTCGCTGATCCGGGTACTCACTTGCCCAAAACATTTCAACCTCAGCTTTGCATACCTGAGTCCGTTGCTACTGGATGTCCTCTTTGCTCACGTGCCAGCGTCCACTGAGGCGCACACCCTTCCCCCACGCGATGCCCCACGCCATGCAGCCCGTCCCGCTGACAATTGGTGATTGACACGGCTGGGTCTCTTCCCCTATAGTGCGCCGCGTAGTGGCTATGCGGTGTATCGCATAGGGTCATCATCAGATGCGTGGACGAACGCCAAGGGCGAGGAGGTATGGGTATGAAGAAGTGGTATACGTTGACCTGCACGTTATTGGTCGCAGCGCTCGTCGTGCTCGCCGTGGGGCCTGGCCAGGCCACGGCAGAGAACGTCATCAAGTTCGGCATATCAACCCCCCTCTCGGGGCCGGCAGCCCCTTGGGGCATTCCCCATATGCAAGCGATAAAATTGATTTTCGACGAGGTTAACGAGCAAGGCGGTATCGACATCGGGGGCAAAAAATACACGCTGGAAGTCATCGCCTACGACCACAAATACGTCATTGCCGAGGGCGTGGCGACAGTCAACCGGCTGATCAACCGCGACGAGGTCCAATTCATTTCCATTCTCGGCGGCGCCGTGGTGAAAGCTAACGAGGATGCCGTCAACGAAGCCGGTATCGTCAACCTGCCCTTGGCTTACGCCGAAGGTCTGGTCAGCCCGGACAACCCCATGACCTTCCACTCCTTCCCCTCGCCGCCGGAAACGTCGACCTTCTGGAATTGGATCAAGGAACACCATCCAAAGATCAAGCGGGTCGCCACCATCGCCCCGAACGACGACACGGGGTGGTGGTCGATCAAGGTGGAGGTCAATTACGCCAAGGACTTGGGGTATGAGATCGTCTCCGAAGAGTTCTTCGAACGTAGTTTGACCGATTTTAATCCGGTGCTGTTACGCATTCTGGCAAATCAACCGGACATCATCAGCGTCAACGCGGCGCCGGCGGGGAGTGT
>CAZLYT010000285.1:0-6046 GCA_964563515.1 uncultured Candidatus Competibacteraceae bacterium | reverse complement strand
ATCGGGTTCATCATCGCGGCGATCGGATCGACGTTCACGATCTCGCCGCCCACCAGATCGAAGCCGGTCGGCGAGTTCATCCAGGCATTCGCGATCACCACGAAGACCCCGGATGCCGCGCCGCTGACCGCCACGGCGATCCCGGCCCACAGGTGCGCCCGGGCGGAAATGCGGTTCCATCCGTACAGATAGACCCCCAGAAAGATCGCCTCGGTAAAGAAGGCGAATCCTTCCAGTGAGAATGGCATACCGATCAGGGGGCCGGCCCGCTCCATGAATGTGGGCCAGAGGAGTCCCAGCTCGAACGACAGAACCGTGCCCGAGACCGCACCCACGGCGAACAGAATGGCGGTCCCTTTGGCCCACCGCTTGGCCAGGTCGAGACAGATCGCGTCGCCGGTTTTCTGCCAGCGCCACTCGGCGATGACCATGAGAACCGGCATCCCGATTCCGACCACCGCGAAGATGATATGGAAGGCGAGTGACATCGCCATCTGAGAACGGGCGGCGAGAAGGTCCGACAATTCGACTCCGGTTTAAAGTCTAGGCTGCGAACCCAACACAACGAGGCCGCGGCTGCGAGACTCAGGAAAGGCCAATATTGCTTGACTCTTGGGGCTCCGCGCGTCACATTAGCCACGACATTCGACAAAGAATAAGGCGTTTGGCAAACCCGTGCGAAAGCCGGGGACGCAAAGCCACGGATCCTCGCTTCCTCCGCGACGCGATCTAAGCTACGCCACGAAGGATCCTCAAGACCGCCGGGCTGCACCACGAGCTCGGCGTTTGTGTTTCAAACGAGTATCGGCCATCAGCCGGCTTGGGTAGACGCATGACACGCAACGTCGAGTGTGTTCTCGGCACGTGCCTCATCGTCGCCGCGGGGCAAGCCTGCGACAACGTTCACGAAGATCCCTGCGGTCATCCGATGGCGGTGGTGGAGGCGGGGGCGCTGGGGTTGCGCCCTTGAGTGTGCTCTTCAGCGGCGAGGGGTCACGAGTCACAGGCGGCATTGGCGGACCTGACGAAGACCCCTATCACTGGGACTTCGGCAACGGGCAGACTAGTACCAATGTCGGCCAGACCGTGACGTACTAGGGGCCCGGAGCTTACGAGGCGTCACTGCGGTTTGCCGCTTGCGGACTGGAGGACACTGCCCGTGTCGCTATCACGGCGGAATAGCCACGTGCGTAGGACTGGGCTCGAGGTCGTACTCCTGATAACGACTTCCCTGGTCGTCCTAAGCTGCGGAGGCGACGGCGGTGGCAACCCGTGTCCTGACTCAGGGTGTTTCAATGTCACGGGCATCTGGGGCGGAACCTTCACAGACGATAACGGCACAGGGACGTTGAGTTTCGAGCTCCAGCAGTCTGGAGCTCAAGTGACCGGTTCATTTATTGCCCGGCCACAGGGCAGTGTTCCGCTCAGTGGATCGGTACAGGGCGACGTGTCTGGCGATCAGTGGTCTGCCGATCTCAGGCTGAGCGTCACCGGGTGCAATGTAGTGTTTGAAACCCAAGGAACTGTCACCAGCAGCACTATCCGCGGGACCTTTGTGTCGGGCAATGACTGCGGACTTCCTGTCAGCGACGGCCAGTTTTCTGTGAACAAGGGAGTCGTTGTCGATTCCGATGCCGATGTGGCGGGCGACTGGGTGTACACCGCTCTGCTGAGCGGTGGTGGATTGATCTGCCTAATCGACCCCACATCGATCAACCTGACCCAGAATAGTAGGACGCTGGGCGGGACCCATTCGGACTTGGTTGTCGGGTGTGTGGACAACAACAGCAGCGGCACGCCCCTAAAGACCGTCGGAACTGGACCCATCGTCGACGGCACTGTTTCTCAACAGTCGGTTTCCTTCGACTTTGGGAGCGCCGACTGGCACAATACCGGGATTGTCATAGAAGGACTCGACGGAAACATGGTCCTGTCGGGCACCACATCCGCCCGGATCGATTTTGGCGCTCCTTGGGGACAAGTCGCGCTCAGTGGATCCTGGGATGCCGTGGGCGCTTCTGGGCCCGGTTACGTGGCCAGGATCGAAATGTCACCCAGCACTGTGGCGGTGAGTGTCGGTGGTAACGCGCAACTCAACGCCATTGCGTTCGACCAAGCAGGCGATCAGGTGACAGATGCGCCGATCAACTGGCTCTCCGGAAACCCATCCACAGCTTCAGTGTCCGGCAGCGGGCTGGTCCGTGGTGTCGCAGTTGGGAGCACGGTAATCACAGCAAGGAGCGGAGCAGCTAGCGCAAGTGCAACCGTAAACGTCGTCACCGACGGCCGAACACTTTTGGTTGCACTCATCGGGAACGGCTCTGTCACTTCAAGCCCGGGAGGGATCAGCTGCGCACCTGCCTCGCCGAGCGCTTGTTCCGCGCTGTTTGACGTCGGAGCGACGGTCACACTCACCGCCGCGCCTGCGGTGGGATGGAGCTTCTCCGGATGGGGCGGGGCCTGCAGTGGGACTGGGAGTTGCGCAGTCACCATGTCGGTTAACCAAACAGTGACGGCGCAATTTGAGCAGGTGACGCTAAGGCGGCTCTCGATCACTGGCTCAGGACCTGGGGCGGGCGTGGTGAGGAGCCAAGCCGGGCTCTCTCCCTCTATCAACTGCACGCTCGAGGCGGGCACTGGTTTGGGCGCTTGCGGGGCGGATTACGCCGGTGGCACGGCCGTGACCCTGACCGCGGCCCCGACCTCCGGTTCGAGCTTCGCTGGGTGGAGCGGCGCGTGTACGGGAACTGGAAGTTGTGCTCTCACGATGAGTGACAATTACACCGTGACAGCCACGTTCGCGACGGTGCCACAGCTCCCGGATCTCACCATCACAGCAACTGTCGGGGAGACCTATTCATCTGAGCAGGCCAATGTTCCAATCCCGGTCACAGTATCGCGCGCCGGCGGGAAACTGGCCCTCGGCACGCATGTGACGGCACGGCTCTATTGGTCCACGAACTCCAGTTGGGAGCCATCCACCGATACGCAGCTCTGGGAGAGCAATGGGAGCACACCAGACTTTCCGAACCCCACGCTGAATACCAGCGGCTCGGCGACTGTGACAGCGAGCATAACCATACCGGCCGCGGCCGCAGGAACGTACAACATTCTGGCAATCGTGGACCCGGAGAACTTCTTCCCGGAAGGCAATGAGAGCAACAACGTCGCTGGCTACCGCGTGACGCTCGCCGCGCCCCCGGTCTCCGTAGCTTCGGTCACCGTCATGCCCGAGAGTGCCGCACTGCCGGTGGGAGGCACCGTGCAACTGACAGCTACGGCTAGGGATGCCGAAGGCAACGTGCTCGTTGGACGCACTGCGACCTGGACAACAAGCGATCCCTTGCTAGCGGTTGTCTCGGAGACGGGACTTGTGACCGGGGTCGCAACCGGTAACGCGACAATCACGGCAACGATTGAAGGCAAGAGCGATGGCGCGGCCATCACTGTTGAGGTACGCGCCATTCAGGACCGGCCCGATGACGTATCAGGCAGCCAGGTTCACGTCATGTACGTCTTGCCTAGCGACCTGGATGATCGGCGGTTAGACGTGGATGGCGTGCTCGCCAACAGCGTCGGATCCTTCCAGACATGGTTGGCATCACGAACCGCGGGTCGACGTCTGCGGATCGATACCTATCAAGGCGAGGTCGACGTCACGTTCTTCCGTCTAGGGAGGTCGGATGCGGTAATGCAGAGCTACCGCGAATTCGTGCGTGACGAGATCGAAAGGGAACTCGCGGAGGCCGGTCTCCTCCGGCCGGGCAAGCTCTACGCCGTCTACTACGATGGGGGAAGCGTATGGTCCTGTGGCGCCGGGGCCTGGCCGCCGGACCTACCCGGCCAGGTCGCAGCGATGTACCTGCGCGGTACGCCGCCTGATGCACCGGCATGCAGTACGAATGATTTAGCGTCCTCTCCTACGGCGGCGCCGGGGTACTTCGAGTTTGGAATGCTGCACGAGATCCTGCACACACTCGGATTTGTGGCTGACAACGCTCCGCACGAGCACGCAAGAGGCCACGTTCCTGAACCCACGGACCTGATGTACGCCGGTGTCGAGCCGTGGCAACCCGCCACCCTCGACGTCGGACAGGATGACTACTACGGCAACAATGTCCCGCCCGAGGTGCTGAACTTTACTAACAGCCCTTTCTTGCTTCCTTCAGCCGCCGGGCAGCAGCGTGCTTCGAACTGGGGCGCTGCATCGCCGTTCGCGATAACCACCAACACCTGCACGCCGACGCCCACCATGGCCACAGTTGAGGAGAGAACGGTCGGCCGCTGAATCTTTTCAGAAGAGCCGCTAGTAGAGCCTCATAGGGCCCGTCCGGCCCGTTCCTCTTCTTCTCACAACCTTAGGAGGGTTTCATGTCGCAACGATCGGCGGCATCGCTTGTGCGACTCGCCGGCCTCGGAGTGGCCGCGATGGTTGTAAGCGCCCAGGCGGCGGTCTCTCAGGATCGAGGCGCGGCGGGGCTGGCCAAGATCCCGGTAACCACCGCATCGGCGGAAGCAAGACAGGACTATCTGAAGGGCAGGGAGCTGGGCGAGAACCTCCGGGCCCACGACTCGCGCGAAGTGCTGCAGCGGGCCGCGGCCAAGGACCCGAATTTTGCCCTGGCGCACTACAGCCTGGCGCTCAACTCGCCCACGGCCAAGGAGTTCTTCGAGCACCTGAAGCAGGCAGTCAAGCTGTCCGACAAAGCCTCCGAGGGCGAGCGGCTGATGATCCTCGGTCTCGAGGCGGGCGCGAATGCCAATCCCGAAAAGCAGCGTGAGTATTACGAGCGCCTCGTCGCCGCCTACCCGGGTGACGAGCGCGCGCACTTCCTGCTCGGCGGCAACTACTTCGGGCAGCAGAATTATCCCCGGACTCTGCGGGAATACCAGAGCTCCGTAGAGATAGCGCCGGACTTCGCACCGGCCTACAACCTGCTCGGCTACGCCTACCGGCAGGTAGGACGCTTCGACGACGCGGAGAAGGCATTCAAGAAGTACATCGAGCTGATCCCCGACGATCCGAATCCATACGACTCCTACGCCGAGCTCCTGATGAAGATGGGCCGCTTCGACGAGTCGATCGCGATGTACCGCAAGGCCCTGGCGGCGGATCCGCAGTTCTCTCCCTCCTACATCGGAATCGCCAGCAATCTGATGTATCAGGGCAAGCACGAGGCGGCACGGCAGGAGGCCTGGAAGCTCCACCAGGCGGCGCGCAACGATGCCGACCGCCGAAACGCGCTGTTCACCACGGCGGTGGTGTATGCCGATGAGGGCAAGTTGGACCAGGCTTTAGCCGCGCTGAAAAAAGAGCAGGCTGTAGCGGAGAAGATCAGCGATGGGGCCAACATGGCAGCCGACGCGGTGGCCATGGGGGACGTGCTGCTCGAGGCAGGCAGGCCCGGCGAGGCCCGGACTCACTACGAGAGGGCGCTCGCTCTTCAGCAGAGCTCGGACCTCCCTCCCGAGGTGAAAGAGAACGCCAAGCTGGTGCATCAGTACAATCTTGGCCGGGTAGCGGTGCACATGAAGGACTTGCCCGCGGCCCGGAAGCATGCAGCCGCCTTCATGGAGGGGGCCAGCGCCAAGAAGAACAGCGGCCAGATCCGACAGGCGCATGAGCTCGCCGGCACGATTGCTCTCAAGGAGAAGCAATACGAGCAGGCGCTGGCGCACCTCGCCAAGGCCAATCAACAGGATTCCTACGTGCTCTATCGCATGGCCAAGGCCTATCACGCGAGCGGCCAAGAGGACAAGGCGAAAGAGATGTTCCGCCGGGCGGCGCAGCAGAACACGCTCCCGAACCTGAACCACTCCTTCGTACGGGCGAAGGCGAAGAAGATGGAGGCGTAGTAGTCTCCGGGCGGGCACTCACTCAAGGAGCTCGCCATGACGAACCCCAGCGCACCCCGAAGCCTGACCCGTGTCTGGCTCGGGGTGCTCGCCATCGTCGTTCTCGCCCTGATTGTCTATGCCGTCACACGGCCGGGGTCGGCTCCGGTGGAGACCAGAACGGATTCAGTGCCGGCGGCGCAGTAGAGCT
>CAZLYT010000284.1:0-4476 GCA_964563515.1 uncultured Candidatus Competibacteraceae bacterium | reverse complement strand
CCGTCACCGTCCCAATCCCCGATAAGGGGCAGCCAAGCACTAGGGGCAGGTCCGTAGCGGTAGTTGGCTTGAGCAAATCCGGGGGTGAGGTCGTTGCGTAACCTGAATCGCCCTTCCCCAGGGGCATATGCGCCGATGCCGTGGCTTCCGGGATCCCGCACCACGGACACGAAGGCGTCCCGGAAGCCGTTGGCAACCGCCTGCACCGGTTGTACCGTCGGCAGATTGTCGGCCACGGTGCCAACCAGGAAGGCCGTGCCTTGGCCGTCGCTGACGACGCCGGAGAGCCCAAAGCCGCCGGTTCCCCCAACGAAGGTGGAATACTGGATGCGCGGGGGATTGCCGGTGAGCTTGGCCAGGTAGTTGCGCACGCCAAAGGTCTGGGAAGGTTGATACTGCAGCGGAAGCGGCGCCCGCAGGTCCGTGGTCGAGGAGAGGAAGACACCGGCCACATAGGAGTCGCCGTTGGGAAGCACAGTCACGGCCTCCAGCGAGTCGGCCAGATTCTTCCCCAGGTAGCTCGAGAAGGCGAGACCACCGCCCGGCGAGAATCGGGCGACGAAGCCGTCGGCGGTGCCACCGAACACGGGCTGGATCGGTTTTACCAGGGGGAAATCCGACGATCGGGTCTCCCCCACCAGCACTACTCGGCCGAAGGCGTCGACGCCGACTCCTTCGGCCTCGTCGTTGTCGGCGCCTCCTAGATAGGTGGCGTAAAGGATCGCCGAGCCGGTGGCGTTGAGCTTGACCAGAAAGGCGTCGCGGCTGCCACCGCGGGTAGATTGCGCGGCATTTGGCGTCACCGGGAAATCATCCGAGGTCGTGGTACCGGCCACGTAGACGTTGCCCTGGCTATCGAGGGTCAGGGGCACGTCCTGGATGATGCTCTCGTCACCGTCGCCACCGATATAGGTGCTGTAAATCAAATCGGAGCCGTCGGCGTTGAGCTTGCTGACGAAGATGTCGAACCCGCCCTGCCAGCCCATGATGGGATCTTGGGTGGGAAAGCCGCTGTTGGTCGTGCCACTTACGTAGGCATTGCCGTCGGTATCCACCGCAATTCCCCGGCCGGTAGGAATTTGCCCTTCGAGCCAAGTGGAGTACTCGAGCGCCGAGCCTGCCGGACTCAGCTTGAAGACGATGACGTCCGCGGCGCTAGCGGGGCCGACGCTGGTATCGAAGGCCCCCGGCGTGGTAGGAAAATCCTCGGAAAAGCTCTTGCCGGTCACGTAAGCCGCGCCGCTGGCATCCACGGCGATGGCATGGCCGTCGTCACCGTCGGTGCCGCCCACGTAGGTGGCGTAGACCAGGGATCCCGCCTCGGGATCCAACTTGGCCACGAATACATCGCCGATGGGCGTGCCGCCACCGTTGAGGGTCTCGTCGTAGGCGCCGGCGGTGACAGGGAAATCATCAGAGCCCGTGGTGCCGGTGATATACACCATGCCGTCGGCATCCAGGGCGATGGCGCGCGCGATCTGATCCGAGCCGCCCCCCAGGTAGCTCGAAAAGGTCACCACCGGATCGATGACCAGCGCTCTCGCCGGATCATAGCTCGCCACCTGGAAGCCCACCCGATTGCTGGGCAGCAGCCGGAAGCTCGCTGGCACCGGCTCGTTCACGCCCTCACCGGTGGGCTGCCAAGCCACCGGCCGATGATGGCGGAGCACGCTGCCCCCTACGTCGATGAGCAGGTCGCCTCCAGCGTTCAACGACAGTCGGCGCGCCCCCTGAAATGCGAGCACGATCCGCTCGAGATCCGCCCCCGGGTCGAGCTCGAAGTCGTACTCCAGGCGCCCCTGCGTCCCTCGCAGCACCAGATCGGTATGGGGATACACGCTCGGATATCGCACCCGAGCAAAGGTGGGAATATTGGTCGCTGGCTTGCTCTCTCCGCCCCGCAGATAGCTCACCCTGCCCGCAAGGGGCGCTTCGGCGATGGCCGGCTTCGGGTTGGCGTCGACGAGCTCGGTTACCAGGGTGGTAATCCCGGCATTGCCAAGCACGCTGGTCAAAGTGCGGACTCCAGAGGTCGCCAACGGCAGACCGGCCCCGCGAACTCTGAAATCCAAAGCAGCATCGAACTGGCCGTGGTTGCTCTCGAAGTAGAGCGGCCAGTTCAAGGTCTTGCGGGAAAGCTCGCCAGGATTGGGGCCAGGTGAGGCCCCCAGGAGCGCTGGTGCCAGGGCAATTCCGAGACCCAACAGGGCCCCCACGATCAGGCGCAGGTTCATTTTCTTCCTCCTCCACACCCCCCAGCGCCCCCAATCCAGGGCCAGGGGAGGCGCCCAAGAACCGGTGCGCGGTGGCCAGCCGAACGGTGGGCTGGCCAATCGCCACGGCTCAGTATTCGGGTCGTCCCCGACCCTGTTGCTCCCGCCACGCGGTTCTGGTTACTTGTGCCGCGCGTCTGTGGGCCAGTATAGGAGCCGCGAACCACGCCAATGAACGGTCATATTCACGCTGAACTCGGGCTCAACCCGCCGAGCGTATGCCTGGCATCAGCAGATCCTTCGGGTCACTATCGTCGTCCCTAGCGCTCGTGAAAGGCCAATCACTCTTTCCGATGCGGGCGGCGGGAAGTTGCGCTTGGTGCTGTGGGAGGTCGTGGGCTCGAGTCGTCGCGAACCGAGCTACGGAAACTGCATTGACCCCTTATCGGCGCGTCTGGGCATTGGCCTGGCCAATCATCCTTTCCAACCTGTCGGTGCCCTTGGTGGGCGCGGTGGACACGGCCGTGGTGGGCCATCTCCCGGATCCTCGCCAGCTCGGTGCCGTGGCCCTCGGCAGTGTGATCTTCAGCTTCGTGTTCTGGGGCTTTGGTTTCCTGCGCATGGGCACCACTGGACTGGTGGCACAGGCTCGTGGCCAGGAAGACCACGGCGAGGTGCGCGCCATCCTCCTGCGCGCCCTGTTCCTGGCCGGTGTGCTGGGTGTTGGGCTCGTGACCTTGCAGAGACCCATTGCCTGGGCCGCGTTCGCGCTGACCCAGGGCGAGCGGGAGCTGGAGACCCTGGCCTCCAGTTACTTCAGCGTCAGGATCTGGGGCGCGCCCGCCACTCTGGCCAACTATGCGGTGCTTGGAACCCTGATCGCCCTCGAGCGCACCCGTGCCGCGCTGCTGCTACAGCTACTGCTGAACGGAGTCAATGTCGTGCTCGACCTGGTGTTCGTACCCGGGCTGGGGTGGGGCGTGGTGGGAGTGGCGGCGGCATCGGTCGTGGCCGAGATGGTCGCGGCCGCGGCGGGTCTCGCGCTGCTGCTGCCGACCTTGCCGGCCCGTGGAGCGGTGCACTGGCTGGATCCCGGCCGCCTGAAATCCATGATGGTGGTGAACGTCGACATCTTCGTCCGCACCCTCTGCCTGGTGGGGGCCTTCTTTCACTTCACTGCCTTGGGCACCAAGCTGGGTCCGCTGCTACTGGCCGCCAATGCGGTGCTGATGCAATTTCAGCATTTCCTCGCCTATGGCTTGGATGGATTCGCCCATGCCACCGAGGCTCTGGCTGGGCGCGCCTATGGCGCCCGTGATGCGCTGCAGTTCCGACGCTTCGTGCAGGCGGCGACGGTGTGGGCAATGGCGATCGCAGCGCTGTGCGCCGTGGGCTATGGGCTGGCGGGCCCATTGCTGATCCGTTTGTTGACCGACATCGAAGGCGTACGCGAGACCGCCTACACGTATCTGCCTTGGGTCGTGGCCTCGCCGCTGCTGTCGATATGGAGCTTCCAGCTCGACGGCGTGTTCATTGGCACCACCCGAACAGCGGACATGCGCAACGCTATGCTGGCCTCGTTGGCGCTTTTTGAGCTTGCGCTCTGGTGGTTGGTACCCGCCTGGGGGAACCACGGTTTGTGGTTCTCGCTGATGCTTTTCATGGTGGCCCGCGCGATCAGTCTGGGACTGCTCTACCCTCGCATTGCCCGGGACCTGGCGTCCGATCCGGCTTTTCCATAGTCGCCGCAGGCGCCGCCGCTAGGCAGTGATTCGACCACCAACCTGGCGCAATGGGCCAGCCGGCACCCACTCCAAAGCCGTGCTCGAGGTGATTTTCATGCCGCCCTCGGATCCACGTTCGGGTCCCGCCTCAGGGAAACTTTTCCAATAGCTATCTATACTTCCAATCAGGTCGACGGCACCCCGCGGGGGCGGGTGGCGAATCTGGCCGCGCTCGCGGGAGCAAAGGAGAAGACCGTCGGCCAACGATCATCGCCGTTTCCTGCTGCGGGGCGAGCAGTGGTCGCATCGCGCATTGACTTTGTCTGACCGTGGGTTTCAGCATTGATGCCGCCCGCGGCATGTTCGTCCTGCGCACCGCATACGCCAGCCGGGTCTGGTGCCCCGGGGACAGGACCAAGCGATGCCAATAGAATCAAAGCACCGGCACGAGAGATATCGGAGGAGCGTTATGAAAAAGGCTTTCGCTTTCACCGCTGCGGCAACCGTCGCCGCCCTGGCCCTACCACAGTTCGCTTTCA
>CAZLYT010000283.1:0-21401 GCA_964563515.1 uncultured Candidatus Competibacteraceae bacterium | reverse complement strand
CCGGTGAGATAGCGATTGAACTCACTGATGGCGGCCGCGTAGTCCAGATCCCGCAACTCGGAGAGCGCTTCGCGGGTGACCAGTGCCAGGTCGCCATTGGATGATTCCTGGCCGTCGAGTCCTGCCAACCTGGCGCCCATGCGCCCGCGGGCGGCCAACAAGCGGTCCAGGGATTGGTCCAGGTCTCGAATCGAGTTGTTGAGGCCCTGGCTGAGCCTGGCCATCCCAGCGGCATCGCTGGCGCCAGCTTCGAGGGTGGCCTGCAGCTGGTCGACCATGGCGAATACCGAGACGCCACCACTGGGCGACACCGTAAAGACGTCACCGGCCTCAGGGCTGCCCTCGATGGAAACCCGAGCCCCCCCAAAGGCGATGACTTCCTCGGCGACGAAGGCCTGGCTCGCGGTCAGGGTGGCCCCAGAATCCACATCGACCACGTCGAACTGGTCCGGTGAGGTAAAGCGGATCTCATAGCTGCCGGCAAAGCCACCGGGAACGACCGCTCCCTCGTCGCGGAGCACGCCGGTGCCGGCATTGCTAGTGAGGAGCCCCACCTGATATTCACCGTTGCCCGGGCGTACGTCTTCGAAGACCCGGCTGCCAGGTTCGGCGACCACCAGATGGCGGGTGGCACCCACTTGCAGCTCCCGCTGCCCCTGGTCGCCGGAATAGACCACGGAACCGCCGATCTCGGTGAAAGGGCGGGTCAGGGACTGGAAACCGGAAAAGGCGTAGCGACCGGCACCGTCCTTGGTGTTTGCCACGTCGAGGATCTCGTCCCGGATCTCTCGAACCTCCACGGCGTAACTGCGTAGATCCGCATTGGAGTTGGCTCCATTCTCCGCCGCTACGGCGATCTCGCGCAGACGCTGGATACGATCGGTGACGCGACCAATGGCCTCGTCCTGCACCGAGAGGCTGGCGCGGGCGGCCCCGATGTTGCGGTCGAACTGCGCCAGGTCGTTGACGCGGTGGTCCAGCCTGGCAGCGGTGGCCGCAGCAGCCGGGTCGTCGGCGGCGGTATTGATGCGCTTGCCGGAAACCAGTTGGCGTTGAGCCTGATTGAGCTGGCCCTGCTGCCCGGTGACGCCGGCAACACCGGTACGGTAGATCTGGTTAGTGGAAATGCGCATGCTCAACGTACCACCGCCGCCAATATGCTTTGGAACAGTTCATCGGAGACCCGAATGAGCTGGGCCGCGGCTTGATAGGCCTGCTGGAATCGCAGCAAATCGGCGGCCTCCTCCTCCAGGTTGACCCCGGAGATGCCGTCTCGCAGGTCCTGTAGGTGTGTCATCTGGGCCTCCTGGGCATCGAGGCCGAATTGCGCGCTGCGGGTTCTGGCCCCCACCTGGGACGCTAGCTGATCCGTGCCATTGCGCAGACTCGCGGTCCCGGCATCCAGCATCGGCTGATCCACCAATGCCGTCATCGCCAGCGCGTTGCGATTGTCCCCTACACCCCCGACATTGGCTTCGATGCGAAAGTTGTCACCAGGCGCCGGGGACCCGCTGATCCGGGTCGTCACCCCGTGGACCTGGATGTCGGCGCCATCCACGTAGGGTTGACCGGCAACCAGTGTCGTGCCGCTGCTCAGGTCCACGATGTCGTATCTCGCCGGTGGATCAGCGAAACGCAGCTCCACGGTGTTCTGCAGATTGGGATCGGCGCCATCGGTGACCTGCCCTGCCGCGATCACCGCGTCCCCCAGATTGCTGGCAGCGCTCGCCGTGCGCACGGGAGCGGCCATGGCCAGTGCGCGCGGATCCTGCACCAGCAGGTCAAAGCCACCAGCACCACTGCGAGAGGGTCGAATCACGAAACTGTCACCGGCGAGCATCGCTCCCCCGCTGGTGTCGATCTGCAACTGCACACCATCTACCCTGAAAGGCCCGGAGCCGGCGAGGCCGACAACAGAACCGGTGTCGAGGCGATGCAGAGAGTAGCCGGCGCCGTCGAACCGGAGCCGGTAGTCGGTGGGCTGCAGCGCGCTGGGATCGGTGATGCTGACCTGGAGCGTCGCGCCGCCGGTGTTTTCGGGGTGGGCCACCACTTCCGGGGCTGCCACCGCGAACAGGGGCGCACCCAGGGCGCCACGGAGATCCATGCCGGCCTGGTGCTGGTCGTTGAATGCCTGGCCAGTGACAAGGGCCAGGCGCCCGAGCGCATTGTGGGCCGGGTCCAAAACCTCGTGTCGAAATCGGGTTAGCCCACCGACGACGCCGCCCCGAAGCTGACTGGCGACCGGCGATGTACCGTGGGGGCCCTGATAGACCAGACGGCGGGCACCGGGATCCAGGGGATCAGGTTCGGTGGCGAGGCCATAAGCACGCGTCCCCACCACCAGCGCCTCACCGGTTTCCAGGAATACGTTGGTCATCACCCCGTCCTGCTCCACGGCGCTGATTCCAACCTGCTCCGCCATCCGCGTCAGGAGCAAGTCGCGGCGATCGCGTAGGTCATTGGCACCGCTAGCCGATGGCAGCCCGGTCAGCTCACGGTTGATGCGGGCGAGCTCGGCGGCCAGGTCGTTGACATCGCGCGCACTCTGATCGAGCCGTTGCCCGGTTTCCAGTCGGAGCTCGTCCATGGCCTGATCCAGGCTCACAAATCGCCCCACCAGGTTGCGCGCCTCGGCGAGCACGACCTCCCGGCCGGGAATCGAAGCCGGATCGGTACTGAGATCCTGGAGCCCGTTGGCCAGCGCATCCAGTGGCTGGCCCAGGCCAGTCCCCTCTGCCGAAAGCAGCTCGTCCAGGCGCAGGCTGAGGCCGGACAACTGGTCGAGCTCGGTGCGCCTGCCCCCGGTATCGCGAAGCCGATCGGTGACAAACTGATCGTAGACGCGGCGCACGTCGGTGACTTCCGCGCCGGTGCCGAAGCTCAGTTGATTGTGCCCAACCGGCGGGCGCGTGCTGATGAGGACCTGCTGGCGACTGTAGCCGTCGGTGTTGACGTTGGCCACGTTGTGGCTGGTCGTCGCCAGCGCCGCCTGGAACGCGCGGAGACCCGAGATTCCCGTGTCGAGGATGTCAGGCACGTTAGCGTCCCCGCTGTTCGATTAGAGTTCGGAACTGGTTGACAGTGGGTATCGGCAGCCGCTAGCCGAGCTTGAGCGACGAGGTCACGACGAGCGTGCCAACGCCGCCGCCAGAGCCTCGCTGTTGAGAATGCGTCCGATCTTCGAAGCGTATTCCGGATCGGTGGCATAGCCCGCCTGCTGTAGCTCGTGCAGGTAGGCGACGGGATCCGCCGCTCGGGCCCGGGCCTCGGCATAGCGCGGGCTATGACCGATCAGGCGCACATAGTCCTCGAAACAGTCCGCATAGGAGTCGTAGGCGCGAAATGATGCCTTCTGCCGCCTGGGCAGACCGTCTTCGACCTCGATGGTATCGACCAGCACGCGCTCGCCGTCCCAGCTCGTTCCCGCCTTGATGCCGAACAGATTGTGGCTGCTGCGTCCGTCCGGGTGCCTCGGCAGTGATCGTCCCCAACCGGTCTCCAGCGCCGCCTGCGCCAGCAGAACCTCGGGCGCAACGCCGAGCTCCGCTGCCGCCCGCTGCGCGGGGCCCCACAGCGATTCAGCGAACGCCTCCGGGCCCTGAATGGCGTTGGGATGGCTCGATGGGTCCGGAGAGACATTCGGCGTTGGCGGCATCGCCAGGGAGACCACATCCGCGGGTGCCAGCGTCGGCCCGGCGTGGGCCCGCAGCTGTGCCAAGGCCGCGGTGGAATCGGCTCCTGGCGAAGTAGCGTCAACGCCAGCGACGGCGTGGGAGCTAGCGAGGACATCGAGCAACATGTTGGCGATGCCGAAGCCGCCCTGGGCACCGAGAGTGGTGGCCATCTGTTGGTCGAACATATCTCGATACAGGTCGCCTTGGGCGCTATCGAGCAGCCCTTCCCCCACGCTGGCGGCGCGGGCGCTTTTCAGCAGCATCTCGAGGAACAGCGCCTCGAACTCGCGGGCGGCGGAGTCCAGCGCACGGTCTTTTCCCGCATAGCCAAGACTCGCCAACCGCTGTTCGGCGGCGGTGGCTGGCGCGCCTGACTCGAGTGCCATTGGCCTAGTCGGTGCCGGCCAGGGCGGTCGACGTGGCGGCAGCCACCGGGTCTACCGCGACCCCAACAGAGGACAGGGCAACGGCTCCCGACCGCACCTCCTGCACCCGGCGTATCCAGGGCTCTCCGTCGCCGAATCGACTGGCCAACTCCCGGCCCACCGCGGCGGCAGCTTCGAAGCTGCCATAGACGCCGTGAATCAGGGAGTACCACGGGCGGCCGCTGCGCTCGCTCTCCACCATCAGCGTGCGCACCCTCGGCAGCTGGTGCGCGCTTGCCAGACGCTCGATGCGTTCGCGGGATCGCGCGGCCATCAGCTGCACCACCCAGGCGCGGGCCGGAGCATCGTGCATCCAGGCTCCATCGGCGACCGTCCCCGCCTTGGCGCGTGCCTGCTCAGGGTCAGGGGTGACCGCCCTGTTGCCCAAACTTGTCGCCGCCCCGCTCGCCGGCTCAGTAGTCGGTGCTGTGGGCCCGGCCGCCGCCAGCGGGCTAGTCGGCGACGCTGGTTCAGCCGGGATTTGCGGCAGCTCGGGCGCGCGCACCGGGGCCAGCCTCGATGGTGAGGCCTGCTGCGGTGCCCCGGCCACGGGTTCTGCGATGGCCTCGTCCCGCTCCACAGCGGAAACCGCAGTGCTGATCACCATGTCGTCAGCGGGTAGCTGGTCGAGGTCGGTGGCCAGCAGCGCCGATCGCAGCCACGCATCGGGCGGCAAGGAGAGCGGGGTCACCGGCTCAGCCCCTGCTTCCGAAATCGCGACGGTGGTCGGTGCCTCCGGGTCTGAAGCCGGCGTTGGAGGGTCAATCGCGCTGGTCGCATTCGGCTCTGCTTGGCCGCTCACGGGGGCAGCACCCCTGGCGTCAACCGCTGCCGTGGTCACACTCGCGTGAGCGTCGGCAGCCACCGGCGACGGTGACGGTTCATTGGGCCCGAGATTGGCCGGGAACTCGGTATTGGGCGACTGGGCCGCATGGGCCGGCGGTGCTTGGGTCGGCAGCACCAGCGCCACCATGCCCAGCTGCGACCCCAAGGCCACCGCCACGGCGCCTAGAGCGAGGCCCCCGGAGCCGCGCAGCTGAAATAGGTCGGAGAGCTTGGTCGGCATGAAAGATTCCTGTTCAGATAACGATCAGTTCAGCGCGCAGCGCACCCACCGAACGCAAGGCCTCGAGAATGGCCACCAGATCGCTGGGGCTCGCCCCGACCTTGTTGATCGCATTCACAATTTCCTGAAGCGTCACACCTGGGCCAAAGACAAAGGCAGGGGCCTTGTCCTCTTCGACCTGGATCTGGGTGCGCGGTACGGCGACGGTTTCACCGCCGGCCAAGGCGTTGGGCTGGCTCACCAGGGGCTGCTCGGCGATGGCAACGGTCAAGCTGCCGTGAGCCACTGCAGCTGGCAGCACCGTTACGTTCTGTCCAATCACCACCGTTCCGGTGCGCGAGTTGACAATGACCCGGGCCGGTGCGGTGCCGGGCACGACCTCCAGTTCTTCCAGTGCAGCCACGAAACCCACCCGCTGCGAGACGTCGCGAGGGGCTAGGACGCGGATGGAGGCGCCATCCATGGCCCGGGCCACCCCGGAGCCGAAGCTGCTGTTCACGGCGTCTGCCACCCGCTGGGCAGTGGTGAAATCCGGGGACTTGAGGTTGAGCACCAGGGCGTCGCCATCGGCGAAGGGATTGGCGACGGTGCGCTCTACCGAGGCGCCATTGGGAATCCTGCCGACGCTGGGGACGTTGATGGAGACCCGGGACGCCTCCCCCTCCACACCCAGCCCGCCAACGACCACATTGCCCTGGGCAATGCCATAAATCTGACCGTCGACACCCTTGAGCGGGGTCATTAGCAACGTCCCGCCGCGCAAGCTCTTGGCGTTGCCCAAGGACGAGACCGTGACGTCGATGCTCTGGCCGGGCTTGGCGAAGGCTGGCAAGTCGGCGCTGATGGCTACTGCAGCCACGTTCTTGAGCTGTATGCTCAGGCCAGGGGGCAGCGTCACGCCCAAGCTCGCCAGCATGTTGCGGAAGCTCTGCACGGTGAACGGGGTCTGGCTGGTCTGATCGCCGGTACCGTCGAGCCCGACCACCAGCCCGTAGCCCAGGAGCTGGTTGCTGCGCACGCCGGCGATGCCGGCCAGGTCCTTGACCCGCTCGGCGTAGGCGGCGCTGGCGGCGGTCGAGAGCAATAGCGCCAGCGCAAGCAGACGACGAAATTGGGACATCCGGTCGGTCTCCGCGCTCAGAATGGAAAGATGACGCTGAGGAAGAAGCGGCCGAGCCAACCAACCACGTTGGCGTCGGCCACGGCGCCGCTGCCGGCGTAGGTGATCTCGGCGTTTGCCACCCGGTTCGACAGCACGGTGTTGTCGGGAGCGATGTCGTCCGGTCGCACCTCACCCTGGAGCCGGATCAGCTCCTCGCCCTGGTTGAGGGTGATGCGCTTGTCGCCGGCCACCAGCAAGTTGCCATTGGGAGCGATGCCGGTGACCACCACCGTGACTTCTCCGCTGAGGCGGTTACGCTGGTCACTGCTGCCCTCCCCCTCGAAGCTGCGCTCGGCGCCAATCGCGGTATTGAAGACGTCGGCGACCTCATCAAAGATCGTGGGCGCCGGAATGGTGACCTCAGAATCCTTGGTGACGCTGGTGGAGGCGGATTTACTGGCGTCGGTGCGTTCCACCAGCTGCACGGTCAGCACGTCGCCCACGCGCCGCGCCTTGCGATCTTCGAACAAGCGCATCTCGGTGCCGGATTGAAAGATGCTGCCGGTAGCCGGGGCGGCAGGCAGCGCTGCCAACTGCTCGGGCTCGGGCTCCGGCTCCGGGCGCACGGTTTGGGACTGGCAACCGGCAAGGAGCACCAGCAGCAACAACCCTAGAACCAGGACACGCATCTCAATCAGGCTCAGAGATTGTTGTTGACGTAGCCCAGCATCTGGTCCGCCGTGGAGATGGCCTTGGAATTCATCTCGTAGGCGCGCTGGGTCTCGATCATGGCCACCAGCTCCTCGACCGCGTTCACGTTGGAGCTCTCCAGGGCCCCCTGGCGCACCGCGCCGATGCCATTCAGACCCGGGGTCCCGATCTGGGGAGCACCGCTGGCGCCAGACTCTGCATACAGGTTCTCACCGATAGGCTGCAGGCCGGTGGGGTTGATGAAGTCGGCCAGCTGGATGTCCCCAATCTGCGACGGCGTTGGGCTGCCGGGCAACATCACGGAGACGGTGCCGTCGATCCCGATGGTGAGGCTTTGGGCATCAGCGGGAATGGTGATGGCCGGCTGCAGGGGGTATCCGCTGGAGGTGACCACCTCGCCCTGGTCGTTGATCTGGAAAGTGCCATCGCGGGTGTAGGCCATGACGCCATCCGGCATCAAGACCTGGAACAAGCCGCGACCTTCGATGGCCAGGTCCATGGCGTTGCCGGTCTCCAGTACGTTGCCCTGGGTGAACAGCTTCTCGCTCGCCACCACCCGCACACCGGTCCCGAGATGCAACCCCGACGGCAGAATGCTGTCTTGGGAGGTCTGGCCACCGACTTGACGCACGTTCTGGTACAGCAGGTCCTCGAAGGCCACGCGACCGCGCTTGAAAGCAGTGGTGTTCACGTTGGCAAGGTTGTGAGAGATGCTCGACATACGCGTCTGCTGCGCGTCGAGCCCGGTCTTGGCTATCCACAAGGTTGGATTCATGGGGTCCTCTCGAATCTTGTTCGGGCGCGGCCTCAGCCGGCGCCCATGACCCGGGTCAACGCCGAGTCGGTCTCGTCCGCGGTGCGCATCATGCGCACCTGGGCCTCGTAGCGGCGCGCTAGCGCGATCATGTCCACCAGCGCACCGACGGCATTGACATTGCTCCCCTCGAGCGCACCGACGGTGACACGAACGCTGGCGTCGGGCAGCGCCGGTTGTCCATCGTTGGGTCGCACGAGGCCGTCGTAGCCCTTCTCCAGCCGCGCCGGCTCGGGCTTCACCAGGCGGATCCGGTCCAGTGGCACCGGCTGACCGTCTTCCCCGGGCAGCACGATGGAGATGCCGCCATCGGCCGCGATCGACACTTTCTCGGCGGGAGGTAACGCAATCGGTCCGCCAGTGCCGAGCACCGGATGGCCCGCCCCAGTGACCAGCACACCTCCAGCATCGATCCGCAGGTCGCCGGCGCGCGTGTAGGCCTCGGTGCCATCCGGCGCCATCACGGCGATCCAGCCGCCGTCGGACAGCGCCAGATCCAGGTCACGCCCGGTGGTCTGGACCGGCCCGCCGGAGAGGTCGGTAGTGCCGAGAGTCAGATCGGAGAACACGCGGCTCGGGTGTCCCGGACCATAGACCGGCGCCGCCTCGAAGGCGGACAGCTCGGCGCGAAAGCCGGTGGTGCTGACGTTGGCCAGGTTGTTGGCGTTCTGCGCCTGCGCCAGAAGCGTCTGACGGGCGCCGGTCATGGCGGTGTAGAGCAGGCGATCCACGAGGACGGTCTCCTAGGCGCTGCTTCAACGAAGATTGATGATGGTCTGCGTCAAACTGTCGACGGTGGAGATCACCTGGGCATTGGCCTGGAAATTCCGCTGCGCGGTGATCATGTTCACCAGCTCCTCGGTGATCTCGACGTTGGACTCCTCGATGGAACCCGCCCGCAGCGCGCCCAAAGTGCCGGTGTTGGGTGCACCCACCAGCGCCGTGCCGGAGGCGAAGGTTTCGGCCCAAGCAGTGTCGCCGATGTTGCTGAGCCCCTGAGGATTGCTGAAGTTGGCGAGGGCCAACTGGCCTAGAGCGCGGCCCTGTCCGTTGCTGTAGCGACCGAACAGGACACCGCTTTCGTCCATGTCGACGCCGGTGAGCCGCCCCGAGGCGAAACCGTCCTGCACGATCGAGTTGGTGCTGAAGTCGCTGCCGAACTGAGAGCTGTCGGCCAGTGAGAGGTCGAACACCAATGGATTGAGGGAGCCCTGGGCGGTACCAAGCTCGGCGGCCACCGCCGCCAGATCCACCGACACGGTCACCGGCTGCGGAGATGCGGTCAGGTCGACGGCCCCGCCAGTGGTGAAGTTCAGCGCCGAAGATGACATGGTCACGTGGGCGGGGTCGGTGCCATCCACGCTCATCGCCACCTCCCAGGCATTCGGGCCGGACTTGATGAAATAGTTGGTGACGGTATGGGACGAGCCCTGGCTGTCGTACACCACCAGCGAGGTAGCGAAATTGTAGCTATCGGGATCCTGCGGATCGAAAGGTGCGATCGAAGGCACGGCCGACGTGGCATTCAGGTTTAGCCCCATATCGACGCGGGAGGTGGTGTTGGGGGGCACCTCCGCCGTGGAGACCGATAGCTCGCCCAACACGTTGGTGATGTTGCCATTGCCATCAGCCACATAACCCATCAGCGCATTGTCGAAGGCGTTGACGATGCGTCCGGTCCGGTCGAGCTGAAAGTTGCCGGCCCGGGAGTAGACTTGGGTGCCGCTGTCGTTGAGCACGAAGAAACCCTGGCCACTGACCGCCATATCAAGCGGCCGCCCGGTGTAGGAGATACTTCCCTGCTGCAGCTTCTGAGTCACGGTGGCCACCTGCACGCCGGCGCCCCCCGAGTCGTTCTGGTCCACGTCGGCGGCGGCGAATTCTCGGGTTACGAACTCCGCAAACTCGGCGCGACTGCTCTTGAATCCCGCGGTGCTGGAGTTGGCGATGTTGTTAGCGACCACTTCGAGGTCGGTGGTTGCAGCGTTGAGGCCAGTGAGTGCAATGCGAAATGACATCTGTGGCTTTCCTCAGGGCAAACTCAAAGAATTTCGATGATCTGATCCAGGGAACGCGAGCTGGCATCGACCAGGTTCACAGTGATTCCCTCACCGGGGCGGCCGAGGGACACACTCTGTACGCGAGCTGTTGTGGCGACCTGGAGTCCCCTTTGATGGCCGTCGAGGAGGGCGCTGGCCTGCACCTGGTAGCGACCTGGGCTGGCCGCGGTGCCGTCGGCGCGCAGCCCGTCCCAATCGAAGGACACGACACCCCCGGCGTGGCTGCCGAGGCTCATGGTTCGAACGCTCTGCCCAAACCCGTCCACGATGTTCAAGGTGACAGGACCCGCCCCCGCGGGTACCTCTACCTGACCCCTGATTTGGGAGTCGGGCTCGAGCACTGCAACGCCGTCCGGAACCATTACCGAGCGTCCCACCAGGCTGGTAGCCTGCAGCGCCTGGGTGGATTGCAGCGAGGTGGCAAGCTCGGTGACGCTGCGCTCCACCGCCTGGATGCTGCTGACGGCACCAAATTGCGCCAGCTGCCCCATGAACTCGGCGCTTTCCATCGGGCTCAGCGGATCCTGATTCTTGAGCTGGGTCAGCAGCAGCTCCAGAAAGTCCTCCTGTCCCAGTGCGGTTCGATTCCCAGCCTCGGCTTCGGCTGGCGTGGTGCCGAGCTCGGCCAGGACGCTATTGTTGATTTGATCGACGGAACTCATTGCTGCCGCACCCCGATCATCACTGGCCTAGCCGCAAGGTGCGTAGCAGCAGCTGTTTGGCGGTACCGAGCACCTCGACGTTGGTCTCGTAGCTGCGCGAGGCAGAAATCATGTTGGCGAGTTCCTCCACCGGGTCGACATCGGTTTGGTAGAGATATCCCTCGTCGTCGGCCAGCGGGTGATCAGGCCGGTATTCGCGGCGAACGGGGCCGTCGCGCTCGACCACCCCGAGCACCTCGACGCCGCTTCCCTCCTGCGACCAGCTGTCGGCGAGGGCGGCGGCAAAGACGGGTTCCCGGGCCCGATATACCTCGGACGCGCTGGTGGCGACGTCGTCAGCGTTGGCAAGGTTGCTGGCGGTGGTGTTGAGCCGCACGCTCTGCGCCGCCAGGCCAGAGCCGGCGATTCCGAATAGCTTGTCCAAAGACATGATTACTCTCCTCGGATCGCGGACAGCAATCCGCGAAACCGCGAACCCAGAAACTCGAGCTCGATCTGGTAGGCCACGGAGTTTTCTGCGAACGCACTTTTCTCGAGCTGGGGGTCTACGGTGTTGCCATCGGCGGCGGGCTGCTGGGGAATCCGGTACTGCGGGTTGCCCGCATCGGCGTTGCCCACCGCCAGGTGCAGTTGGTGGCTGCGGCGGAGCTCCCCGCCGTCCTGGGCGGCGCGCAGCGCTGCGGCGAAGTCCATGTCCCGCGCCTGGAATCCCGGCGTATCTGCGTTGGCGATGTTGGCGCCTAGCAGCTCGGCCCGGCGAGCGCGCAGTTTCAGCGCGTTGGCATGCACGCCGAGGGCGGCGTCGATCACGTTGTGCTTGCTCATCAGTCGTGCTCTTGGTGACCCAGTGGTGCCAGCCAATCGGCACCTGCAGCTCGGCTGGCAACCGTTGTGCCATCGATGCAAAGCATTGAAAAATGAGATTTTGGTGTTGCCGGCGTCAGATCTCTGGCGGTTACGCCGGCAATCGCCGGCCGCCAACCGGCAAGCGTTGCCGATCAGGCCCGGCAAGTGGGTGTCGACCCACCCAAGCCCCTGATTGCGAGAGCCCTGCCAACGGCTGGCATAGCCTCTGCTAAGCCTCGGCGCGAACACTGAACCGCGGACACTCATCGGCAAATGAAGCGCTGGCTCCTTTTCTGTTTGGTTTGCCTCAGCCCGCCGGCGCTGGGGGCGAACACCACTGAATCGGCGGTGCCGATCGGCGCAGATCCGGGTCGTCCAGGGTTGGTGGAGCTGGCCCGAGCGCTGTTGCAGCAAGCAGCCGACGAGCTACCCGGAACTCCGCGGGTGCGGGTCTCACCCTTGGACCCGCGTCTGCGGCTGGTACCCTGCGCGCAAGCAGCGGAGCCATTTCTTCCACACGGCAGCCGCCTGCTCGGTAGCCTCACCGTCGGGCTACGCTGTCCCAGCGCTGGCTGGACGGTGTACACCTCCGCGCGCATCGACGTGGCGCTGCCCGTGGTGGTCGCCAGTCGGCCCCTGGCGCGGGGGACGATGCCCAATCCCGCCGATGTGAATCTGGTGGAGCGGGAGCTGGCAATGCTACCTATGGGATACCTGAACAGTGTCGAGGCCTTGGCCGGTCGACGGCTACGCCGCGGCGTGCGCAGTGGAACCGTCATCACGCCGGCGATGCTGGAAACGATTCCCCTGGTGCAACGGGGCGAGACGGTCACTCTGCTCTACGACGCCGCAGGCTTCGAGGTGCGGGCCGAGGGCACTGCGCTGGAGGATGCTGCCGCCGGTGATCACCTGCGGGTGCGTAGCAACAGCTCCCAGCGCGTGGTGCACGGCCGAGTTGGCGAGGGTCGATTGGTCCAGGTGCTGCGGTAGGCGGTCGGAAGCCAAAGCTGGCTAAAGTTTCTGCGCCCGCCACCGATAAAGCATGGCAGTAACAGTCGGAGCGAGAAACTGGCAATGGCCATCGAATTCGACAAGAGCCGACCCAGCCTACCCAATCCGGTGCGCACGGTGAAACCCGCCGGCCCCGGAGCGGGCCCGGCGGCTGGCACCCAGTCGCCAACAGAGGCCGGCGGGACCGGCGGCGACGCAGTCACCCTAACCGGCGTTTCGAGCCGCATTCGCGACCTGGTCGCCGAAGCCGGCAAGGAGCCGCCGGTGGACGAGCAACGGGTTGCCGACCTGCGGGCCGCAATCACCGAAGGCCGCTACGGGGTCGACAGCAGGCGCTTGGCCGACAAGCTGCTGCACGCCGAGAGGGAGCTGTTCCCGTGACGACGGTGAAGGCAGTTAGCAATTCCGAGCTGCGTCGGACACTGGCTGATTTGAGAAGTCAGCTGTCGGGGTTGGACCTGGTCTTGGCAGCGGAGCATGCCGCCGTGCGGGACTTTGACGCCGAGGCTCTGGAGCGGGCGGTCGCGGAAAAGAGCGCGGCCCTGGCCGGAATCGTCGAGATCGAAGGCGCCCGTCTGGACCATCTCGCGGCTGCCGGGCTAGTCGACGACGCCGCCAGCATGCGATTGCTGACCGGAACTGATGGCGCATCGACCGCGCTCTGGCTCGAGATCGAGGCGCTTACCCGCAGAGTGAGCCGCGCCATGGAGGCCAACGCGGTGCTGCTGCACGCTCACCACCGTCTTGCCATAGATAGCCTGCATGCGCTCTACGGCGATCGCGGCGAGCCTGAGCTCTACCAAGACCATGCGGAACTGCGTCCGCGAGCGCAGGCGCGGTCGCTGGGCAGGATCTGAATACCCGGCGAGGCTCGGCGACCCCCATGCTCGGCAACTCGAACACCTCATGGCAGACGCTCCCAGCTGCTGAGCTGTTGCCGACACTATCCTACGACGAGCCGATGACCTCCACCGTGGAGCGGCCCCGCCGGCGGTACCCGAGCGTAGAGCTTTCGGCCTCAATCGAGGGCGCTGCCTGGGGGCGTCGAAACGCGGTGCATCCCGACGGCGTGCTCGCTGTTTTCGACGACCGCCATCCCCAAGCCAACCCAATGCGCCACCCTGAGGCAGTGCGGCGAACCCTCCGTTGCGGCTTGCCCGTGACGCGGAGTCCTGACAACAATGAATAACGTCGTCGCCAGCTCCACGAGTTCCGATTCCTGGCTCACCAACGCCAGTCTGATCGCGCGCTTGCAGCAATGCACCACGTTACCGAGCCCACCCGCGGTAGCGGCACGCATCATCGAGCTAGGGCAAGATCCGGAGGTGTCCATCGGCGACGTCGCCAAGGCCGTGAGCATGGACCCGGCACTGGCGGCAAAGATCCTGCGCATTGCCAACTCGCCGCTGTACGGGCGTCGACGCAAGACCGAGAACCTGCGCCAAGCCTTCATCCTGCTCGGCCTCAACGGCACCATGACCATGGCGCTCAGCTTCTCCCTGGTCACGTCCTTGTCCAGTGGTCAGCAGGGCGGTGGTCTCGACTACGGCTTGTTCTGGCGCCGCTCGGTGCTAGCTGCAACCACCGCCCGGGTATTGGCCGCACATCGCAAGCTGCCCGGCGCCGAAGACTACTTCCTGGCCGCACTGCTACAAGACCTGGGCATGCTCGCGCTGGATCGTGCGGTCAGCGACCTGTATTCCACCCTGGGAGACACCCAGATCGACCAAGAGGCCATGCGCGCTGCCGAGCGCGAGCGTGTCGGAACGGACCACGCTGTGGTAGGCGCCTGGCTGCTGGAGCGCTGGTCGTTGCCGGAGATTCTGCAGCAGGCGGTGGCGGGCAGCCACGATCCGGATGTCGTCCAGGCCGATGACGCCGCGCGCGACTTCGTGCGCCATACCGCCGCCGCCGGCAAGCTTGCCGATGTCTGGTTGGTGGATCCGCAACTGGCGTTGTCGGAGGAGCTGGCTTGCCAGCTGCAGAGCTGGTTCAACCTGGATCGCGAGAGCTGCCTGGAGCTCCTGAGCGCGGTCGCTTTCGAGCTGCCGGACAGTGCTGCCGCCTTCGAGGTGGAACTGTGCGACAAAACCACTGCCCAGGCCATATTGGATCAGGCCAGGGAGATCCTCATGCTGCGAAATCTGCAGGCAATACATGAAGCGGAGCAGCTGCATCACGCCACCGAATCGCTGCACTCTCGGGCCCAGGAGCTGGAGGAGCGCAATCGCCGCGATCCCCTCACCGCTCTCTACAACCGGGCTCACCTGGACCTGGTGCTAGCTGAGGAGTTCACCCGCGCCCAGGAACACGGTTGGCCCCTCTGCGTGGCCTTCGTGGACATGGATCACTTCAAGTCCGTGAACGATACCCACGGCCATCAGGCCGGCGACGCCGTGCTCAAGGCGGCCGCGGAGCATATCCGGAGCAGCATCCGGGAGTCGGATCTAGCCGCGCGCTACGGTGGCGAGGAGTTCCTGGTAGTGCTGCCGGGAGTGGATGCGAGGATGGCGGAGCGAGCCGCCAACCGCATCCTGAAAGCCCTGCGTGAGCACGCCTTCGAGCTGCCCGGCGGCAACACGATCACCGCCACTGCTTCAATCGGCCTCGCCAGTGTGGGAGCGAGCACTGTGTTCAAGTCCGTGGACGACCTGGTGCGCGCTGCGGACGAGGCCGTGTACGCGGCGAAGCGTGCCGGACGCGACTGCGTTGTGATCGGCACCTATTGAGTCGACTGCGCCCCAGCCGGGGACGTAACCGCCGCCGCGGCCTGGAGTCCCGCGGCCGGTTTTGACGACCCGCCGGCTTTTGCCAAAATGCTAGCGGCGGGATCAACCGCCGCCACCAGCAGCATCGGTTGCACTCATCACTGTTCTGCGCCGCCCGCGCGCTGCTTTTCCGATTGGAACCCGAGCGGGCCCACGACATCACCCTGCAGTGCCTGGATCTGAGGCTGGTTCGAGCCCTGGCGCGCCGGCTGTGGGGCGCTCAGGTGTTGCCATCGCCGCGCCGAGTCATGGGGCTGGAGTTTCCCAACCCAGTGGGGCTCGCCGCGGGGCTGGATAAGGATGCTCGCCATGCCGCGGGCCTGGCAGCGCTTGGCTTCGGGTTCATCGAGCTCGGCACGGTGACACCGCGCCCCCAGCCCGGCAACCCCCGCCCCCGGCTGTTCCGCTTGCCCACAGCAGAGGCGCTGGTCAACCGCTTCGGCTTCAACAGCGAAGGCGTCGATGCCTTGGTGGAGCGCTTGCAGCAGCGCCCGCAGGGGCCGGTGATCGGCATCAACATCGGCAAGAATCGGGATACGGCCGCCGAGCAGGCCGTGGATGACTACCTGCTTGCATTCCGCCAAGTGCACTCAGTGGCGGACTATGTGGCCGTCAACATCTCCTCACCCAACACACCGGGGCTTCGTGAGCTCCAGGCCAGCACAGCCCTGGAACACTTATTGGCAGCCCTGAAAGACGCCCAGGCAGAGCTTGCTCGTACCCATGAGCGCTACGTTCCGCTGGCGGTCAAGATCGCCCCGGACCTGGAGCCATCAGCGATTCGCGAGCTGGCGGCGGTGTTACGCCGACACCAGGTGGACGGTGTCATCGCCACCAATACCACCAGCACTCGACCCGCAGTGGCGGGCCTTCCCCATGCCGAGGAAAGCGGCGGTCTCAGCGGCCGACCACTAGCTCCTTTGGCCTTGGCCGTGCTGACCACGCTGAACCAGGCATTGGGGGGAGAGATTCCCATCATCGCCGTGGGCGGCATTATGTGCGGTGACGACGCGCTGGCTCGCATCCGTGCCGGTGCCAGCCTGGTGCAGCTGTACACGGGCTTGGTCTATCGGGGGCCGACTCTGATCGCCGAAGTCGCCAGGGCGCTTACTGAAGCGGGCCACTGCGCGGTGGCCGGCGGCGCGCCCCCGGTGGCCGCCAATGACGATCGGAGAGCCTGAGCAGGGTCCAGATCGGTCCCCCAATCGCGCTGGCAGCGATCAATATGCTTACCGGCACCGCCGCCCACGCCGGCAGTTGCGTCCACACTCGGGCGAAGAAGAGATAGAGCAGCACAATCAGCAGCGCGGTGGCGCCCAAAGCCACCAATGCGGCGACCACAGTTCGCGCCCTCACCGCGGCTTGCCGCTATTGCCAAGGGAATCCAAAGCCGTCACCAGCGCCGCCACTTGGGTGTCACCCAGCTCGCGCCAGCTTCCCGGCGTCAACCGCCCCAACGCCAGTGGGCCCACGGCGGTGCGAACCAGGCGCAAGGTTGGCAGCCCCACCGCCGCCGTCATTCGTCGCAACTGCCGGTTGCGGCCTTCGCGTAGCTCGACTTCGAGCCAAGTCGTGGGAATCCGGGCGCGGAAACGCACGGGCGGTGTTCTGGGCCACAGCTCCGGTGCCTCCGCCATGCGCTCGACTCTGGCGGGGGCGGTTGGCCCATCCCGCAACGGCGGTCCTTGGCGTAGATGGTCCAGGGTGCGGTCGTCGGGGTCGCCCTCGACTTGCACCCAATAGGTTTTGGGAAGCTTATAGCGAGGGTTCGCAATCCTGCTCTGCAGGCGGCCATCGTCGGTCAGTACCACCAAGCCTTCGCTGTCCTGGTCGAGTCGGCCCGCGGCGTAGACATCCGGCACCGGGAGATAGTCCGAGAGCGTGGGTCGACCGCCCCGATCGGTGAACTGGCAGAGTACACCGTAGGGCTTGTTGAGCAGAATCACACGACCCGGACGCGAGCCGCCCGGCGCGGGCGCCGCGCCGTCACCACCGGTGGCAAATCGCTTGCCGGTCGTGGGGTGGCAACCGGCGCGCTCCAAGGTCACCGCGCCGTTGGCGCGCCTACTCGGCCTCTGCCGCCCGCCCGTTTCCCCACGGCGGGAGCAGTGCCTGGCTGAATCCCAGCTGGTCCAGAATTCGCGCCACGATGAAGTCGACCAGATCGGCGACCTGCTTCGGATTGTGGTAGAAGCCGGGATTGGCCGGCAGGATGCATGCGCCGGCGCGTGCCAAGCGCAGCATGTTCTCCAGGTGGATGACCGAGAACGGAGTCTCGCGCACGACCAATACCAGCTTGCGGTTCTCCTTGAGCGTGACGTCGGCTGCCCGCTCGATCAGATTGCGGCTGGTGCCGGCGGCGAGCCCCGCCAAAGTGCCGCTGGTGCAGGGGCAGACCACCATTCCGGCGCTGGGCGCGGATCCACTAGCCACCGGCGCCGTCCACTCTTCCAGACCGTAAAGACGCAGCAACGAAGGCTCCACACCGAAACGATGCGCCAGAAAACGGGCGGTCTCAGCGCTGCGCCCGGGAAGCTGCACCTCGGTCTCCATCCCGATCACGATGCGCGCCGGCTTCGACAGCAGCAGGTGCACCCCAATTCCGGCGCAGAGCAGCCACTCCAGCAGCCGCAAACCGTACTGGGCACCGGAGGCGCCGGTCATGGCCAGCGTGAGCGCAGGGGCCGTCGCCGCAGTGCTCACGGAGGCGCTGGCACCTCTGACCCTTGAGCCAGCGCTGCCAACAGCCGCTCGTGAATGCCGCCGAAGCTGCCATTGCTCATTACCACCACCACGTCCCCGGAGCGGGCCTCGGCAACGATGGCCGCCACCGTAGCCTCGACGCTCGGCCAGATGCTCAGCCAGCCCTGGCGGGCAGGGGCGTCGAGCTGCCACTTCAGCTGATCGGGGAGATAGAGGTGTACCCGATCCGCTGCTGCCAGGGAGGGCAGCAAGGTGCTACGGTGCACGCCCATGCGCATGGTGTTGGAGCGGGGCTCCAGCACTGCCACCAGGCGACCCGCGCCCACCCGCGGCCGGACCGCCGCCATGGTGGCGGAAATGGCGGTGGGATGGTGGGCGAAGTCATCGATGACCTCGACGCCATTGACGATACCGCGTCGCTCCAAGCGGCGGCGCACGCCCCGGAAGCTGTCGAGGGCAGCCGTTGCCAGCGCCGGCGGCACCCCGGCATGACGTGCGGCGGCGACCGCTGCCAGCGCGTTACTGACATTGTGCTCACCGGCGAGCTCCCATTGCACCCGGCCGGCCCGATGGCCGCGATACCACACCTCGAAGGCGTCGCCGGTGGGGCTAACGGCCCGCGCCTCCCAGTCTGTCGCTCCGACACGTTCCACTGGTGTCCAGCATCCCCGCATCAGCACCTGCGCCAGGTTGGCGTCTCGGCCGTTGACCACCAGTAGGCCGTTACCCGGAACCGTGCGCACCAGATGGTGAAACTGGGTAGCAATCGCGCCCAAGTCTGGAAAGATGTCGGCGTGGTCGAACTCGAGGTTGTTCAACACCAGCGTCCGCGGGCGGTAGTGCACGAACTTGGAGCGCTTGTCGAAAAAGGCGGTGTCGTACTCGTCGGCTTCGACCACGAAATGGGGCCCGTTTCCGAGCCGCGCCGAGGCACCGAAATTGGCCGGCAACCCGCCGATCATGAAGCCTGGCTCGAGCCCCGCCCGTTGCAGAATCCAGGCGACCATGGCGGCGGTGGTGGTCTTGCCGTGAGTGCCCGCAATCCCGATGACCCAGCGCCCGACCAGCACATGCTCCGCCAGCCATTGCGGACCTGAGGTGTAAGGCAGGGCTCGATCCAGCATTGCCTCCACCACCGGCACGCCGCGGCTCATGACATTGCCGACCACAATCACGTCGGGGGCCGGCTCGAGCTGCTCCGGCTGGTAGCCCTCCATGACGACTAGCCCGGCCTCGGCCAACTGAGTGCTCATGGGCGGATAGACTGCGGCATCGGAGCCGCTGACCCGGTGGCCCGCCTCGCGGGCCAGCATAGCCACGCCCGCCATGAAGGTCCCGCAGATGCCAAGGATATGCAGATGCACTTTCAGCCTGCCCCGCCACGGGCCAGCAAAGCGTTGGAAAGCGCAAATGACAACACCAGATAGGCCACTGCCAGCACCACCGAGATGCTGCGTTGGACATCCAGGGCATGGCGCAGGATGAAGGCCACCACTGCGATGCTCCATCCCATGAGGAACAGCAATAACAGGCTCGGCACCACGGCCGACGGGTCGGCGCTGGTCTGGTCGGCCGGATCCGCGACGCGCATCAGCCAAGCCAGCACCGGCAGTGCCACCAGGCCAAGTAAGGTGCCGGTGCCCGCCAGTGCCGTCAGTGTCTGCGAGAAACGAGGCAGGTGGCTGCGCACCGCAAGCAGTGCCCAAGTAAAGCCGATCATCAGCGCGGTATCTGCAATCGCCTGCAGCATGGCGGCCCCACTAGGCAACTGCACCGTCATGGCACCGAAGGTGACCAGCCAGTAGACCACGACGGTCAATACCAACAGGGCCTGCGAGGCCGGCAGATCTTGCGGCCCGCGCCGAAAGATGGCCACCTCGAAGAACGCGTTCAAGAATCGCAACAGGACCTGCATGAGCGCTCGGTCTCAGTGTCGGGTGGCGCCGGGGCCGTGGCTGCCGGCTCCGGCAAAGATCGCCGCCACGTCCACCGGGTCGAAATGGAACTCATGACCGCAGAAGTCGCAACTTATCTCGACCACGCCGCGTTCGCGCAGCAGCGTCTCGATCTCCTCTTCGCCGAGGGCCGCCAAGACCGCGGCGGTGCGCTCCCGCGAGCAACCACAGCGGAAGCTGAGCGGCTCGGGCTCGAACATGCGTACGTCGTCCTCGGCGAAGAGCCGGCGCAAGAGCGTCTCGGCGTTGAGCGACAGCAGCTCGCGTTCTTCCAGCGTGGCAGCCAGCATCCCTACCCGGTTCCAGGCGTCGCGGTCATCACGTGTGACATCGGGTAGCTCCTGCAGTAGCAGCCCGGCTGCTCGCTCTCGATCAGCGGCAAGCACCAGCATCGTGGGCAGCTGCTCGGAATGGGCAAAATAACGCTCCAGAGCCGATGCGAGGGTATCGTCGCCGAGCTCCACCAAGCCCTGGTAGCTGTTGCCGCGCTCCGGAGCGAGAGTGATGGCAAGCGTTGCATCCGGACACAAGCTGGCGAGTGCCGGCTGCTCTGGTATCTGGTCCCAACGCGCCAAGCCGCGCAGGCCGAGCTCGCTGGAGCACTGCACGACCATGCTTCGTAGTGGCCCGCGACTCTGGATCTGCAGGCTCAGTCGACCGTCGAGCTTGACCGTGGCGGTCAACAGCGCCGCCGCCGCCATGCTCTCGCCCAACAGTCGGCGCACCGGCGGCGGATACGTGCGCCGTTGCAGCACTTCGCGCCAAGCCGCATCCAAGTGCACCAGCTGACCGCGGATGTTGAGCTCCTCGAACAGAAATCGACGCAGGCAATCGGGCTCGGTCACGCTGACGGGCACCGCTCAGCCAGCCTCCGACTGGTCGAGCTTGCGTCGCAGCAACTCGTTGACCTGCTGAGGATTGGCCTTGCCGCGGGTGGCCTTCATCACCTGGCCGACGAAGAAGGAAAGCAGCTTGTGGCGGCCAGCTCGGTAGCCGGCGACCTGCTCGGGTGAGGCCGCGATGACCTGGTCCACGATTCCATCCAGCGCATCCACGTCGGTGATCTGGCGCAGTCCCTTGCGCTCGATCACTTGGTCGGCAGTGCCTTCTCCAGCCCACATAGCCTCAAATACATCTTTGGCGAGCTTGCCGGAGATGGTGCCATCGTGGATACGGCGCAGCATTTCCGCCAGCTGTCGCGGCTTGATTGGCGCTTCAATGATATCGATACCATCTCGATTCAGATGCGCCGCCACGTCACCCATCACCCAGTTGGCAATCGGTTTGGCAACTTCATCTGGAGGCAACGCCATCATGGTCGCCGCTGCAGTCGCGCTCTGCTCGAAGTAGTCTGCCATCGCCTGATCCGTCACCAGCACGCTGGCATCATAGGGCTTGAGGCCGTAGCTGCTCATGAAGCGCTCGCGCCTGGCGTCGGGGAGCTCGGGCATTGCCCTGCGCGCCTCCTCCAGCATAGCCCGGTCGACGATCAGGGGCTGCAGGTCGGGGTCCGGGAAATAGCGGTAGTCGTTGGCCTCCTCCTTGAGTCGCATGGATCTGGTCTCACCCTGCTCGGGATCGTAGAGCCGGGTCTCCTGAAC
>CAZLYT010000282.1:0-4116 GCA_964563515.1 uncultured Candidatus Competibacteraceae bacterium | reverse complement strand
TAGGCGGCGGTGAGAGTGGCGCCGGCACCGATGCGCAGCACGTCATCCTGGGTCGAGATCGCCTTCAGCTCGGCGACCTCGCCCAGGTAGATGATCTCGCCCAGCTCACGGAGCTGCTTGTTCACCCACAGCCCCACGTCGGTGGCGCCCGCCAAGATGGTGGCCGTGGGGTGCTCGGCACGGAGGTGGCACAGCTCCTCCAAGGTGCGCGGGGCGAAGAAGCGCATGCCGCCGTGCTCGTAGCGCAGCGACTTCGTTCGTTGTAGTTGGCGTAGCCGTTCGGCGGCCGCCGCGCGGTCGAATGCCACGGCGGGCAGATCGAACATGCGCTCGCCGGAGTCGAGAATGGGACGGTAGCCGGTGCAACGGCAGAGGTTGCCGGTGAGTGTGCTGCCGAGCTGGGCTCGCGCCAGCCGCGTGCCCCGCGCCTGATGCTCCACGTATTGCCCCCACAGCGACATCACGAAGCCTGGCGTGCAGAAACCGCACTGGGAGCCGTGACAATCGACCATGGCCTGCTGGGCCGGGTGCAGGCTGCCGTCGCGCTGGCGCAGGTACTCCACGGTGTAGAGCGCCTTGCCATCTAGCGTAGGCACGAACTGGATACACGCGTTGACGGCTCTGGTGTGCAGCTCGTCGCCCTCCAGCTCGCCAACCACCACGGTGCAGGCGCCGCAGTCACCCTCGGCGCAGCCTTCCTTGGTGCCGACGCAGCGCAGCCGCTCGCGCACGAACTGCAGCACGGACATGGTCGGCGCCACGTCGTTCACGCTCACCAGCTCGTCATTGACCAGGAAACGCACGCTGTTCGTCATGACTCAGCTCCCCCGGTAGGTGGAGTAGCTCCACGGTGAGACCAGCAGGGGGACGTGATAATGGGCGTCTGCGGCGATACCGAAGCGCAGCGGCACCTGATCCAGGAATGCCGGACTGGGCAGAGTCTGGCCCTCCCTTGCGAAGTAATCGCCCACATGGAAAACCAGCTCCCACTGACCCGCCTGGAAAGCCCCGCCCTGCAACAGGGGCTCGTCGGTACGGCCGTCGGCGTTGGTCACGACGGTCTTGATGTGGCGACGATCGCCATCGATGCGATAGATCTCGACGGTAATGCCGGAACCCGGCGTGCCGGCGGCAGTGTCGAGCACGTGGGTAGTGAGGTGGCCCATGTTCGATCCTCGTCCTCTAGTGTGCTTTTCCCAAGGACCACCCACAGAGGAGTGAGACCGGGTAGGCCTTGGTCGCGGCGCTCTCGAAACCTATCTCCTGAGGCTTGATTGGTTGGTCGCGCACGCCGCTTTCAGGTGTTTGCAGGACCTTAAGGGCATCCCTCCATGGAGCGGTAGCAGAGAATCTCGCGCTAGCGTTGCCGAAACGGCATCAAGCGCAGTGGTCACAGCCGTAGTCTCCCAGACGCCGGGCGAGCAGTGTCAGCAGGCATTCCAAATGACGCCCCCGACGCGGATGTTCCAGAGCCCATACGCCGAATTGCTGCATCACGGGCTCCGGTGAGCGGAGCGGCACGTGCTTGAGCTCGCCGCTGGCCACCTGCGCTTCGATGCCGATCACGGTGCGAAAACCCACCCCGAGCTGGCGCTCCAGCATGAAGCGCAGAAAGTCCAGCGAGCTGGAGGAGGTCGCCGTATTGGGCGCAATCCCGGCGCGCGCCAACTCCTGGTCGAGCCGGGTCCGCAGTGGCCAGCTGGCGTCGGGCAGGATCATGGGATAGCTGGCGCACTCCTCCAGAGTCACCTGGGTACGAGTTGCCAGCGGGTGGTCGTCATGAACCACCGCGCCCACGGGAAGCTCGCAGCTCGCCACGCACTCAAGGCCGGGGGCGGATTCCGCATCGAAGCCCAGCGCGACGTCCGCCGCGCCCAGGAACAGCAGCCGGCCGAGCTCGCGGCCACTGGCCGCCTTGAAGGCGGTACAGACTTCGGGATGCTCGCCGTAGAGCTGGGCGAGCGCAGGCGGCAGGAAGGCGCATAGCACCGAATCTTCCCCGGTGATGGTGATGGGCCGCTCCTCGCCTCGGGCGGCACTGGTGATCTCCGCCAGTGTGCGTTCGGCGTCGGACAGCACCCGTTCCACGTGCGCGCCCAGGAGCTCCCCCACTGGCGTCAAGACCATGCCGGTGGACGTGCGCTCGAACAGCTTCACGCCCAGATCGTCTTCCACCTTCAAGATCTGGCGATTCACCGCCGAGGATGCTACGTAGAGGCGCTTTGCTGCTAGGCGCACTGAGCCACACCGAGCGACTTCGCGGAAGTACTTCAGGAAGGGGGCGTGGATAGGCATGGCGACGCTGCTTGAAGTTGTGGCTGTCGAGCCGCTTCCGTCATGGCGAACATCGATACGATCAGCGTTTCCTTCCCAAAATGTAGCTGACTCCGGCTATCAGCACAGGCTGTCGTAGGTCGCGTTTCGTGGGCGCAAGCCGACCTGCCAACTGAGCTGAGTACGGCTCCCCAGCTCGGCTGACAGCGCGCTCTTGGGTTCCATTGGCGCAGCGCAGAATTACGCTATACCCTGGGTGTGCCCGCGACTCTCGAGAAGTCCAGGGTCGAGCTCACCCTGGTATCGAAGCCTCACCAGAGCTTTCACGCCAGGATGCGACTCGGCCAACTCCGTCGTCACAGCTCGAAATCGGTCCCCTTTCCTTTATGTGGACCTGACAATTCCAAACCGAGACGTGCCATGACCCTACAGCCCGCCCAGCCGATCGCCTATGGATTCTTGTTGGTCCCGGGATTCACGATGATCGGGTTTGCCTCGGCCATCGAACCACTGCGCATGGCCAATCTGGCCAGCGGCAAGACAATCTTTCGAATGCTCACCATTTCGGAGAACGGGGAAGCCGTGGCCGGGAGCGTTGGGGTACGGCTCCTCGTGGATCACTCCTTGAACAATGCGCCCGAGCTCGACGCAGTCTTCGTCTGCGGCTCCAACCCTATTCGACGCACCGAGGGGAGGCCGCTACTGAACTGGCTGCGCCAGCAAGCTCACCAGGGCACTGCATTGGGCGGCATTTGCACCGGTAGCTACATTCTGGCTCGTGCTGCTCTACTAAACGGCTATCGGTGCACCATCCACTGGGAGGACTTCCAGAGCCTGGTTGAGGAGTTTCCGGAGATCATCGTCTCCTCCAAGCTGTTCGAGATCGACCGCGACCGCTATACCTGTAGTGGCGGTGTCGCCCCGGTCGACATGATGATCAAACTGATTCGCCGTCTACCTCAGTCCAGGGATTTGGCGCCGCGCGTTTCGGAGTTGATGGTTTGCGAGCGCATTCGCACGGAAGTGGATCAGCAGCGAGTACCGTTACGCCAGCAGCTCGGAACCGGGCGACCAAAATTGACCGAGGCCGTTGCCTTAATGGAGGCCAACATCGAAGAGCCGATGGCGGTGGAGGAACTGGCTCACCACCTGGATCTTTCACGCAGGCAGTTGGAACGGCTGTTTCACGACCACCTGCAGTGCTCCCCCACCAGCTACTACATGAAGATTCGTCTGCAGCGTGCGCGACAGTTGCTATTGAGCAGCAATGAATCTGTACTCGAGATAGCCGCTGCCTGCGGCTTCGTATCTGCCAACCATTTTGCGACCCGCTATCGGGAATGTTTCGGCCTCACCCCGACGCAACAGCGGCGAAAGATTCCATTGGATGCGGCGAGTCCACCTGGCGACTGCCGGTCCGACTGAACACTTCGAAATCTCTTGCGTCAAATTGGGCGCCGCCGAACCACTCGCGCTATCCCTTCAGTAGGCCGAACTCGAACTGCCCCACTACCGCCTGCCCTGGAAAAAACGGGTAACTATCGGTCACTTGCGGCCCCGTCGCCGACCACAGCCGCGGCCCAAGCCCCCCCTCAGGCCTGCCAGACTCACGTCCCATTGAGTGGAAAAAACGACGCATTCCAAAACCAGGCGGCATATCGGCTTCCCTATTCTATCGACCCACAACTTGGCAATGGACTAGCCGAGTCAAAGCGAGGGCACGATCGGATGACCCGCATGTGAGCAGTCAACCCGGCAATGAGGTAGCACGGCGATGGAACAGTTGAAGATCATTCGCAACGGCGACAAGGTCAAACCCACTTTTTCGGCCGAGGAGATGTC
>CAZLYT010000281.1:0-35204 GCA_964563515.1 uncultured Candidatus Competibacteraceae bacterium | reverse complement strand
AGCTACTGCGGCTACACGCCCCAGTACGCAGGCCTGGAGTCGCTCTGGCGCGAGCTCAAGGACCAGGGATTGGTGATACTAGGTTTTCCCTGCAATCAGTTTGGAGATCAGGAGCCAGGTGATGAAGCTGCCATCCGCGAGTTCTGCGTCTCTCGCTACCAAGTGAGTTTCCCCTTGGGCGCCAAGATCAAGGTGAACGGTACCGACCGGCACCCGCTCTACGCCTGGCTCACCGATCCAGAGGAAGGCTTCCCCGGCGACATCGAGTGGAACTTCGAGAAGTTCTTGATTGGACGCAATGGCCGCCGGCTGGCTCGCTACCCGTCGGCGACCACGGCCCAGGACGCCGTCCTGCTGCAGCAGGTGGTGGACGCTCTGGAGCAGCAGGATTAGAGAGACACCGCAAAGCGGCTCTCAGTGAAACTAATAGCGCCGCCTTGGCTGCCTCCTCGTAGCAGCGGCGCGCGGTGATGGGGCGCGGAGCGCCTTACACCGGCATGGGCGAAGGCCGATGCACTCGCGTGCGCCATCGCGACTGGAATCGCTCCCACAGCAGAACCCCATGAGCTGCGCGAACTCCTAGGGCAACATGATGGTGGAGCCTGTGGTACGCCGGGCCTCTAGGTCTCGGTGGGCTTGCGCTGCCTCTTGCAGCGGATAGGTCTGGCGTACTTCGATCCGCACCTGGCCATTCTCGACCACGTCGAACAACTCCGCGGCACCCTTCAATAGGTCGTCGCGGCGGCGGGTGTAGTCCATGAGCGTGGGTCGGGTAAGAAAAAGCGAGCCTTTGGCTGCCAGCATCGCTGGCTCGAATGGCGCCACTGGGCCGGAGGCGTTGCCGAAGGACACTAACGTGCCCAAGGGCCGCAAGCTGTCCAGCGATCCCGCGAAGGTATCTTTGCCGACGGAGTCGTACACCGCGGCTACCCCCTCGCCGCCGGTTATCTCGTGCACCCGCTTGGCGAAGTCTTCACGGGTGTACACGATGGGGTGGTCGCATCCGTGGGCCTTGGCGAGCTCGGCCTTTTCATCGTTGCCCACGGTGCCGATGACGTGGGCACCCAGATGCTTGGCCCACTGACAGGCAATCAGCCCGACGCCGCCCGCCGCCGCCTGCACCAGTATCCAGTCCCCAGGCTGCACCCGATAGGTACGCCGAAGCAGGTAGTGAGCGGTCAGGCCCTGAAGCATCATGGCAGCGGCGGTGCGGTCATCGATTCCGTCGGGCAGCTTGACCAGATGATGGGTGGGCATCACTCTGGCTTCCGCGTACGCTCCGAGCGGCGGAAAGGCGTAGGCGACCCGGTCGCCGGGCGCCACTTCGCCGACACCGTCTCCAACCGCTTCTACCGTTCCTGCTGCCTCCAGGCCGATGCCGCTCGGCAGCTCGGACACCGGATACAGACCGCTGCGGTGATAGACATCGATGAAATTCAGCCCCACGGCAGTGTGACGCACCCGCGCCTCACCCGCTCCGGGCTCGCCGACCTCGACAGTTTCCCAGCGCAGGACCTCGGGTCCGCCGGTCTCGTGGAATCGAATGGCATGGGTCATTGTGACCTCCTGAATGATTTGGCGGGCGTTGGCCAGCGCCCGTGGACTTGTCAGGCCGTGCGGGTGCAACGGAGTTCGCTGCGGCGATGGAGTGGTCGTGTCTGCGACGGTGCAAATCGGTCCCACCAAGCATCGAGGCGTCGGCCGTCCGATGGAGGCTAAACGGCGGTCGCTGGAGCGGCGACCTTGCGCCGCAAGCCACCAAGCATAACCATTCTCGGCGCCCATGGTTGATGGCGAACGTGATAAGAGCTCCGGGACAGGATGCAATCGAGAGTGCGGGCTGCAGGGGCTGTTCATGGTACTGGAATGATCAAGGCGGGGATTTACCAACGATTAGTCTTGCCACGGCTCGTGGAGCGTGCCTGTGGCGCTGGCGTGCTGCACCAGCAGCGCGCCCTGATTGTCCCCGACGCTGCCGGGACGGTGCTCGAGATAGGCGTGGCTGGGGGACATAACCTGCGGCACTACCGGGAAGGCCAGGTGCTCGAGCTTTGGGCCATCGATCCGGTTTTGGCTCACCATCGTGGCGGAGAACAGGCTCGGGGCAGCCGTCTCGCTCCGGTCCTGTTGGCGGCGCAGGCCGAGGCGCTACCCTTGGAGACGGCTAGTTTTGATTGCGTGGTGATGACTTACACGCTGTGCACGATTGCCGATCCTGCAGCTGCGCTGGCCGAGATTCGACGGGTACTTAGGCCCGGCGGCCGGCTGCTGTTCTGCGAGCATGGCTTGGCGCCGGAAGCGACCGTGCAAGCGTGGCAGCGGCGATTGACGCCCTGGTGGCGCCGGCTGGCCGGCGGTTGTCATCTCGACCGCGACGTGCCGCGCCTGATGACGCAAGCCGGTCTGATGCTGGGACACACCGAGCAGGGGTATCTGCCGGGCTGGGCGGGACGAATCAAGCCTGTGGGCTTCCACTATCGCGGTACCGCGAGCGCCGTCGAGGTTGGCCCGTGACCGAAGCAGCACTCCCCGGGGAGCTGCGCATCTCGACGCCGTATCTGCGCTTTGCCGCACGCGCATGGGGCCGTCCCGATGCCCCTCCCGTGCTGGCATTGCACGGCTGGCTAGACAACGCGGCCAGCTTCGATGGAATGGCACCACTGTTAGCGGAGCTGCAGGTCTTCGCCCTGGACCTGGCCGGACACGGCTGCTCGGAGTGGCGGCCTGCCGGTGTCCACTACCACTTCGTGGACTTCGTCGAAGACGTGGCAAGGGTTGCTGACGCGCTGGGTTGGGAGCGCTTCTCGCTACTCGGGCATTCTTTGGGGGCAGCGATAGCAAGCTTTGCCGCCGCCGTGATGCCGGAGCGAATCGAACGGCTGGCGCTCATCGAAGGTCTGGGGCCGCTGGCGGGCGAGCCGGAACGGGGACCGATCGCGCACGCTCAAGCCATTCGCCAGATGCGTGAGCTGCCGAGCAAGCGGCTGCCGGTGTACGCCGATTTGGACCAGGCCGCTCGCGCTCGGGAAGCCGCCGGTGACCTCAGTCACCAGTCTGCTCGAATACTCAGCCTGCGAGGCACCCGCGAGCTCGCAGATGGGCTCACTTGGCGCAGCGATCCCCGCGCCACCTTTCGCTCGCCCCACTACCTGAGTGAACCCCAGGTGCTGGCCTATCTGCGGCGCATAGAGGCGCCGACCTTGCTGATCGTGGCCAGCCAGGGACTGCTGCTGTCCCGCCCCGGGATGGCACAGCGCCGACTCGCCGTGCAGCGTTTGACGGTGCGAACGGCGGTAGGTGGTCATCACCTGCACCTGGACGCGCCGGCACGGGTAGCGCCGGCCATCTCCTCGTTTCTGCATGGGGCCGAAGGACCATGAGCGACTCTGGCGCCGAACTGGTGCAGGTGGTGGACCGCGACAACCGCCCCGTCGGTGCCATCAGCCGCCGCGAGCTGCGCCATCGGGGCCTGGTGTACCGAGCCACCTATATCCTGGTGATGAGCTCGGACGGTCAGGTTTTCGTGCAGCGTCGTTCGGCCGGGAAGGACATGTATCCTGGCTACCTGGACCCAGTGGCCGGTGGCGTCGTCTTGGCCGGCGAGGACTATGACCGCTCTGCGTGCCGCGAGCTCGGGGAGGAGCTCGGGATCGAACAGCCTCGGTTGACGCGGCTGTTCGAGTTCTACTTCGAGGACGCCCACAACAAGGTGTGGGGACGGGCCTACGAGTGCCGTCACGACGGCCCTTTCGTGTTGCAGGCGGAGGAGATCGACGACGGCTTCTTCTGTGATCCCCGCGACGTGGTGGCGGGTCGAGTCACACCCGTGACGCCGGATGGGCTGGTGGTGTTGCAACGGTATCTTGGCGCTGGCCGGGCGCTGTCGCTGGACCTCGACTGATAGTGTCTGACATGGAGCACACATGAGTAAGCGAGTGGCCTTTCTCGGCCTGGGTGTCATGGGGTATCCGATGGCCGGCCATCTGGCCAAGGCCGGTCATCAGGTCACGGTGTACAACCGCACCCGGGAAAAGGCGGAGCGGTGGAGCGAAGCTCACGGCGGCAGAGTCGCCGCCACTCCGGCTGCGGCGGCCGAGAGCGCCGAGTTGGTGATGGCCTGCGTGGGTAACGATGAGGACCTACGACAGGTGACGTTGGGTCCGGATGGAGCGTTCTCGGCCTTGGCGCCGGGGGCGGTATTCGTGGATCACACCACGGCGTCGGCACAGATTGCCCGGGAGCTTGACGAGGCCGCCCAGGCTCGGCGCGCGCATTTTCTGGACGCACCCGTCTCCGGCGGCCAAGCCGGCGCCGAGAACGGCGTGTTGACCGTCATGATCGGGGGTGAGGCCAGCGCCTTCGAGCAGGTCCAACCCGTCATCGATGCCTATGCTCGAATGTCGCGGCTCATGGGCCCTGCTGGCTCAGGCCAGCTCACCAAGATGGTGAACCAGATTTGTGTGGCCGGTCTGGTGCAGAGCCTGGCTGAAGGCCTGCACTTCGCGAAGCGAGCCGGCTTGGACGCTCCCGCGGTGGTTGAGGTAATTGCCAAGGGCGCGGCTCAATCCTGGCAGATGGAGCACCGCTACCAGCCCATGCTGGCGGGGCAATTCGATTTCGGTTTTGCGGTCAACTGGATGCGCAAGGACCTGGACATCTGCCTGGATGAAGCCAGACACAATGGCGCGAGCCTGCCGGTCACGGCCCTGGTCGATCAGCTCTACGCCGAAGTCCAGGCCATGGGCGGCGGCCGCTGGGATACCTGCAGTCTCATTGCCCGCCTGGAACGAGGCGAGAACTGAGCCGGAGGGCTGTTCGTGGGAGCGTCGCGCGCCTGCTGCGCTCCGCCGTCGCGCCTGGAGGCGACCCCTATCCTGAGGAACCCCGTTAGCTGTGGGAGCGCGTGCTGCCCGCGTCAGGGGCGCTCCAGCACGGCGGCGACGCCCATTCCGCCGGCGGTGCAGACCGAGATCAGGCCGCGGCCGTTGCCTCGCAGCTCGAGAAGGTGCGCCAATGTTCCGAGGATGCGGGCGCCGGTGGCGGCGAAAGGGTGGCCCACCGCCACGCTGCTGCCTTTGACGTTGACACGCTGCGGGTCGATTTCGCCTAGCTTGGCGTCGCGGCCCAGGCGATCACGGCAGTAGCGATCGGAATCCCACGCCTTGAGCGTACACAGCACCTGCGCCGCGAAGGCCTCATGGATTTCGTAGAGATCAAAGTCCTGGAGCTGAAGGCCCGCTTGCTTCAACAGCTCCGATACCGCCACTGTCGGCGCCATCAGCAGACCCTCACCCGCCACGAAGTCCACCGCGGCGGTGCGGCTGGCGGTGAGATAAGCCAGTACCGGCAGGTCGTTGGCCGCAGCCCATTCCTCGCTCGCCAGCAGCACCGCGGCCGCGCCGTCGGTGAGGGGGGTGCTGTTGCCGGCGGTCAAAGTACCCTTGCCATCACGGGCGAAGGCGGGTTTCAGGCTCGAAAGCTTCTCTAGGCTGGCGTCAGCGCGGATGTTGTTATCCCGCAGCAAACCTTCGCAGGGTTCTACCACGGCATCGAAGAAACCTTCGTCGTAGGCCGCGGCTGCTTTTTGGTGGCTCGCCAGCGCCAAGCGGTCCTGCTCTTCGCGACCGACGTTCCACTCCCGGGCCATCAGCTCGCAGTGCTCGCCCATGCTGAGCCCAGTGCGGGGCTCGCTGGCCGACGGCGGCACGGGTTTCAGCTCGCCGAAGGAAAAGCCCTTGAACTCGCCCAGGCGTTGTCCGATGGTTCGCGCACGGGAGGCGCCGAGCATGCGCCGCGAGAATCGCTCCGATAACACCAGCGGCATATCGCTGGTGGTGTCCACGCCACAGGCGATGGCGCTGTCCAATTCGCCCACCGCGATCCGGGTGCCTAGATCGATGGCCGCCTTCAAGCTGGTGCCGCAGGCCTGCTGCATGGTAACGGCCGGCGTGGTGGCCGCAAGCGAGGTGCTGAGCAGCGCCTCTCGGGCCAGGTTCCAATCCCGGGAGTGGTGCATGACGGCACCGCCTGCCACCTCGCCGATCTGCTTGCCTGAGAGTCGGTGGCGTTTGGCCAAGGCCTCCAGGCAGCGGCTGAGCATGTCCTTGTTGCTGAGTGCCTGATAGGCGCCATTGGAGCGCGCGAAGGGGATTCGCAAGGCGCCGACGATGGCCACCCGGCGCGGGAACTTGTCGTTCATGGATGATTAGGCTCCGGCGTGATTCGAGCTCTGGGTGCGACGATAGTGCAGCGGCCCACCCCGGAATGGGGCGAACCCGGTGCCGAAGATGACACCGGCATCCAGCAGGTCGGCATCGGCCACGATATCTTCGCTGAGACAGGTTTCGCACTCGTCCAGCATGGGCTTGATCAGGCGGTCGGCTAGTCGGTTCAAGTCGTGGCCCTTGGCGGCGTCGCGGTTGCGTAGCGGCTTGTCCTTTTCCCAGCGATACAAACCCTCGTTTGACTTCTTGCCCAGCTTCTTGGACTCGACCAGCTGCTCCAGGACCTCGCGTTCTGGTCCCGCTACCTCGTCGTCCAGGTTCTTGGCCACGTCGAGGCAGATATCGAGGCCGACGGTGTCGGCCAGCTCCACCGGACCCATGGGCATGCCGAAAGCGAGCGCCGCCTCGTCTATGGCCTCTTTGGGGACGCCCTCGCTGTAGATCTTGAGCGCCTCCATGAGATAGGGCATCAACACCCGGTTCACCAAAAAGCCCGGGGCGCTACGAACCGGCAATGGGTACTTGCCGATGGCAGTGACGAAAGCGCTGCCGCGCTCACACCACTTGGCGTCCGTGGCGGCGTCGTAGACGACCTCTACCAGCGGCATCTTGGCGACGGGATTGAAGAAATGTAGGCCGATCAGGCGCCGGGGTTCCTTCAGCGCAGTTGCCAGCTCGTCCAGTGGAATCGCCGAGGTGTTGGTGGCGAGAATGGCGGTATCTTTCATTCTGGGCTCGAGGCCCCGGAACAGCTCGCGCTTCGCCTCCGCGTTCTCGAAGATGGCCTCGATCACGATGTCGGCGCGCTCGACCCCTTCGCCTGCCACATCCCCCAGCAGCCGGGATTCGGCGGTCCGTGTGAGGTAAGCAGCCTTCGAGCGTTTCTTGAACAACTTGCGGGCACGCTCCAGCGCCCTGTCGACATAGCTCTGCTCGCGGTCCTGCAGCGTCACCTCGAGGCCGCGATACGCGCACCAAGCGGCGATTTCTCCACCCATGGTGCCGGCGCCAACTACGTGCACTCGCTTTATTGCCGGTGCATTCTTGACCTTCCCAAGCCCCTTCATGCGCTCGGTGAGGAAGAACACCCGGCGCAGGTTACGCGACGTCTCTCCAAGCACGAGATCCGCCACGGCCCGAGGCTCGGCGGCGATCATCTGCCGCGGGTCACCACCGTAACGCTGCCAATGGTCGATGAGTGCATAGGGCGCCGGGTAGTGCTCGGGGCGCGCCTTCTGGGCCGTCTGCTTGCGCATGAACTTGGCTAGCGCGGCTCGCGCCGGGCCAAGATTGGTGGCGCGATCCACCAGGCGCGGCGGCGTTGGCTTACGATGCTTGAGAATCGCCCGTCGGGCCGCCCAGCGCAGCGAGGCGTGGGGACCCACCAACTCGTCGATCAGCCCCGCGCTGCGGGCCGATCGCGCGCTCAGCGTACGTGCGGTCAACATCAACTCCATGGCGCGGCGGCCACCCATCCGACGCACGCTACGCCCGGAGCCACCGAAGCCGGGGAAAATACCCAGCTTGATCTCCGGAAAGCCGATCCGGGTCGAGGGCACGTCCTTGGCGATTCTATAGCCACAGGCCAGCGCCAGCTCGAGACCCCCGCCCAGACAGAAACCCTCGATCGCGACGACGGTGGTAAACGGCAGGGCTTCCAGCTGATCGAGCACCGCGTGAGCCTTGCGCACCTCGGTGATTACCTGCTCGCGATCGTCGTAGCTGTCGAACTCGCGCACGTCGGCGCCGGCAATGAAGCCAGTAGATTTACCCGACTCGATCACCAGGCCCACCGGTTGGTGTTCGGCGACCTTTCGCAAGGTCTCGCCGAGCTGCTCTAGGACAGCTTGGGACAAGCTGTTGACCCGCTCCCCGGCACGGTCCAGTCGCAACCAGGCAATGCGCTCGGCATCGATCTGCAGGTGCCAGTGTTTGGGCGTGGCCGGCGTTTCGATCCCTTGCCGGGCGGCCGCGGCTTCGGCTGTACTCATGTCCATCGACTCCCGCCGGGCGGTCAGGCCGCCTCGGCCTCCTGTTGCTGGGCTTGGGCGCGCCGAGGTGAAAGCTCCTCGGGCGCGAAGTCATCCACATCTATCACCCGCCGCCAAGCCTCGCGGTACTCGGCCAAAAGCGTTGCCTCGTTGGCAGTGATCACACCGGCCCGCAGCGCGGCCTGGTTCAGCTCCTCGTCGGCTGCTGGCCGTAGTCGGCGCTGCGCGATGGCCTGCTGCAGCCTGGCTTCTATGGGCTCGACTCGAAGCGTCATGTGCAGCCCATGCTCCAGGCGGCCAGTGACATCCTCCGGGTCGTTGGTCAGGTAAACGCCGGTGGACAGGCGATCGCGGGTGGGGGAGGGCTCCAACAGCAGCCGCGCCACCTGGGCTCCGGTCTGATCGTCGGCGGGACGGCGCCGCGCCCCCAGCGGGAATACCGCCCAATGCAGCAGCCAGGCGATCGGGCGGGAGGGCAGATGGGCGATCACGCCCCGCAAGCGCTCCTGGATCAGGTGCAGACTATTGGCACAAACGTAGTCCACGATGGGGACATCCGCGGCCGGCCGACCGTCATCTTCGAAGCGCTTGAGCGTCGCCGAGAGCATGTAGAGCTCAGTGAGCACGTCGGCGAGGCGCCCCGAAATCTTCTCCCGGCGCTTGAGACCGCCTCCGAGTAACAGCAGCGACGCATCCGCCACCAGGGCAAAGCTTGCGCTGTAGCGCGAGAGCTGCTTGAACCAGTGGCGGGTAGGCCCGACCGCTGGCGCCGGCGCAAGAGTTCCTCCGCTCAAGTTATACAACAAGGCTCGGCCGACATTGCCGATAAGATGACCAATATGGCCGCCCAGCGCCGTATCGAACTCGGCCAAGGCGAAGCCATGGTCATCGTGCCGAGCGGCCTTCATCTCGCGCAACAACCACGGGTGACAGCGGATTGCACCCTGACCGAAAACGATGAGGCTTCGGGTCAAGATGTTGGCTCCCTCGACAGTGATACCCATGGGAATGGCTTGATAACCATTGGACAGATAGTTGCTCGGGCCCAGGCAGATGCCGCGACCGCCGTGCACGTCCATGGCGTCGTTGAGAGCTCGCCGCATGCCCTCCGTGCTGCGGTACTTCAGCATGGCGGAAATCACCGAGGGTTCCTGCCCTTGGTCCAAAGCCACCGCGGTCATGACGCGACCCGCTTCCAGGGCGTAAGCCTCGCCGGCAATGCGGGCAAGCGCCTCCTCGACGCCCTCCAGCTTGCCGATCGGGACCTTGAACTGCTTGCGGACGCGGGCGTAGGCCCCGGTGGTGCGGGCCGCGACCTTGGCGGCCGCAGTCGCCAGCGCCGGCAACGAGATGGAACGGCCCGCCGCCAGGCAGTTCATGAGCATACGCCAACCCTGGCCGATGCGTTCCTGGCCGCCGATCACCCAGTCCATGGGAATGAACACATCCTTGCCGGAGTTGGGGCCGTTCATGAACGCCTGGCCGGCAGGGAAGTGGCGACGGCCAATCTCGACGCCGGGGTGGCTGGTGGGTATTAGCGCCAGCGTAATGCCGGGGGCATCGTTGTCGCCAACGAGATGATCCGGATCGTAGGCGCGGAAGGCCAAGCCCAGAACGGTTGCTACCGGCCCGAGCGTGATGTAGCGCTTCTCCCAAGTTACTCGCATGCCCAGAGTGCGGCGACCCTCGTGTTCGCCGTAACAAACGATGCCATAGTCGGGGATGGAGGCGGCGTCGGAGCCCGCCTCAGGCCCGGTGAGACCGAAGCAGGGGATCTCCTCACCGCTGGCTAGGCGCGGCAGGTAGTGGCGCTTCTGCGCCTCGGTGCCGTAACGAAGCAGCAGCTCGGCCGGGCCAAGGGAGTTGGGCACCATCACCGTAATGGCGGCGGCTATGCTGCGAGTGGAGATCTTGGCGACCACGGCGGAGTGGGCCTGGGCCGAGAAGCCCAATCCACCCTGGGCTTTCGGAATGATCATGCCGAAGAAACGCTCGTGGCGTAGGAAGTTCCAAATCCCTGGTGGCAGGTCGCGGCGGTTGTAGCTGATGTCCCATGCATCCAGCATCCCGCAGAGCTTCTCCACCGGACCCTGCAGAAACGCTTGCTCTTCAGCGCTGAGTGCTGGCGCCGGAGTGTCCAGCAGCCGCTGCCAGTCCGGCTTGCCGCCGAACAGCTCCCCGTCCCACCACACGGTCCCGGCCTCCAGGGCTTCCCGCTCGGTGGCGGACATGCTGGGTAGCGACTTGCGAAACAGCTCGAGCGCCGGGGCCATCACCAGGCGTCGACGCAACGGCGTGAGATTCATCGTTGCCAGAACCCCCCAGGCCAGCCAGGCGATAGTGCTACCGGGCCCCAGGAACAGTTGCAGCCCGCCCAGCCAGGCTCCCAAGGCAACGGTCCAGAGCCAGAGCGGCGCGCTGGTGATCGACAGCGCCAGAGCGAGCGCAACGGTCCCAATGCTGATGAATAAGATGCTCATATACTCGTTCTCCTGGCCCCGCGTCCCGCGAGGAAGATGGTGGCCCGGTGGTTGCCGGAGATGCAGTTCAGCGTACAGATGTGCGCTGAATCTATCGACCATGTTGTGGGGCGTCAAGTTCCTCGTCGCCCACGCTCCCTCTTGCGCCGGCTCGACTGAGGAGCGTTGATGGGCGGCAGTCTTCGGCCCAACCCGGCAACCGAATCGAGCGCGGCCAGGAATGGAGACCGGCTATCATTGCCGAAAATGCCAACAAGACAGCCGGGTAGTCATGGTCGGTAGAGCCGAACAGAAGTTGCGCACAAGACGCGCTCTGCTGGAGGCCGCGCTGCGGCAGCTCAGCGCGGAGCGCGGATTCTCCAGCCTTAGCCTGCGCGAGGTGGCCCGCGAAGCCGGCATTGCCCCCACGTCGTTCTATCGACACTTCAACGACTTGGAAAGCCTGGGGCTGGCTCTGGTGGATGAGGCCGGCGAAACGCTGCGTCGACTCATGAAACAGGCCCGGCAACGGGTGGACGCCGACGTGGGAGTGGTGCGCGCCTCGGTGCAGACTTTCATGGAGTTCTTGAGCGAAAACGCCAACTTGTTCTACCTCTTGTCCCGCGAGCGTGCGGTCGGGTCGGAGGCGTTTCGGCGCGCCATTCGAAACGAGATCAAACTCTTCATCGAGGATCTGGCGGCAGACCTGGAGTGGGAAAGCCGCCAGCGGGGTGTCGCCATCAAGGATGTCACGCTGGTGGCTGAGGCCATGGTGACCATCGTCTTCAACGAGGGCATGGAAGCCTTGGGCTCGCCTCCGGAGGATCGTAAGGCCGCCGCCGAGCGGATGATTCGTCAGCTTCGCATGATTGCCCTCGGTGCGGAGGCGTTGACCCAGCGGGAGCTACAGAGTCGAAGCAAAGGTTCGGCCCCTGCCGGCGGATAGGAGCTAGCGGCCAGCCGGCAGTGCCCGTTCCAGGATCCCGGCTTGCTCCAAACCTGCCGGCAGCTCGCCGAAGCAGCGCGCGGGCGTGGTGCCGAGCCTGGTATGCACATAGCCGAGCGCGACCGGCTCGGGCGCGTGTTGGGCCAACAAGCTCGCCGCCAGGGTGACGGCCACATCACCGACCAGGCTGCGGGCGGTCTCCTCGTTGGGGGCCGCCAAGGCGCCGGAAAGGCGCTCCAGTGCCCGCTCCAAAAGCGGGTGGAAACCTCGGGCGGCGACTACCTGGTCCATCAGCAAGCCGTGGCCTTCGTGATCCCGTGCCAGTGCGCGCAGGAAATCCAAGCACATGATGTTGCCAGAGCCCTCCCAGATGCCGTTGAGAGGCGCTTCCCGATAAATCCGCGGTAGCAACGAGTCTTCCACGTAGCCACCACCTCCCAGGCACTCCATGCACTCGGCCACGTGGACCGGAGTGCGCTTGTTGATCCAGTACTTGACCACTGGGACCAGGAGCCGAGCCAGTCGGCTCTCGGCGGTATCCCGCGCCGCGGCATCGAAGGCGGCGGCGAGGCGAAAGGCGAGCATGGTGGCCGCTTCGCTCTCGAGGGCAAGGTCGACCAGCACCGCACGCATCAAAGGCTGTTCCAACAGGGGACGACCGAAGGCGTGGCGGTGGCTGGCGTGGTGAATGGCCAGCGCCAGGCTCTGCCGCATCAGCGAGGCTGGGGCAACGGATGTGTGGAGACGGGTGTGATGGGCCATCTCGATGATGGTGGCAACGCCCCGACCCTCGTCCCCGAGACGCTGCGCCCAGGCACCCTGAAACTCGATCTCGCTGGAGGCGTTGGCGCGGTTGCCCAGTTTGTCCTTGAGGCGTTGCAGGCGGATCGGATTACGGCTGCCGTCCGGACACCAGCGCGGTACCAGAAAGCAGGTCAAACGATCATCAACCCGGGCCAGGGTGACGAACGCATCGGACATGGGCGCCGAGCAGAACCATTTGTGTCCCGTCAGTAGGTACTGGTCGCCGCCGATGTGCTCCGCCCTGGTGGTGTTGGTGCGCAGGTCCGACCCGCCCTGCTTTTCGGTCATTGCCATACCTACCGTGGCGCCATTTTTTTCCATCACCGGTAGCGATCGCCCGTCGTAGTGGCGTGAGAGCAGGCGTGCAGTCCACTCGCTGGCGAGCTCCGGCGATGCCTGCAGCGCGGGCACCGCGGCCGAGGTCATGACCAGCGGGCAGCAAACGCCGGGTTCGGCCTGGTGCAGCAGGTACAGCAGGGCCGCCTGGGCTACTTTGGAGCCGGGTCGATGCTCGCTCCAGCCCAGGCTGTGGGTGCCGTAGGCGATACCGAGCGCCATCAGCTGATGGTAGGCCGGGTGATAGCGGACTTCGTCCACGCGTCTGCCGTGCCGGTCGAATGCCCGCAGTACCGGCGGATGTGTGTTGGCCTGCTCGCCCTGCTCCTGGACATCGGCACTGCCGACGCTGGCTCCGAACTCGGTGAGTGCCGCAACTGCCCACTCCGCGCTGCCCCGGTAAAGGGCTTCCTGCAGTGGCCGGTCGTCGACAAAAGCATTGCGGTTCTCGAAAGCGGGGGGCTGATTCAGCACCTCGTGGGTGTGAAGCCGGGTAACGGGGGCGCGGTCTGGCATGGTTGGGTCCGGAGCCGCCTCGCGGTCTTGCTGTTCAGGTGGAGTAGCGGTGACCAGCAGCGGCCTGTTTCAGCGTCTGGCAAACCAGCTCGTCGGCGCGGCGCAGACGGCGGCTGAGCTCACGTGCGAAGTTCATTTGTATCAGAGTGAACTGCTTGAGGTCGTGCTCATAGAGCGCGTGAATTTCGGCTTGCGGTATCTCGATGGCCAGGCAGGGTTCGACCGCTCGCACCGTGGCGCTGCGGGGATTGAAGTCGATCAGCGACATCTCACCGAAACAGTCTCCGGAACCCAGCTCGGCCAACTGGCAGAGACCGTCCTCCGTGCTTCGCAGCACCGCGACTCGCCCACGTTTCAGCACATAGAGCGAATCCGCGGGTTGGCCCGACTCAAAGAAGCACTCGCCGGTGTCGACCTCACGCTCATGGGTGCGGTCCAGGAGCCAACTGAGCGCCGAGTCGCTGAGTCCGCCGAAGACGGCCATTGCGCGAATCAGCTCAATATGCTCCGCACTCATTCTCTACCTCCCCGAAGCCATTGCGGCTGTGGCACGCGCTGCGGCATGGTTGCCCGATCGACGCGCCAACTTCCCTAAGGTCTATCATGGTCTGTCACGACGCGACCCGCGAGGTGAATGACGATGGATTTGGGAATCGCCGGACGCCAGGCGCTGGTGTGTGCAGCCAGCCGGGGCTTGGGGCGCGCCTGTGCCATGGCTCTGGCTCGAGAAGGGGTGCAGGTGACACTGGTGGCCCGACGGCCGGAGCCGCTTGCAACCGCCGCCGCAGCAATCCGCTCGGCGGCACCGGGCGTGCGGGTGGTCACCGTTTGCGCCGATGTGACCAGTGTCCAGGGACGCGCTCTGGCGCTGGAGGCCTGTCCCAACCCGGACATCCTGGTGAACAACGCCGGCGGACCTCCGCCCGGAGACTTCCGGGAATGGGACCACGAGCAGTGGCTGTCCGCTCTGAATGCCAATATGCTCACGCCCATCGCCTTCGTACGCGCCACCCTGGACGGCATGATTGAGCGCCGCTTCGGCCGGGTGGTCAACATCACCTCATCTGCGGTGAAGGCCCCCATCGCATCGCTAGGCCTATCCAACGGCGCGAGATCCGGACTCACGGGCTTCGTTGCCGGCCTCGCTCGGCAAGTGGCCGAGCATGGCGTCACCATCAACAACCTGCTCCCCGGCTCCTTCGACACCGATCGCTTGCGTGCCAATGTGGAGGCGGCGGCCAACAGCGCCGGAGAAAGCCTCGAGGTGGCCCTCGCGCGCCGCGCCGAACGCATTCCGGCGCGGCGTTTCGGCGACCCGGACGAGTTTGGCGCCGCCTGCGCCTACCTTTGCAGCCTGCAGGCCAGCTACATCACCGGTCAAAACTGGCTGATCGACGGTGGCGCCTATCCGGGCACGCTGTAGGCCCCCCTGCGCGGGAGCTGCCGGGCTACTTGTCCATGCCCCCCAGACACAGATACTTGACCTCCACGAACTCTTCCATGCCGTATTTCGAGCCTTCTCGGCCCAGGCCCGATGCCTTGACGCCGCCGAAGGGGGCCGTTTCCGTGGATATCAGGCCGGTGTTGACGCCGACCATGCCGCACTCCAATGCCTCCGCCACCCGCCAGGCCCGGCCGATGTCCCGGGAGTACAAGTAGGACGCGAGGCCAAACTCGGTGTCATTGGCCATGTGGATGGCTTCGGCTTCATCCTTGAATCGAAACAGGGGTGCCACCGGACCGAAGGTTTCCTCGTGGGTAACCCGCATCTTGGTCGTCACGTCGGCCAGGATCGTCGGTTCGAAGAAGGTGCCGCCCAGCGCATGGCGCTTGCCGCCGAGCACCACGCGCGCGCCATGCTCGAGCGCATCGGCGATGTGTTCCTCCACTTTCTCCAGCGCCGCCGCGTCGATCAACGGACCCTGGTTGACCCCTTCCTCGAGCCCATTGCCCACCTTGAACTTCGACACCGCCGCCGCCAGCTTCTCGGCAAAGGCCTCGTAGACGCCCTCCTGGACCAACAGGCGATTGGCACAGACACAGGTCTGGCCGGTATTGCGGTATTTGGAGGCAATGGCGCCGATGACGGCGGAATCCAGGTCGGCATCGTCGAACACGATGAAGGGCGCGTTGCCACCGAGCTCGAGAGACACTTTCTTGATGGTGTCGGCACACTGGGCCATCAGCTGCCGGCCCACCTCGGTGGATCCGGTGAATGTCAGCTTGCGCACCGTTGGATTGGAGGTCATCTCCCCGCCGATGCTGCTGGAGGAGCCGGTGACGACGCTGAACACGCCGGGCGGAATGTCGGCCCGGGCGGCAAGCTCTGCCAAAGCGAGCGCGGAGAGGGGCGTTTGACTGGCTGGCTTCACCACCATCGGGCAACCAACTGCCAGTGCGGGCCCCGCTTTGCGGGTGATCATCGCAGCGGGAAAGTTCCACGGAGTGATGGCAACGCAGACGCCAACCGGCTGCTTGACCACCACTATGCGTTTGTCCGCTTGGTGGCCGGGGATGGTGTCGCCATAGACACGCTTGCCCTCTTCCGCAAACCATTCCAGGAAGGAGGCGGCGTAGGCGATCTCGCGGCGGGATTCGGTCAGGCTCTTGCCCTGCTCCGTGGTCATGATGACAGCCAGGTCTTCCTGGTTTTCCATCATCAACTCGAACCAGCGCCGGATGCGCGCCGAACGCTCCTTGGCGGTGAGCGCCCGCCATGCGGGCCAGGCAGCTTCGGCCGCGGCGATGGCGCGTCGGGTCTCGCTCGCGCCCAGCTTGGGCACGGTGCCAATGACACTACCATCGGCCGGATTGGTTACCTCGACCGTGCCGCCCTCGTCGGCATCGATCCAACCTCCATTCACGTAGCACTGCTGACGCAGCAGCTCGGGATCGCGCAGATTCATGGGAGTTCCTCCTAGACGATGGGTGGGGCAGTCGAGGCTGGCTTGAGCTCTGGCTTGGCCATGGGGGCTGCAAACAGACAGTCGATTCGATGCCAGGGTCGAGAGAGGCCCGATCGCCGAAGGCTCTGCTCGGACGGCTCAATCCAATGCAACCACGCCTTGCTTCACAAGCCGCGGTCGCCGGCCGTCTGCCCCAAGTGGTGGTGGGCGACAGGTTACACCCAAGTCGACGAAATTTCGCAATGAGCGCAGTCGTCAATACGGTGGTATCAGCTACAACGTCCTCACGCCTTCAGGGGTTCTGAGAGGTGGTTGACGGGGCCAGAGACGACCGCAACATGATCCGTGCTGAGGACACCAATTGGGGGTGCTGCCAGTGATTGCTCAGGCCGTGCCGCGTACTCGGGACATGGGAGTCGCCAGCTTCGGCATGGACTCGACACTCTGAGGCGTTTGGGGAAAACCGGCGCATTTTTCCAGGTAACTGCGAGTGCTCTTGGGCATGGGTACGCGCGCGCCCGCCAGGAAACCGATCAGCTCTCGGCCTTCCTGGATCAGGCCCAGTGCGCGCTCCAGCCAAGGCTCGGTTTGCGGGTCATCGGTCGGCAGCTGCTTAGGCTGGAAGCTCGCCAGTGCCTCGCCCGCAGCGACGAAGCGTGGCCAAACCTCGAATATGGCCGGGTCAGTTTTCATGGTTTCGCTTTCGGCCTTGGCGGCAATGGCGTAGTTGCGCAGCAGGCTCTCCAATCCCTCAAGGAAGGGGCACGAGCTGAAAGCCGCCATCATGGCTTCGGCGACCCTATCGATGTCGCGCATGGTCTGCGCGATTTTGATGTATCGGCTCTCGTAGAAGTCCTCGATGGACATGGTGAAGGCTTTGAAGGGCTCACCCCAGAGCTCGTCGATCCCCTCGTGACCGCTGTAGTGCTTGACGAAGCGACCCAGCTCCAGCGCCTCGCGGAAGCAGTCGCCGCACTGCTTTAGCAGCTCGTTGTCTGGACTGATGGAGACACCCTTTTCCGCCAGATGTACCAGCACCGTGAAGATGTCGGTGGCGCGGTTGAAGAGGGCGCCGGCGAGCATGGCGGCATTGACGCGGCGTTTGGAAGGATCGCGTTCCCGCTGGTAGGCTGCCCGCGCCAGCTCCAGCTTTTCGCCGGGCGTGTTGATGCCGTCTTCGGTGTGATGGAAGGTGCGCCGGGTGAGATGATCGATCAGGCGCTTCTTGGCTGCGAGCGTGTTGGTGGGCGGGACGTAGTAACGAATCCAGTACCCATCGCAATATATGCTCAGCTTCCCGCCGATGGTACGACGGGTACCGTTTTGTACTTGTTCTGTCATTTCGCGCACCTGCCGCGAAAATCCTGATTTCGTGCCGCGCGTTGGCGGCACCGATAAGGGCCAATCCGGGTGCAACCCCTTTCCCTGGGCTCACCACACTGTACGAGTGTACTGCACAAACCTGCGCCGTCCCGCCGCAGTTCGTCAAAATACGTTGCGGGCTGCTCATGGGATCCATTAATGCGTCGCGCTAACGGCGTGGCCAAGCCGGCGGTGGTGTCTGCTCGAAACGGGCAGTCGGCATCCGCGCTCACCATCGACTTAGACCGTCGCGAACTGTTGACCGTTCCAACTGCGCCCCGCGCAGGGGCTACACTGCCTACAGCAACGGGTAACGCGTCCGGAGGTGCCACTTGACTGAGCATTCGATAGCGGTGATCGCCGGCGATGGAATCGGCCGCGAGGTCATGCCGGAAGGTATGCGGGTTCTGGAGGCCGTTGCGGCGCGGCATGGATTTTCGCTGCGTTGGCAGGAGTATCCTTGGAGCTGCGAGACTTGGCGCCAGAGCGGTCGCATGATGCCCGAGGATGGGATCGAGCAGCTGCGGGGCCACGATGCCATCTTCCTGGGGGCGGTGGGATTTCCGGGCGTTCCGGACCACGTCTCGCTGTGGGGGCTGCTGATCCCCATTCGCCGCGAGTTCCATCAGTACGTCAATCTGCGGCCGGTGCGGCTCATGCCAGGGGTTCGTACGCCGTTGCGTGATCGGGGCCCCGAGGAGATCGATTTTCTGGTGGTGCGGGAGAACAACGAGGGTGAGTACTCTGAGATTGGCGGGCGCATGTACCGGGGTGACGATGCCGAGATGGCAATCCAAAGCGCCGTGTTCACCCGTCACGGCGTTGACCGGATCCTGCGCTATGCCTTCGAGCTGGCGCAATCGCGGCCCGAGCGACGCTTGACATCCGCCACCAAGTCCAACGGCATCGTGCATACCATGCCGTTCTGGGACGAGCGGGTTGCGGCGGTGGCTCGGAGGTACCCGGAGGTGCGCGTCGACCAGTTTCACGTGGACATTCTCGCCGCCCAATTCGTCCTGCATCCAGACTGGTTCGACGTGGTGGTCGCCAGCAATCTGTTCGGTGACATTCTGTCGGACCTGGGTCCTGCGGTCGCCGGCACCATCGGGATTGCCCCGTCCGCCAACCTCAATCCGGAGCGCGAGCACCCGTCGATGTTCGAGCCGGTGCATGGCTCGGCCCCGGATATCGCTGGCCAGCACATCGCCAACCCGGTGGGTCAGATCTGGTCCGGAGCGATGATGCTGGAGCATCTGGGTCACCCCGAGGCGGCCGCTGAGGTGGTGGCAGCCATCGAGCGAACGCTGGCTGAGGGGAAGGTGCGTACGCCGGACCTGGGCGGTCGGGCTGGGACGGAAGATCTGGGCCGTGCCATCGCCGCCGCTTTGTAGGCCCGATGGCCCACTAGCGACCCGGTGCGCCCACCCTGTCAACTGGGTTTGTCACCGTTCCCGGGCTTGAGGCTGGTCCAGAAATCCCAGCACGCAAGCAGTGCCACGAAAACCGTCACGATGATGAGGTCGATATCTGGCACTCGAAAGATCAGGATACCCAGGAACACTATCAGCGTGATCAGGGCAACAATCGCGAGTATCCGGTCTGTCACGTATTACCTCTTGTCCGCGCTCGGGTCAGGCCCCGGCGGTGATGGTTTCTACAAGCCAACGGGCAGTCCGCATCAGGCGGCCATCGTTGCCGCGGCGGCCGACCAGCTGCACACCGATGGGACAGCCGTCCGCACCTTCCAGCAGGGGCACCGTCACCGTCGGCAGGCCCGTCAGGCTCCACAGTAGACAGAACTCAGGGCTGCCGGTGGATGCAAGACCCTGCGGCGCCTGGCCAGCGACTGCTGGAGTGACGATCGCGTCATAGCGACTGAAGAACTCGTCGAGGCCTGAATGGAGGACTTCCCGCCACTCCAGTGCCGAGACATAGTCGACGCCGGTGATGCTACCGCCGTCCTCGATCCCCGCGCGGGTGGCTTCGGCCAGCTCGGTAGCGCCACGCTGGTAGTAGCGGCGCAGATTTCTCGCCATTCCGACCAGCGCCAGGCGCCTGTGCGCCGCGGCGGCCTCGGCAAACATTTCGGGGAGCTCTACCGTGTCGCAGCGCTCACCAAGTGCCTCCACCAGCTCGCCGAAGCCCTGCCCGCAGTCCGAGTCGATGGCGCTCCAAGCAGTTGTCCGCACAAAGGCCAGCAGAGGTGTCACAGGAGGCTTGCTCTGGCCGATGCTCAGGATTTCGGGTGCCGCCGTCGGTCGCGTGTAGGCGTCGCTGGGATCGTGACCAGCCAGCGTGTCTGCCAGCACCGCGGCATCAGCGATGGTGCGACCGAACACGCCTACCGTGTCCAACCAATCCGAATGACGCAGGATGCCGGTTCGAGGAATGAGGCCGAAGGTCGGCTTGAAGCCAACGATTCCGCAATAGGAGGCGGGGCGGATTACCGAGCCCGCAGTCTGGGTTCCAACGGCCAGCGGCACCATCGCGCTGGCCACGGCCGCCGCCGAACCGGCGGAGGAGCCGCCGGGTGTCCGCCCTGGGGCGCTCGGGTTGCGGGTATGGCTGGGCGCCATGTAGGCGCACTCCGTGGTCACGGTCTTGCCAATCACGATCGCCCCAGCCGCCTTCAATCGTGACACCACCCGGGCGTCTTCACCGGGTCTGCGCCCGGCGTCCAGGGAGGTGCCATTCTCGGTCGGCATGTCCGCGCTATCGATGATGTCTTTGACCCCCACCGGAACGCCATGCAGCGGCCCGAGCGGTCGTCCGGTCTGGCGATGCGCGTCCGCCGCCCTGGCCTGCGCCAGGGCCAGCTGCGGATCCAGGTGCGCCCACGCGCCGACACCCACTTCGCGCTCGGCTATGCGCGCCAGACAGGCTTCGGTGAGCTCCACTGCGCTAACCTCGCCCCGCGCAACCCGTTCCCGCGCCTCCAGGGCGGTGAGGTCGGCCAGGTAGTCCTTTCCCACTGTTCCCCCGTCAGCGGCCATACATCAGGTTGGGCAGGTAGAAGGCGATATCGGGAAACACATAGAGCAGCACCATCGAGATGAACACCATGATCAGGAAAGGGAAACAACCCCTGAAGATCTGGGTCAGCTGCACGAATGGGGGAGCAATGCCCTTGAGGTAGTAGGCCGACATGGCCATGGGCGGCGTCAAGAACGACGTCTGTAGGTTCAACGCTACCAGGATGCCGAAGAACAACGGGTCAACGCCGAAATGCGGCAGCAGCGGAAGGAAGATCGGCACGAAGATGATGATGATCTCGGACCACTCCAGCGGCCATCCGAGCAGGAAGATGACCATTTGGGCCAGAATCAGGAACATGAGGGGTGATAGATCCAGCCCAGTCACGAAATTGCTGATGATCTGCTCCCCACCGAGATAGGAGAACACCGAGGAGAAGGTCCACGAACCCACGAACAGCCAACACACCATGGCCGTGGTGCGCACCGTCAGATACACCGACTCCCGCAGCCGCTGCCAAGTGAACGCCCGGTAGGCGATGGCGAGCATGAGGCCCCCAAGCGCGCCGACGGCGGCTGCCTCCGAGGGCGTTGCTAGGCCGAACAGGATTGCGCCAAGGACCGCCAGAATCAGTACCGCCAATGGGAAAAAAGACGTCAGCAGTAACACGATGACACGGCCGATGGGCATATCCCCAACCTCCTCCTCCGTAGCCTTGGGTGCCAGATGAGGCTGCAAGAAGGCGCGGCCAATCACATAGATCAGATACAGACCGGCGAGGAGCATGCCGGGAAACAACGCACCGGCATAGAGCTGCACAATCGAGACGCCGGACGCCGCCGCGTAGACGATCAACATGATCGAGGGCGGGATCAGGATCCCCAGGGTGCCGCCGGCACAGATGACGCCCGAGGCGAAGCTGATGTCATAGCGCGCCTTGAGCATGGCCGGGAAGGCGAGCAAGCCCATCAGGGTCACTACCGCTCCGACGATTCCCGTTGCCGTCGCAAACAAGGTACAAGTAATCAGGGCGGCCACCGCCATTGATCCGGGTACCCGCCGGGCCACGATGTTGAGGGTGCTGAACAGCCGAGACACGATGTTGGCCCGCTCGACGATGTAGCCCATGAAAAGAAACAGCGGCACCGCCGTCAGCACGTCGTTAGCCATGACCGAGAAGGTCTGGTTGACGAACAAATCGAAGATTTGATTGTTGAGTAATCCTTCGATCCAAAGCTCCGCCTGGGTGGCGAAATCCGCCCCCTGCTCGACGGCACGATCGTACGAGCGCCACATGCGCGGGGCATCGAAGTAGGCGTAGTAACCGAAGCCAATCCCCATGGCCATTAGCGTGAAGGCAATGGGAAATCCGAGCAGGATGATGAAGAGGAATAGCCCGAGCATCAGTAGCGCGACTTGGGGATCACTCATCGCTTGGCTCCGGGCTTCCCACGCTTGGGCGCATCCGCTTCGGGTCTATAGATGTCGACGGCCTCGCTGCTGTGCTGCAGAACGTCTAGAGCACCGCTGCGGGCAAGTTGAATCTCGGTCTCCTCGATATCCTCGACGGCCCGCAGCCATTCTCCCGTGCGTATGCAAACAATGCAGCGGAGGACCTGCGCGATACCCTGAATCAAGAGCAGGATTGCGGCAGCAACGATCACTGCTTTGAACTGGTAGATGGGGACGCCGGCCGGGCTGTTGACGCTGACTTCCGAGTACTGCCAGGAGCGAGCGGCGTATTTCCAGCCGGCAACGATCAACGCCAGTACGCCCGGAAAGAAGAACAGAAAATAGAGAATTAGCTCGACTTTTGCCTGGGTGCGCGGCTTCCAGAGCCGGTAGACAAAGTCTCCTCTCACGTGTCCACCGCGGGAGAGCGTGTAGGCGCCTCCCATCATGAACAGCGTGCCGTACATGATGTAGGAGACATCGAAGGCCCAGCTGGTCGGCGCGTTCAAGACATAGCGCACGAACACTTCGTAGCCGACGCCGAAGGTCATCAGCAGGATCAACCAGCCAAACGCCTTACCGAACCATGCCGACAGTTGATCGGCGAACTCGATATAGCGGATCAATGCAGCACCACTCCGCGATTGAATGCACCCGAGTGATCAAATCGACGGGAGCTCGAGCGCCCCCGTCGCAATCGATCACATCGCCTGCGAACTACAGCTTCAACTTGCCGGGAAAGTAGTGGTCGTAGGCAAGGGCGTAGTCCGGCGAATTCATGAGCTCGTAGAACACCACGCGGTCGACCCACTCGCGCTGGCTGTCCAGCACACGCTTCATGTACTCGTCCTTCTCGAGCTCGGGGATGAGCTGATCCCAAGCCTCGAGCTCAGCATCGAGAATATCCGTCGAAGTGCGGTGGACCGTCACTCCGCTATCCTGGAGCTTGCGCAGGTCGCTGGAGTAGTTGTCCAGCGCCAGCGCCGTGTTCGCAGTGCTCGCGGCCTCCACGCCATACTCGAGGATGGCCTTCAGATCATCGTCGAGATCGTCGAAGAAGTCCTTGTTGAAGAGGAACTCGAAGGACTCGCTGGCCTGGTGGTAGGAGGACAGGTAGTAGTTCTTGGCCACGTCCTGGGCGCCAAAACGCATGTCGGAGGACGGATTGTTGAACTCGAAGGCGTCGATGACGCCGCGCTCCATTGCGGGCACGATCTCGCCGCCGGGGAGCTGGGCGACACTCATACCCATCTTCTGCATCAGATCGGCCGCTAGGCCGACGGTGCGATACTTCAGACCCTTGATATCGGCCACCGTGTTGACTTCATTCTTGAACCAGCCGAATGGCTGGGCCGGCATCGGGAATCCCAGATAACCGTAGACATTCAATCCCATGACGTCCTGGGTCAGCTCCCGATAGAACTCCTTGCCGCCGCCGGCGTTGAACCAGGCGAGCATGGTCGTGGCGCTGCCACCGAACACCGGGCCGGTGCCGAACAGCGAGGCCGCCTTGCTCTTGCCGTACCAATAGACCGGCACTGTGTGCGCGGCATCTATGATGCCGTCGTTGACCGCGTCCAGCACCTGGAAGGCCCCGACCACGGCGCCGGCCGGTAGCAGATCGACTTTGAGGCGCCCGCCCGACATCTTCTCGACTCGCTCGACATACTGCCTGGCGAAGTCCATCCAGATGTCCGACGATGGCCACGAGGTCTGCATCTTGACGACCATCGGACTCTGTGCGGTCACGATCGCCGGGGCCGCGACGGCGCCGGCCACCGCGCCAGCTGTTACCGCGCTCCGCTTAAGGAAGCTGCGGCGGTTTACGTCGTTTTTCATGTTTTCAGACACTGTCTTCTCTCCGTCCATTCCTAAACCTCGGTGTTGCTTCGTGGGGGCGATGGTGTGGTGAGAGTCTTTCTACACGCGCCGCCTCGAGCTTAGAGTCTTCGACCCGATGTGATTAAGCAATAGGTCGCTGTCAAGCCCCTGCATGGCATTGTGTCACTCCGCCCCAGATTGATTCACCCGCATTACACCTCCTGCGCGGGTGTGTGTTTCATTTCCGACTCGATCCCGTTGCACTTTGCCGCTGCAGTGGAATCATGGCTACCAATGCCGCCAGCCAGTCCGGCGCGGATGGCAATGGCAATGGCTTGAGCCACGATGATCCGAACTGGAATTAGAATTGGCACGGGCGAGTGCGGTTTTCGATATATTGCCGATAACTATCCTCCTCTCGATTGTCGTTCGCTATGCCACCCTATCCCGGGGTTCGTGACCGGCCACAATGGCGTCAAGATTGTCGAGGGCACGAAAGCCCATTGCGTCTCTGGTCTCGCGGGTCGCACTGCCGATGTGTGGCAGCAGAAACGTGTTGTCGAGCTCGCGCCAGCGCGGATCGATACCGGGCTCGCCGCGGTAGACATCCAGGCCGGCGGCGTGCAGACGACCGTCCTGAAGGGCGGCAATGACCGCCTCCTCGTCCAGCAGATTACCCCGCGCCACGTTCACCAGTATGGCTCCTGCTGGCAACTGCGCCAGCCGGCGCGCGTTGATCATGCCCTCCGTGTCCGGGGTTGCCGGGCAGTGCAGCACCAGAAAATCGCAGTGCGGCAGCAGGCTGTCGAGGCTGTCGTGGTAGCTGGCGCCATGTTCTTGGGCGGAGGGCAGGCGGTGGCGGTTGTGATAGTGCAGCGCCATGCCGAAGCCGCTGGCACGCCGCGCCGTCACCTGACCAACCCGGCCCATGCCGACGATGCCAAGGCGTTTTCCGGTGACCTGGGTACCCACCATGAAACTTGGGCTCCAGCTGGTCCAACCGCCGGCGCGAACCAGGCGATCGCCTTCCGCTGCCCGGCGTGCCGCCCCAAGCACGAGCAACATGGCGATTTCGGCGGTGGCATCGGCCAGTACGTCGGGCGTGTTGGTGACGATAATGCCGCGTTGACGCGCCGCCTCCAGATCCACGTGGTCGACACCGACGGAGTAGTTCACGATGGCGCGCAGTCGCTCGGGCAGCGCCGCAATCAGATCGGCATCGAAGCGCTCGGTGTGGCAGGCGATGATCGCATCGGCGCGAGCCGTTTTCTGCAACAGCTCCGCTGCGTCGTACTGTCGGTCGCTGGTGTTGAAGTCGACCTGGTAGCTTTTGGCCAGGCGCGCCTGAACCGCCTCTGGCAGCTTGCGCGTCACCAACACCAACGGAGGCTCCGCGGGTCCTCTGGTTCTCATTTTGGCCCCTTCGGCGCACAGCTGTTCGCAAGTGTAGCAGGCTGTTGCGCTCGCTAAGAAGCTAGCTGGGGTCAGGTTCGATCAAGAATGTAGCTCACGGTCGTCCTGCGCCCGTGAGCTCGCTCGACCCCACTCCAGGTTCGCGAGATATCGGGCGCAGAGCTCAATAGCTTGTCTGGATTCCGGCAGGGTCGGGCTCAGCACCGGCCAGGCGTGGGGAACCAGGGGCCATACCCGCAGCACGGTGCGGCTGCCGCCGTCGGCGAGGGCGATCGCCAAGCGCCTGGCATCGTCCAGCAGCACCTCGCTGTCGCCTGCCAGGATGAGGCTGGGAGGCGCCTGCTGCAGGTCGCCGTAGAGGGGTGACGCGCGGGGGTCGCGGGGATCACCTCCAGCCAGATACCAATCCACCACGCTGCGCAAAGCTCTGGTGGAAATCATTGGATCGCGGCGTCGGTTCTCCGTCAGCGTAGCCCCGGTGAGTGCCAGGTCCGTCCAGGGCGAGATCGTGATCACAGCCGCCGGCATAGGGGCCCCCTGGGCGCGCAACGTGAGCAACATGCCATAGGCCAGTCCGCCACCGGCCGAGTCACCGCCCAGGACGATGCGGGAAGCGTCCACACCCTGGTCCTCGGTAATCCAGCGCCATGCCCGAACAGCGTCATCCAGGGCGGCTGGAAAGGGGTGCTCCGGGGCCAGGCGGTAGTCGACCCCCAGCAGTCGGCAACCCGCGGCCTGCGCCAGACGCCAGGCAAAGCCCCGATGGGTGCTGGCGACGCTGCCGAGCATGTAGCCACCACCGTGTAAGTAAAAGAGTGTCTTGTGGGGGTCGGCTGCAGGGGGTTCGACCCACAGGCAAGGCACGCCTGCGGCCTCGACCCAGCGTGTATTGATGTGATGCGGCCAGCCAGGTTGGCTTCGCGCCACGCGCTCCGACCAGGCCCGCATGGCGGCAACCGACGGCGTCCTACCTCCAATGGTGCGCAATCGATCGAGCCGCAGCAGTCCCCGTAGTAGCCGCAGGCGCAGACTCATGGGGCCTTCGGGCACATTGTCATTGCGGTGTCACTGCGATCAGGCAAGCTGTTAGGTGTGCCGACGAATTCGGTGGTCGAGGAGGTTTGCCGTGAAGGTGCGCCCAGTGCGAATGGAGCTGCGTCGAGACGGCCTGCAGCTTCCGTGTTTCTATTACGCCGAGCTGGATCGGGAGGGGATCTGCCGCAGCCTGTGGGCGTTTCCCACGCCTGAACTGCGCCCGGGGACGGTGGCGGTGGAGACTTTGGATGTGGGGCTTCTTGGACGCCGCTGGACCGGCACCCGCTGGGTTAGTGCCGCTCCGGAACGGCCGTCCCACCCGGACCCCACCGAGCCTCACGGAAGCGCCGGGGCTAGAGCGGGAATCTCTTCGGCCCGGTGGCAGGCAACCTGGCGTCCGCCCACCGGCCGCAGCTCGGGTCGCTCCTGGCGGCAGCGCTCCTGCACGTGAGGGCATCGCGCCGCAAAAGCGCAACCTGGCGGAATGGCCAGCGGGGAGGGTAGTTCACCCTTGAGCACGATTCGGTGCTGGCGTCGCGCCGGGTCGACATGGGGGGTGCTGGCCAACAGCGCGATGGTGTACGGGTGCCGTGGGCTGTCGAATATCGCCCGCTTGTCACCGTGCTCCACGGCACGACCCAGATACATCACCATGACCTGGTTGGCGATGTGCTCCACCACCGACAGGTCGTGGGAGATGAATAGATAAGCCAGCCCGAACTCGTCCTGCAGATCCATGAACAAGTTCAGAACCTGAGCCTGTATGGATACGTCCAGCGCCGACACCGGCTCGTCTGCCACCACCACCTGGGGCTGCAGCGTCAATGCCCGCGCCACCGCGATGCGTTGGCGCTGACCGCCCGAGAACATGTGCGGATAGCGGTCGTAGTGTTCCGGGCGCAGCCCTACCCGCGCCATGATCTGCCTGACCCGTTCCTCGCGCGCCCGCCGACCCAGGCGCTCATTGATGGACAGCGGTTCGCCGATGATGGTACCGACCTTCTTGCGCGGATTGAGAGAGCCGTAGGGATCCTGGAACACGAGCTGGACCTTGCGCCGGGCCGCCCGCAACGCGGCCTTATCGTTGGTGGAGACATCCGTGCCACCGATCTTCAGGGTGCCGCCCGAGGGCCGTTCGATAAGGGTGATCTGCCGTGCCAGGGTCGATTTGCCGCAGCCCGATTCGCCCACCACCGCCAGCGTTCGACCGGCCTCCAGAGTAAAGCTGACTCCGTTGAGCGCATAGACCGTGCTGCTTTGCCGGAACAAGCTTGGAGGCGACTCGTAGCGACGCTCCAGGTCTGAGGCCTCGACCACCACGGGGCGTGCGTTCACGTGGGACGACCCGTCTCATCCAACGGCGTGAGGCAGCGCACTTGTCGGTCCGGTGGGCCTACCAGTGCAGGCGCCACTTGGCGGCAGCGATCTGTGGCGAAGCGGCAGCGAGGGCTGAGCAAACATCCCTGGGGCCGGTCGAACTTGCCCGGCACCACGCCAGCGATGGTCTGCAGCCTGCTGCGGCCGCGGCTCTCAGAGGGTAGCGCGGCCAGCAACGCTGCCGTGTACGGATGCCGTGGCGCGCGGAAGACCTGGTCCACGGGACCGGTCTCCACCACCTGGCCGGCGTACATCACCATGACCCGGCGCGCAGCTTCCGCCACCAATCCCAGGTCGTGGGTAATGAGGATCAAGCCCATCCTCCGCTTGTGCTGTAGGTCGATGAGCAGATCCAGGATCTGCGCCTGGATGGTCACGTCCAGTGCGGTGGTGGGCTCGTCGGCGATCAGCAGGCGCGGGTTACAGGCGATCGCCATGGCAATAATTACGCGTTGGCTCATGCCGCCGGAAAGCTGATGCGGGAAGTTGCCGATGCGCCGTGCGGGATCCGGCATCCCGACCTGCTGCAGCAACTCCAGGGTGCGGCGTCGGCGTTCGCCCCGGGTACCGCCCTGATGGGTCTTCAGCGCCTCCATAATCTGAAACCCCACCGTGTAGCAGGGGTTCAGGCTAGTCATGGGCTCTTGAAAGATCATGGCCACGTCGCGGCCGGTAAGCTGGCGCCGGGCTCGCGGCGACAAATCGAGCAGGTCCTGACCGGCGAAATCGAGGCGTTTGGCAGTAACTCGCCCGGGGTAGTCGATCAGCCCCATGACCGCCAGCGAGGTCACGCTCTTGCCCGAGCCAGACTCCCCGACAATGCCGAGCACCTCGCCCTCGTTCAGATCGAAGCTCACTGCATCCACGGCCATGAACGCATTGCCGATGGCACCGAACTCGACGCTGAGATCACGGACTTCCAGGAGCGGCATCAGACTTTGAGCTTGGGGTCGAGGGCGTCTCGCAGGCCATCGCCCATGAGGTTGAAGGCCAGCACAGTCAGCAGTATGGCCAGCCCCGGAAAGGTCACGACCCACCAGGCGCGTTGCAGAAACTCGAGGGCATCGGCCAGCATCGTACCCCACTCCGGGGTGGGTGGTTGTGCGCCCAGTCCGAGGAAGCCGAGGGCGGCCGCGTCGAGAATCGCGTTGGAAAAGCTCAGCGTGGCCTGGACGATGAGCGGCGCCATGCAGTTCGGCAAGATGGTCGCGAACATGATGCGCAGGTGACCCGCGCCGGCCACCCGTGAGGCGGTCACGTAGTCCCGCCCCAACTCGCTGATGGCAGCCGCCCGGGTCAGGCGCACGTAATGCGGCAGATAGACGATGGCGATGGCCACGGCGGCGTTGAACAGACTCGGGCCCAGGATGGCGACGATGGCGATAGCCAGCAGCAGGCTGGGCAGGGCCAGCATCACGTCCATCAGGCGCATGACGAGGGTTTCGACCGTTCCGCGGAAATAGCCCGCGATCAGGCCCAGCAGAATTCCCATGGCCAGCGACAGGGTGACCACCACGGTGCCGATGAGCAGCGACAGCCGGGCGCCGTAGATGAGCCGCGACAGCATGTCGCGCCCCACCGCGTCGGTGCCGAGCAGGAACCGAGTGTCTCCGCCGGTCTGCCACACTGGTGGTGCCAAGATGGCGTCTCGGTATTGCTCGATGGGATCGTGGGGCGCAATCAAATCCGCAAATACTGCAACCAACAGCAGCACGATGATGAAGACCAGCCCCACAACCGCACCGCGATTGAAGCTGAAGTAGGTCCACAGCTCCCGCAGCGGGTGCGGAGCCCTGTCCTGGGGCAGGGGCTCCTCAACGGTGGGCAGCCTGAAATCGCTCATGGCCTTCTCACCGAGTGTGTCTAATACGCGGATTGATGATGCCGTAAAGCACGTCCACGATCAGGTTCACCATAATCACCACGGTGGCGATCAACAGGATTCCGCCTTGCACTGCCGGGTAGTCCCGTCGCTGGATGGACTCCACCAGCCACTTGCCGACGCCTGGCCAGGCAAAGATGGTCTCGGTGAGGATGGCTCCGCCGAGCAGCACGCCCACCTGCAGTCCTATGACCGTCACTACTGGAATGAGCGCGTTGCGCAGCGCGTGCACCGTGACTACCCGGAGCGGGCTGAGCCCCTTGGCGCGGGCGGTTCGGATATAGTCTTCCCGCAGCACCTCCAGGGTGGCCGAACGCGTCATCCTCGCGATAACCGCCAGCGGGATCGTACCGAGCACGATGGTGGGCAGAATCAGGTGGCTGACGGCGGAGGAGAATGCCCCTTGCTCGTCGGAAAAAAGCGTGTCGATGAGCATGAAGCCGGTGACCGGTTGTACCCAGTAAAGGGCGGAGATCCGCCCTGAGACCGGGGTCCAGCCGAGCTGCACCGAGAACAGTAAGATCAGCAACAGACCCCACCAGAAGATTGGCATCGAGAATCCGGTGAGCGACACCGCCATCACCGAGTGGTCGAGGATCGAGCCCCGCTTGACCGCGGCCAGCACGCCAGCGGGAATGCCGAGCAGGATGGCGAACGTGATGGCGCACAGGGACAGCTCGACAGTGGCCGGGAATAAAGTGAAGAATTCCTCGGTGACCGGCCGCTTGGATACGATGGATCTGCCCAGGTCACCCTGGACGACGCCCCCCACGTAGTGCAGATACTGAACCGGCAGTGGCTTGTCCAGGCCCATTTGAGCGCGCAACTGGGCGTGGCGTTCGGGGGACATGCCCCGCTCGCCGGCCATCATCAGTACCGGGTCGCCCGGGATCAAATGGATCAGCACGAAGGTGAGGATGGTCACACCGAAGAAGGCCGGCAGGACCAGCAGAAATCGACGAGTCAGAAACTGCAGCACGTCGCTCTAGCCTCACCCGCCGGCCATAGGCTGGCGGGTGTGTTGCGGGCCTTACTCGGCCAGGTCCACGCCGTAGAAGACGTTGCCCCCGAAGGGATCGATGCGAAAATCGACCACCTCCTTTCGCACCGGCTGGAACACCACCGAGTGCGCAACCGTGACCCAAGGAGCCTCTTCCTTGAACACCACTTGTGCCTCTTCGTAGAGGCGTGTGCGTTCGGCCTTGTCGCTCACGATCTTGGCCTGCTGGATGAGCTCGTCGAAGGGTTGGTAGCACCAGCGGGCACGGTTGGCGCTGCCGACCGCGTCGCAACCGAGCAACACGGCGAGGAAGTTATCCGGGTCGCCGTTGTCGCCCGTCCACCCGAGCAGCACCGTGTGGTGGTCGCCGTCCTTGGAACGCTTGAGATACTCACCCCATTCGTAGCTGACGATCTCGCCGCTGACCCCGATCTTGGCCCAGTCGGCCTGGATCATCTCGGCCATGCGCCGAGCATCCGGGTTGTAGGGGCGGGTCACGGGCATGGCCCAGATGTCGGTGCTGAAGCCTTCCGGGTGGCCTGCCTCGGCCAGCTTGGCCTTGGCCGCCTCTGGGTCGTAGGGGTAGTCGACCACGTTCTCGTTGTAGGACCAGATGGTGGGTGGGATCGGATTCTTGGCGACCTTACCTGCGCCCTGGAACACGGCCTCGATGATGGCGTCCTTGTTGATGGCCATATTGAGTGCCTGCCGCACTGCCTTATTGTCGTAGGGCTCCTTTTCGGTGTTGAAGGCCAGGTAACCCACGTTCAGACCTTCCTGTTGCAGCAGGTTGATGTCTGAATCGTTGGCCATCGCATCCAGGTCCGCAGGGTTGGGCTGCAGCATCACATGGCACTCGCCGGCTCTCAGCTTGGCGTAGCGTACCGAGGCATCAGGGGTGATCGAGAACACCAGCGTGTCGAGGGGTGCGCGGCCCCGCCAGTAGTCCTCGAAGGCTTGATAGCGAATGATCGCGTCCTTCTGGTAGGCCACGCGCACGAAGGGTCCGGTGCCCAGTGGATCCAGGTCCACCTTCTCCGGCGTCCCGGCCTGCATCATCTCATCGGCGTACTCGGCGGACAGGATCGACGCGAAATCCATCCCCAGGTTGGCAATCATGGGCGCCTCGGGGCGCGTCAGGTGGAACCGCACGGTATAGTCGTCCACCCGCTCGATGTCGGCGAGCAGGTCCGGCATGCTCATGCTGTTGAAGTACTCGTAGGCACCGCCGGAGACCTGATGGTAGGGGTGATCGGGCTTCCACATGCGCTCGAAGCTGAAGATCACGTCGTCGGCGTTGAAGTCCCGGGTGGGCGTAAAGTCCGGGGTGCTTTGAAACTTGACCCCCTGGCGCAGATTGAAGGTGTAGGTCTTGCCGTCGTCGGAGACCTCCCACGACTCTGCCAAGCCAGGGATGATATTCGTGGTTCCCCGTTCGAACAGCACCAGCCGGTCGTAGACCTGACGCGAGCTAGCATCAAAGGTCGTGCCGGCGGTGTAGAGCTGGGGATTGAATCCCTCCGGGCTGCCTTCTGAGCAGAACACCAGAGTCTTGGCATGCAGTGGTTGCGCGGCGAAGGCGAGGGCCAGGCTGGTGGCGCCGATGAGCAGCGGTCTACTCATGGTCGGAATCTCCTGCGGGATAACCGGTTATTGTTAAGCGGCCAAGTCCATCGCACCCGCGGGCGGGCGGATCTGGCACACAATCCCATCAACCGTGACGGATGCGGCCACGCCCGGCCTCGAGGCCGGGCGTGCTACTAGCGTCTAGTCAGAAGGGTAGTGCAGCCTAACAGGTATTTGCAGGAGTGGTTGACAGGGTTCAGACCCCGGTTGCGGCCAACCGATCGATGAGGCCGTCCAGGCCCTGGTTTCGAATTTCCCCGGCGAAAGTTTGACGGTAGCTCACCACCAGGCTGATACCCTCCACCTGAATGTCAACTACCCGCCAGGCGTCGCCCCGTCTATACATGGTGTAGTCCACGGCTATGGGCTGCGCCCCCGCCTGCTGGATCGCGGTCTTGACCCGGGCGGAACGGGCATCGCTGGAAGAGGTGGTCTGCAGCAAGCTGACCGAGAGCTCCTCCGGCACACCCTGGCGCACGATGAACTCTTCCACGGCGGTGGCGTAGAAGCGCACCAGGAAGGCGCGAAAAGCCTCCACGAAGCGAGCCCGCTGCTCCCGCGTCGCGCTGCGCCAGTAGTGCCCCAGCACCAGCTGCGACATGCCCTCGAAGTCGATATAGGGGGCGATGGTCTCATCGAGCAGCTCGTGTACGCGCTGGGGGTCCTGCGATAGCTTGCCGCGCTCCGCGTTGAGGGTGCGAAGGATATTTGACACCGCGGCCTCGACGGCGCCTTCGGGGGTGGCTGCTGTGGATGACAGGGCGCGTTGAGAAGGCAGCACCAGCGCTGCGAGACACAGCAGCGCACAGATCAGGGCAAACAGGTGCCGGGCCAGCGGATACCGGGACAGAATTGAGCGCATGTTGGCGACAGCTCCGGTGACTATCGGGGTGTTTGGACCTGCCTGGGCAGAATGCGTGCCATGAGATTGCGCACTACCTTCCAGGAAGTCCCAATGCAAAGTGCTTGCTCTGCAAGCGCGTGCCATGGTGTCTATCCTTGCGATTGTATAACCACACGAATGCTACGGTGGAGGAGGCTAGATGATGCTGTGCGGATGCTCTTTCAAGCAGCGCTGGGTGTTGGCGGGGGCGACGGCGGCGCTGATCGGCGTTGCCGGACTGCCGCTCGAGGGGCGCGCGGACGAGACCTGCATGTCGCCCTACATGGCGAAGATCGTGGGCCAGGAAGACGTGGTCTACGTCTGGACCCTGGGTATGGAGGGGGTCGGCGATGGCCAGGACAAGCTGGTCACCATCGACGTCAATCCCAGCTCGGAGCGCTACGGCGAGGTCATTCACACCATCTCGGTGGGCGGGCGTAACGAGGCCCATCACGGCGGCCTCACCGACGACCGCGCTGCGTTCTGGGCTGGCGGCCTGGATACCAGTCGCATCTTCGTGTTCGATGTGCATAGCAATCCCGCGGCCCCGGAGCTGCAGAGCGTTATCACTGATTTCGTGGAGCAGAGCGGGGGGGTGGTGGGCCCGCACACCTTTTACGCGCTGCCGGGGCGCATGCTGATCACCGGGTTGTCCAACAATGCCGATCACGGCGGCAGGACGGGCATGGTGGAGTACAGCAACGACGGTCAGTACGTCGCGACCCACTGGATGCCCACCGACCAGGATTTGCGCGGGGCGGTCAAGGCGGGCCAGTTTGCCGACGGTTATGGTTACGACGTGCGTGCCCTGCCGCGTCGCAACGTGATGGTCAGCTCTTCTTTCACCGGCTGGTCGAACTACATGATGGACCTGGGCCGTCTGCTCGAAGACCAGGAGGCGATGAAGCGCTTTGGCAACACCGTGGTCGTCTGGAATCTGCATACCAGGCAACCCAAGAAGGTGCTCGACGTCCCGGGGGTGCCGCTGGAGGTGCGCTGCGCCTGGGGCGCGAACAACGATTGGTGCCTCACCAGCACCGCGCTCACATCCAAGCTGTGGTTGATCTTTGAGGACGACGCCGGCGAGTGGCAGGCCAAGGAGGTGGCCGATATCGGCGATCCCGCCAAGATTCCACTACCGGTCGACATTTCCATCAGCGCCGACGACCAGCTGTTGTGGGTCGACACCTTTATGGATGGCACCAGTCGACTGTTCGACATCTCCGATCCGTTCGCGCCCAAGGAAATCTACTCCCACAAGGTCGGATCACAGGTGAACATGGTGTCGCAGAGCTGGGATGGGCAGCGGCTCTACTACACTTCCTCCTTGCTGGCGAACTGGGACAAGAAGGGCGAGGAGAACCAGCAATTCTTCAAGGCCTACGAGTGGAATGGCGAGAGCGCCGAGCCGCTGTTTGCCATTGACTTCATCGCCGAGGGCCTGGGACGACCCCACATCATGCGTTTCGGAGCCCGCTCGCTGTACTCCTCGGAGACGGATGACCCCCTGTTGGCCCAGCGTTGAGGGCCTGGTCGAAGCCCTCACTGGCCGCGGCGCGGACGCCCACCCCAGAAAAGCTCTGACCAAGGTCTGCGGGCGCACCTTGATCAGGGCTTCACTGGCGCTGATGGGCGTGCTGCTGGGCTCGCTCGCGGCCGCTCATCAGGGACACGACACCAAGCCCAGCGCCGCCGCCCGGACTCAGGTACTGGCACCAGGCTACGGAGCCCTCAGCTTCACCGCACCCGCGGCGGGGAGCTACGAGCTGCCGCCGTTGGGGCCGGCGGCGGACGGCGTGCTGCGCCTCGACGATGGCCGTTACATGCGGTTGCACGATCTCATGGGCGATCGGCTGGTGCTGCTGAGCTTCGTCTACACCAGCTGCAGCGATGTCAACGGCTGTCCCTTGGCCACTGCAGTCCTGAACAGCGTGGCGCGTCGCGTGGCCGCCGATCCCGGGCTGGCAGAAGCGCTACGCCTGGTCACGCTTTCCTTCGACCCCCTTCGCGACACCCCCGAGGTCATGGCTCGTTACGGTGATCCATTCCGAGTCGAGGGCGTGGAGTGGGTATTTGCGACCAGCGACAGCAAGGAGGCAATCGGGCCGATTCTGCGAGGCTACGGCCAGCGGGTGGTGGAGGAGCGCGACGCCGATGGCAGATCGCTGGGCAGCTTCGCACACCTGCTAAAGGTGGCG
>CAZLYT010000280.1:0-4073 GCA_964563515.1 uncultured Candidatus Competibacteraceae bacterium | reverse complement strand
TCCCACTGCCCATTGCGATAGCCGGCAAAGGCGATGCGTTCGGCAGTTGCCTGGGCGCGGGGCGGCGAAAGGAGTGTTAACAGAATCAGCAGCAAAACGATTAGCGTGAAACGAGAGAACCACACGGGCTTGATGACTTTCCTGGCGAGTATTTTGGGGTACATTATTTTAGGATTAAGAATTAAATGACTTCCCCAATTCACATTTAGGGGAACTAAAGGAACTCAGGGAATTTCCTTTAGTTCCCTAAATTCCCTGAGTTCCCATAAGCGCAAATAGGGACCTTATTTTTTTGTCATTCCTTAGTTGAGCGCATTGTATATAAATGAGCCAAAATCAGCAAAGGCATCTCAAATTTGTGAACAATATCAAATTGACATAAAATATTGAGGGGGCAATCTGCTAGAAAAACGATTTTTTGTATGATATACTGATTCTTAGACGTAACTTTATACCGGCAAACAATGGAGTTTGAAAGGATAAACAAAAATGACAACTTTAGCCCCACCCGTAACCAGAGATGGCCTTGAATTGAAGGCCACTATTCAGGATACGCCTGGTATGCGCATGCTCTACTCGGCGCTCAATCATTTGGACGAAGCGGCCGAGCGAATCAATTTAAATCCCAATTTGCACCGGATATTGCGTACCTGCGAGCGCTCTTTGACGGTCGCCATCCCCATTGAAACCGACGAAGGCAATATAGAGGTATATACCGGCTATCGGGTGCAGCATACCAGCGTGCGCGGCCCCTGCAAAGGCGGCGTTCGCTACCACGCCGATGTCACCCTTGAGGAAGTAACCGCCCTGGCCCAATTGATGACCTGGAAATGCGCTGTACTTGACCTCCCTTATGGCGGGGCTAAAGGCGGTATCTGCGTTAGCCCCACCACCCTTTCGGAAAATGAATTACGCCGGCTGACGCGCCGTTACACCTACTCTATTTTACCTATTATTGGCCCCCGAAAAGATATTCCCGCCCCCGATGTCAACACGGATGAACGTACTATGGCCTGGATGAGCGATACTTATAGTATGTTAATGGGTGAAGCCCATCAGGAAATTGTGACCGGCAAACCCATTAGTTTGGGCGGCAGCCTGGGCCGGGCCGACTCGACAGGTTTGGGCGTTGCCATTATTGCCGAAAGCAGCATGAAACGCGAGGGCATACCCATTCAAGATGCCTCGATTGTGGTGCAAGGTTTTGGCAAAGTAGGCTACTGGGCGGCTCATTATCTGGCGCAGGATGGCTGCAAAATTGTGGCCGTCAGCGATGTTTCCGGCGGCTACTACAACCCCAACGGCCTGGATATGGAAGCGATGCTGGCTTATTCCAAAAGCTCGCCCACGCGCACTTTAGAAGGATACCACCCCGACGGCATTGAATTCGTAACCAATGAAGAATTGCTGACGCTCAAGTGTGATGTACTGATACCCGCCGCCCTGGAGGACCAAATTACCTCGCTTAACGCCGACCGGATTCAAGCCAAACTCATTGTTGAAGGAGCGAATGGCCCGACCAGCTCTACCGCCGATAAAATTCTTAAGGCGCGGGAAGTCGTAGTTGTACCCGATATTCTGGCCAACGCCGGCGGGGTCACGGTGAGCTACTTTGAGTGGGTACAGGGACTGCAAGCCTTCCCCTGGAATATTGATGATGTCCGCAAGCATTTGCGCCGCTTTTTAGATAACGCCTTTGCCCAGGTATACGACTTTAGCCAGCAGCGTAACGTCTCGCTGCGACAGGGGGCCTTTATGCTGGCCGTTTCTCGCGTAGCCGAGGCGCTGGAGCAGCGGGGAATCTTTCCCTAAAATCAGGAGTGAAAAAGGGCCCTTTTTCACTCCTGAAAAATATACTTGCCGGAGTTTGAATTGGACGACACAACCCCGAAGGAGGGCTTTGCTCCTCTGCCATTAAACCAAATAATACAGGGCGACTGCATCAATGTACTACAGAGTTTGCCGGAAAACTCGGTTGATTTGATTTTTGCCGATCCTCCTTACAACCTGCAATTGCAACAGGAATTGTGGCGGCCTAACCTGACTAAAGTTGATGCTGTTAACGATGAGTGGGACCGTTTTACCAGTTTTGCCGCTTACGACAACTTTACCCGCGCCTGGCTTCAGGCTTGCCGGTGTGTTCTCTAAGATACCGGCACTATTTGGGGAATTGGCAGTTATCACAATATTTATCGGGTGGGTACTATATTAATGGATTTGGGCTATTGGATGCTCAACGATGTGGTGTGGGTCAAAAGCAATCCGATGCCCAATTTTCGCGGTGTTCGTTTTACCAACGCTCACGAAACGCTGATTTGGGCGCAAAAAGATAAAGCAGCGCGCTACACCTTTAATTATCATGCCTTAAAAGCCCAAAACGGCGACCTGCAAATGCGCAGCGACTGGGTATTTCCGGTGTGCAACGGCAAAGAACGCCTGAAGAATAACGGCGGCAGCAAGGCTCACTCCACGCAAAAGCCGGAGGCGCTGCTTTATCGCGTCATTCAAGCCAGTTCAAACCCCGGCGATGTTATCCTTGACCCCTTCTTTGGAACCGGTACCACCGGCGCGGTGGCTAAAAAGTTGCACCGCCAGTGGATTGGCATCGAAAAAAACAACCACTATGTTGAACTTGCCCGGCAGCGCATTGAGGCCATTCAACTGGAACCGTTTGAGGAAAGCGTTTACTCATTCCCCAACAGGCGTAACCGTCCACGCATCCCTTTTGGTATGCTGATTGAACAAGGATTGCTGCAACCGGGTCAAACACTTTATTTTGGCTGCCGAGGAAATATTACTGCCACCATTTTAGCCAATGGACACCTGAAACATAAGGGCACTACCGGCTCAATTCATCAGGTGGCTAAGGCAATTCAAGAGCAAAGCCCCTCCTCGGGGCAAGGGCCTTGCAACGGCTGGGAGCAATGGTACTATATTGACTCCCAATCCGGGCAGCGCGTTGTTATTGACAAGCTGCGCGAAACTGTCCGGCAAAGTATCTCCTAACGACGAATGCAGCCACTGGGGTTTACCGTAATTGGCAGCGTTGCCTGTCCAAACGTAGGGAATTGATTGCCCTGTACTTGAAACAGGTTGACGACCAGCATGATGCCGGGCAACCCCGCCGGCTGGCGAATGAGCAGGTCAACTTCATCACGTACAATTTCGCCCGGTAGAATTTGAGAGGTCGGCAAATAGCCCCGCATCAAGGCCAGATGGTCGTTTTTGTCCAGCACAGTTTCGCCGCCTAAAGGCTGCACCGAAATAAAATAATCCTGGTTAAGAGGCTGTTCTACCCGCCAAAATAAGGTTAAACGCAAAAAACAGCCGGTACGCTTGTTAATCACCCGCTGATGAAAGGCAATAATCGAAGCCTGGCCTTCAACAAATTGACCCGGCGGCGTTTCAATCCAGGCTTCGGTTTCGGGTAAAAAATGGTTCATCGGGCGCGGCAGCAGTTCCCATAAATAGGGGTGGCCGGTGGGCGCTTGAAAAATTTGTCCGGTTTCTATGGCATGGTTAATCCAGGGAATAAAGCCCAAATCAATCGTCTCGATGTCCACCAAAACCCTGTGGCCCTGGTTAAATCGGTCCCTGAGCAGGGCAATGCTGGCCGCCTCCGGCATACGGCTGAGGGTGGTGGTTGACAGGGGTTCCACCCCGAGGGGGGGCTTTGCTCCAGGTTGGCCCAGAATGGTTTTAGCGTAAATAAAATCGGGCAAAACACTGTTATCTTGTCCAATAATAGAAAGCGGCGTACCGGCTGCGGCAATGGCGACAACCTCCTCGACCAAATCCTCGGCCTGCCAATCGTTGCTCAAGTTGACCTGTTCAAAGGCGTCTTCGGCCAACGGGTGATAAATAAAGTATGCGCCAATTATAAATGGTAGCGAAAGCGTCACCTGAAGGGCTGTACTTAACCATTGGTCAACTATTTTCTCAATGTACCTGGCTCTAATTGTCTTAACAATCCAGGTTACTAACATCCTGATGACCAATCCGGCCAGCATCCCCAGCCCAATGCAGAGCGTGAGCGTAAGCGGAATGAGCATACTATCTAAATCGGGTACTTT
>CAZLYT010000279.1:0-2982 GCA_964563515.1 uncultured Candidatus Competibacteraceae bacterium | reverse complement strand
CCACCGGCTCCTGGCCGCGGGCGTAGCCGTAGCGGGTGAGCGTATGCCATTCCTCGTCGGCGAGCAGCGGCAGGAAGCGCCGCACGTCTGCCCACCGATCTGGATTGGCGCCATGCTCCGTGGCCAGCCGGCGGGCATCCTCCAGATGGCCCAAGCCCACGTTGTAGGCCGCCAGCGCCAACCAGGTGCGGTCGGGCTCGGCCACCCGCCGAGAGATGCGCCGCTTGACTCGGTCCAGGTAGAGGGCGCCGCCGGCGATGCTCTGGCTGGGGTCGAGTCGATCATCCACACCGACTTGCTTGGCAGTTGTCTGGGTCAGCATCATCAAGCCCCGGACTCCGGTGGGCGAGCGCGCTGCCGGATCCCAATGAGATTCTTGATAACCCATCGCGGCGAGCAGCCGCCAATCCCAACCGATCTCGGCGGCGGCGTCCTGGAATAGCCGTTGATAGCTCGGCAAGCGGCTGTAGGTGGCGCGCACGAAGCGGTGGACGCTGACATAGTCGAGACGGTCGATGTGTCCGTAATAACGCTCAATCAACGCTTGCAGCTCGCCAGTCTGCTCCAGCTCGCCGAAGAACTCCCGTGCTGCCCGCACCAAACTGTCGTCGCGCCCCTTAGGGAACGCCCACGCCAGCAGCAGGGGTCCGCCAACGTCGAAAGCGACTTTGAGCTCCGGGTAGTAAAGCTGCTTCAGCTTGATTTCGTGAGAGTTGGTCACCGCATAGTCCACCAGCCCCTCATGGACCAGTTCGAGCATCTCCTGGCTGCTCGCGGCATCCGATTCGCGCCACTGCAGGAGGGGATACGTGGCTCCCAGCGCCCTCAACCGCTCGGCGTGGCTGCTGCCGGGCAATACCTCCAGCGACATGCCGTCGATGGTGTTCAGGTTGGCAGGTGCTCTGCCACCGCGCCGGTACACCAGCTGGGGACGAATGGACTGATAGGGGGGGCCAAACCGAACCCGCCGCTGACGTTGCGGGGTCACGGCAATGCCGGCCGCCGCCATGTCCACCTCGCCGCGCTCGACCCGAGGCAGGATGGACGAAAAGTCCTTGGCCACGTCGAGCCGAAGCCTCACCTCCAAGTGCTCGGCAAAACGCTGCGCTAATTCGAACTCGAGGCCGGCTGGAGCGTCGGGCCCCTGGTAGTAGGTGGTGAGATCGTGTCGCGTCAGAACCCGCAGCTCGCCACGCTCCCGCACCTGTTCGAGCTCGCTCGGCGCGAGCCCGGGAAAGAGGCGGAGTAACGCGTTCAGCGCGAGCCACATGGCGAACAAGGCGTGCAGCATCAGGTGACGGTGTTCGGGGTAGGCTGGCCTGCAGTCATCATGTACACTCCCGCGCCGGCAGTCCAGCAGGCCGCCACCGACCTTTCGGGCCTGCGCTCCCGCGGAGAGGTGCCGGAGTGGTCGAACGGGCTTGACTCGAAATCAAGTGACCCCTCCGGGGGTCCGTGGGTTCGAATCCCACCCTCTCCGCCAATACAATGAGAGGATACTATAATATTCAGTAACTTACAATCGCACCAGAAGTTCTGATCCCCCGCGTGGTCCCCACTGTCGTTTCCCTCGGGTGGCGGCTCGCCTCAAGCCCCATCACCCAACGACTCCTCCAGCAGGGTCAGCCATGCAACCGTCGCCGCAGAATGAACTCTGCAGGCAGACACATGCTGGACAGTCACTCGCTCGATACTATTTCTGTGCCTCCTCTCGGGTGTACTGCATCCTTTTTTGCCTGACCAGTAGCCAGTTGAGCTTACACGGGATTTACGCGCGCGCCGTGCAACCCTCTGATGGGGCGCGTATTCTGCTGGCTCGCACAGGCTAGAAGCTAAACCGCCAGGTGAAGTTGCTGAGGTCGCTGATGATCGCCACGCACGGATCGGGCCCGTGAGGCGTTCCCAGAAGCCTGGGGTGCTTCCGTCCAACTTGCTGCGGGGAGCCAGTCAGCTACAGGCAATGGCCAAGATCCCAGGCATCTGGAGCCTCCTACTTCCGAATCGCTATGCGCAAAATCCGCAATACCCGCAAAGCGGCCTGATTTGGTCGGGTCCTTTGTATTCTGCGAACTGCGCGCGTGCCGGGGGAGGGGAGTCCTACCAAACGCCACAGTGCCAGCACATCCGACCTTCACCTCGCGTCTGCAACGATTGGTAAGACCAACTGCCTTTCAGGGTGGCGGATTCGGTCGCCAAAGACTTGTCAACTCAACAGCTCTGGCTCTTGGTGAGTGGCCTTGACATCGCGAACACGAAAAGAGGGCGGCGCGCGGCGGCGACTACCAAATAAAATTTTGAAGTAATTGATTATTCTAGTATTAGCTGATTCACATTTCGCGACATGCCCCCATAAATGCCCCCAATCGCACCTCTCGTCAGTGTGCCCGAGGAGGTCTTGATAAGCAAAATGGCGTGCAGGGTCCGTAACGCGGCGCGGTGGCGCATGGGGGCGGTGTGTTCCCTTCCCTCCCTACCTAAGACTGGAGGGAAGGGAAACGCCGCAGGCGGCTGAAGACAGCACAAGCATCTCCCTCCAGCGTTGACAGCAACGCGTGGATGCTGCATCTAAACTGTGGAGGAGGCGGAAATGACTGAATACACCCAAACGCAAACGGTGAGTAGGGCGATTGCCCGCCTTCGTGCCAGTGCAGGCGTCACCCAGTCAGTACTGGCGGAGAAGTCCGGGCTGGACCAAAGCAGAGTCTCCCGCATCGAGAAGGGTGAGGTGGTTGCTACTACGGAGATCGATCGTGTGCTGCAGGCCCTCAACGCACTCGGGGCGCCGAAAGCAAGCGAGTTCAAGGAGTACATCGGGCGGGACTGGCAGCACATCGAACCGCCATCCTTCTGGAACCCGGAGCGCGCGTGCCTTGAAATCTCGGAAGAGACGCTCGACGAGATTGCGACTTTCCTGGCGAACGACGACCACCCGTGGCCTCTACGCCGTCAAATCGAGCGGCAACGCGAGGCGCTGCTGCGCGC